>CAMLKR010000129.1 GCA_946480565.1 uncultured Arenimonas sp. | reverse complement strand
ACGCGCTCGTCGCCGATGCCGCCTTCGGCGCGCAGGCGCTCGATCATGCGGTCGCGGGCGCGCTGCGAGGTCATGCCCTGGCCCTGGCTGGCCGGCTGGATGTGGAAACGGGGCGTCATGCCGGAGACTTCAGTCCTTCGCCGAGGCCGCCGACCCAGCTGGCGACCTTTTCCAGGGCCTGGTAGCGGGTCAGGTCGACGTGGATCGGGGTGATCGAGATGTGGCCGGTGCGCACCGCGTGGAAGTCGGTGCCGGGGCCGGCGTCCTGTTCGGGACCGGCCGGGCCGATCCACCACAGCGGCCGGCCGCGCGGGTCCACCTGCTCGATGCAGGCCTCGGCCCGGTGCCGGTGGCCCAGGCGCGTGACCTCGTAGCCGCGCACGGCGTCCCAGGGCAGGTCGGGCACGTTGACGTTGAGGATGGTGTCGGCCGGCAGCGGGTCCACCAGCAGGCGCGCGGTGATCTCCAGCGCGGCGCGGGCGGCGGTGTCGTAGTGGCGGGCCGAGGATTCGTGGGTGACCAGGGACATCGCGATCGCCGGCAGGCCCAGGAAGCGGCCTTCCATCGCCGCGGCCACGGTGCCCGAATAGATGACGTCGTCGCCCAGGTTGGCGGCGCTGTTGATGCCGGAGACGACGATGTCCGGATCCTCGGCCAGCAGGCCGGTCAGGGCCAGGTGCACGCAGTCGGTCGGGGTGCCGCCGACGCGCCAGATGCGCTCGCCGATCTCGCGCACGCGGATCGGGGAATCCAGGGTCAGGGAGTTGCTGGCGCCGGAACGGTCCCGGTCGGGCGCCACCACCGTCACTTCGTGGCCGGCGGCGCGCAGCCCCTCGGCCAGGACGCGGATGCCGGGGGCTTCCACGCCATCGTCATTGCTCACCAGTACGCGCATCAGGGGTCCCGCGGAAAGGAGGCCATGATAACGGATGCGCCCGCCCGCGCGGCCACCTCCCGGTCACCGCTGTCGGGTTAGGCTTCGCGGATGAAGAAAAAACCGCCGGCGGTCACCACCGAGGATGCCGCCCTGTTCCGCGAGGCGATCGGCGACGTGCGGCCGCTGGATCCGGCGCCGGCGCCGCCGGAGCGCCCGCGGCCCGCGCCGGAGCCGCGCATGCAGGCCCGGGACGAGGCCGAGGCGCTGGCGCAGTCGCGCACGCTGAGCTGGATGGAGGCGACCATCGACGCCGCCGAAGCCCTGGCCTACCGGCGCGACGAAGTCCCGGAAAAGGTGCTCAAGGCGCTGCGCCGCGGTCAGTACAGCGTCGGCGGCGAACTCGACCTGCACCAGCTGCGGGCGCCCGAGGCCGAACGGTGGCTGCGCGAGTTCCTGGCGCAATCGCGGGCCGAGGGCCTGGCCTGCGTGCGCATCATCCACGGCAAGGGGTTGCGCGCCGCCGAGGGCGGCTCGGTGCTCAAGGCCCTGGTGGACCGGATGCTGCGGCAGCGTGCGGACGTGCTGGCCTTCGCCTCCGCGCCGGAGGCGATGGGCGGCACCGGGGCCGTGCTCGTGCTGCTCGCCCGCCGCCGGGCGGGCGAGCAGGGTCCGTCGGCCTGACTACTTGTCGTCGCGGTCGCGGTTGCGCGGCGGGTTGACCCAGACCACGTCCACGCCCGCACTCTTGGACGCCTTCTCGACGGCCATCATGTAGTCGCGGTCATAGTCGAAACCCGGGTCCCGGGCGCTGGGCCGGGCGGCCAGGTCGGCCGTTCCGGTGCTGGCACAGCCGGCGAGCAGCAGGCTGGCGACGACAAGGCTGAAACACTTGCGGGCGGTGTTCATGGCGACCTCCTCAGGAAAGGACAACCGCGCGATCAGCCTACTCCCGCCCCCGCCGGCCGCAAGTGCCGGATCTGCCATTTCACGCCCCCGGCCGGGCCTCCCGGACCTCGCCGATTTCCGCCAGCAGGCCGGTCGCATACGCTCCCGGCGGCAGCCCGAATTCCAGCTGCAGGCAACCCGGTTCCGGCCAGGCCCAGGCCAGGCCCTCGACCCGCACGCGCAGGGCCCGACGCTCCTGCTTCAGCCCCGCCGCCTCCAGGCCCGCCCGCAGGTCGCCGAAGGGCTCGACGGCAGCCAGCTCGAGCGCGCGCACGGCCCCGGTCGGGCGCAGTTCGCCCAGGCCCCACATCGGACCGGTGGGGTGGATGTCCTGGCGCGCGGCGCGTCCGGCCAGGGCCGCGCCGTCCGGCTCGGGGCCGAACACGCTCTGGGTACCGTCCAGCATCCACACCTCGCCCTCGGCGCCGGCGGCCCAGCTGCCGTCCGCGACCCGCGCCGACAGCACCGCGTTGAACAGTTCGGAGCGGGCGGCGGAAAGATAGATCGACCTCTGGTCCCGGTGCACCCGCTGACCGGCGAACATGCGGCGCGCCGACTCGACGTTGTCGCCGTCGCGGCCGAAGCGCTGGTCGCCGAAGTAGTTGGGCAGGCCGGCCGCGGCGATCGCGCGCAGCCGGGCCTCGACCGCGTCGCGTTCGCCCGCGACCTCGCGCAGCACCAGCACGAAGCGGTTCCCCTTCAGCGCTCCGCGCGGCAGCTTGCGGTTGTGCCAGACCGACGCCAGCACGCGCAGGTCGTCGGAAACCAGGCCGTCCAGGTCGGGCGCCACGCGCTTGGGCAAATGCACCGAGAACCGCTGCCGCGTGACGGCGTGGCGGTCCTTCATGCCGGCGTAGCCGACGCCCATCTCGGGAATGCCGGCCCAGCGGGCGATGCGTTTGGCGGCGTGCGCGGTGTTCATGCCGCGCTTCTCGACCGTCAGCAGCAGGTGTTCGCCCTGCCCGGCCGGTTCGAAACCATCCATCTCCTCGACCTGGAAATCCTCGGGCCGGCTGCGGAACACCGCCTGCAGCACCGGCGGGCCGAACGCCCGCGGGCCGCTCACGCGCGCACCAGCAGGGCCACGGCCATCGCCGCCAGGCCTTCGGCACGGCCGGTGAAACCGAGTTTCTCGGAGGTTGTGGCCTTGACGCTGACCGCGTCGGGCGCGACGCCGAGGTCGGCGGCCAGGTTCGCCCGCATCGCCGCCGCATGCGCCGCCACCTTCGGCCGTTCGCAGACCACGGTGATGTCGGCATTTCCCAGGCGCCAGCCGCGCTCCGCCAGCAGGTTTTGGCAATGGCGCAGGAAGACGCGGCTGTCGGCCCCCTTCCAGCGCGGATCGGAGGGCGGGAAATGCACGCCGATGTCGCCCAGCGCCAATGCGCCCAGCAGGGCGTCGCAGAGCGCGTGGATCACGACGTCGCCGTCGGAGTGGGCCAGCACGCCGCGGTCGTGCGGGATGTGCACGCCGCCCATCACCACGTGGTCGCCCTCGCCGAAGGCATGCACGTCGTAACCCTGGCCGATCCGGAAGTCGTGGCTCATCGTTCTGTCCCTATGTCGAGGCGCGCGCGAGCAGGAACTCCGCCAGCGCCAGGTCGGCGGGCGTGGTGACCTTGAGGTTGTCCTCGCGACCTTCGACCAGGCAGGGCCGCAGCCCCAGGCGCTCCATCGCCATCGCCTCGTCGGTGGCCCGGACGCCGGAACGAAGCGCCGCCAGCAGCGCGCGGGTCAGGCCGCCGCGGCGGAACAACTGGGGCGTCAGGGCGCGCCACAGGCCTTCGCGCGGCTCGGTGGCCTGGCTGTGGCCGGTGGCGTCGGCGCGCTTGAGCGTGTCGCGCACCGGCGCGGCGAGCAGCGCGCCCACCGGATGCGCCTGGCCGATCACCAGCAGGCGCGCCAGGTCTTCGGCGCGCAGGCAGGGGCGCGCGGCGTCATGCACCAGCACCCACTGGTCCTCGTCCACGGTCGCGGGCAGCGCCTGCAGGCCGGCCAGCACCGAATCGGCGCGCTCGCCGCCGCCGACGCAGGTCAGCACCGGCTTGCCGCCGAGTTCGCGCCAGCCCGGCCACCAGGGGTCATCCGCCGCCAAAGCGACCATGACGCCGTCGACATCATCGTGCGAGAGCACCGCCCGCAGGCTGTGCTCGATCAGCGGGCGGCCGGCCAGCGCGAGGTACTGCTTGGGGGTCTCGCCGCCGAACCGGCGTCCCTGGCCCGCGGCCGGCACGACGGCCCAGGTCACTGCGCCGGCTCCGGGGCGTCGGCGTCGCCGGCCCGGGGCTTGCGCGCCGCCTCGGGCTCGACCACCCGGTAGAAGGTCTCGCCGGGCTTGATCATGCCCAGCTCGCTGCGTGCGCGGTCCTCGACCGCGGCCTCGCCGGACTTGAGGTCCTCGACCTCGGCCTCCAGCGCATCGTTGCGCTGCTGCAGGCGCGCGTTCTCGCTGCGCTGCTCGCCCACCCGCGCCTGCAGCTCGCGCGCCTCGCCCAGGCCACCCTCGCCCCACCACAGCTTCGCCTGCAGGGCCACGAGGACCAGCAGCAAGAGGGCGAGGACCCACCAGCGGCGCAAGGGCGCGGGCTCAGCGCTTGAGGCTGACGAAGGCGTCGCGGCCGGCGTAGCGCGCCTTGGCGCCCAGCGCCTCCTCGATGCGCAGCAGCTGGTTGTACTTGGCCACGCGGTCGCTGCGGCAGAGCGAACCGGTCTTGATCTGGGTGGCGGTGGTGGCCACCGAGATGTCGGCGATGGTGGTGTCCTCGGTCTCGCCCGATCGGTGCGAGACGATGGCGGCGTAGCGGTTGGCGTCGGCCATCGCGATGGCTTCCAGCGTCTCGGTGAGCGTGCCGATCTGGTTGACCTTGATCAGGATGGCGTTGGCGACCCGCTGGTCGATGCCGTCCTTGAAGATCTTCGGATTGGTCACGAACAGGTCGTCGCCGACCAGCTGCACCTTGCTCGCCAGCCGCTCGGTAAGAAGCTTCCAGCCGGCCCAGTCGTTCTCGGCCATGCCATCCTCGATGGTGATGATCGGGTACTGCGCGCTCCACCCGGCCAGGAAATCGACGAACTGCTCGGACGTCAGGCGCTTGCCCTCGCCCACCAGGTTGTACTTGCCGTTCTCGAAGAACTCGGAGCTGGCCACGTCCAGGCCCAGCAGCACGTCTTCGCCAGCCCTGTAGCCGGCCTTGCCGATGGCCTCGAGGATCACTTCGATCGCTTCCTCGTTCGACTTCAGGTCCGGCGCGAAACCGCCCTCGTCGCCGACCGCGGTGCCCAGCCCCCTGCCCTTGAGCACGGACTTGAGCGAGTGGAAGACCTCGGTGCCGCAGCGCAGCGCCTCGGCGAAGCTGTCGCAGCCCACCGGCAGCACCATGAACTCCTGCATGTCCACGTTGTTGTCGGCGTGCGCACCGCCGTTGATGATGTTCATCATCGGCACCGGCAGCACGGCCTCGCGGCCCGCGGCCAGGTGCGCCCAAAGCGGCTGGCGCTTCGAGGCGGCCACCGCATGGGCATTGGCCAGGGACACGCCCAGCAGCGCGTTGGCGCCCAGGCGGCCCTTGTTCTCGGTGCCGTCGAGGTTGATCAGCTTCTTGTCCAGGCCCGCCTGGTCGGCGCCGTCGAAGCCCTTGAGCGCCTCGGCAATGGTCGTGTTGACGTTGGCGACGGCCTTCTTCACGCCCTTGCCCAGGTAGCGGCTCTTGTCGCCGTCGCGCAGCTCCACCGCTTCCTTGGTGCCGGTGGACGCGCCCGAGGGCACCATCGCGCGGCCGAAGCTGCCGTCGGCGAGCGTGACTTCCGCCTCGAGGGTGGGATTGCCGCGGCTGTCGAGGATCTCGCGGGCGTGGACTTTGCTGATCGTGGTCATCGGTTCGCTTTCTTAGACGGTGGATTCGAGAAAACCATTCTTCTTGGAGATGCGGTCGAGCTCGAGCAGCGTGGACAGCAGCGCTTCCATCCTCGGCAGCGGCCAGGCGTTGGGGCCGTCGCTGAGCGCCTTGTCCGGATCCGGATGGGTTTCCATGAAGATGCCGCTGATGCCCACGGCCATGGCCGCGCGCGACAGCACCGGCACGAACTCGCGCTGGCCGCCGGACTTGCCGCCGGCGCCGCCGGGCAGCTGCACCGAATGCGTGGCGTCGAAGACCACCGGGCAGCCGGTGTCGCGCATCACGCTGAGCGAACGCATGTCGGATACGAGATTGTTGTAGCCGAAGCTGGCGCCGCGCTCGCAGGCCATGATCTGCTGGTTGCCGGTGGCGCGCGCCTTGTCGGTGACGTGCTTCATCTCCCAGGGCGACAGGAACTGGCCCTTCTTGATGTTCACCGGCTTGCCGGCGCTGGCGACCTTCTGGATGAAGTCGGTCTGGCGGCACAGGAAGGCGGGAGTCTGCAACACGTCCACCACCGAGGCCACTTCGTCCATCGGGGTGTATTCATGCACGTCGGTGAGCACGGGCACGCCGAGCTGGCGCTTCACTTCGGCCAGAACCTTCAGGCCGGCTTCCAGGCCCGGGCCGCGGAAGCTGGTGCCCGAGGTGCGGTTGGCCTTGTCGAAGCTGGACTTGAAGACGAAGTTGATGCCGAGCCTGCCGGTGATTTCCTTCAGCTGCCCGGCGACGTCGAGCTGCAGCTGCTCGGACTCGATCACGCAGGGACCGGCGATCAGGAAGAAGGGCTGGTCCAGGCCAACCTTGAAACCGCAGAGGTCCATCAGGCGCTCGCCTCCTTCAGAAGCCGGCCGCCGGCCTTGTGCTCGCGGGCGGCGCGGATGAAACCGATGAACAGCGGGTGGCCGTCGCGCGGCGTGGACAGGAACTCCGGGTGCGCCTGGCAGGCCACGAACCAGGGATGGTTCGGCAGTTCGACCATCTCGACCAGCAGGTCGTCCATGGACTTGGCGCTGATCACCAGGCCGGCGTCCTCGAGCT
>CAMLKR010000128.1 GCA_946480565.1 uncultured Arenimonas sp. | reverse complement strand
AACCTGCTGACGGTGTTCGTGGCGGCGGCGGTGGTGGGTTATTTCGAGGACACCATCAACAAGGTGGTGGTGCTGGCGGTGTTCCTGCCGGTGCTGGGCGGGCAGAGCGGCAACCTGGGCTGCCAGGCGCTGGCGGTGATGCTGCGCGGCATGACCCTGGGCGAACTGCGCTCCACGCGCATCGCCGCCATCGTCGGCAAGGAGGGCCTGCTGGGCCTGCTCAACGGCCTGGTCACCGGCGCCATCGCGGGCGCGGCCATGTACTGGGTGGTGTCGCGCGACGGTGGTTCCGACGGCCTGGTGCTGGGCCTGATCACGATGGCGGCGATGGCCCTCAGCTGCATGATCGCCGGCCTGTCGGGCGCGACCATCCCGCTGATCCTCAAGCGCCTGGGCGCCGACCCGGCGACCGCCTCCAGCATCTTCCTGACCACCATGACCGACGTGGTCAGCATGGGCAGTTTCCTGGGCCTGGTGACCTGGCTGGTGGTCTGATTCCTGTACTGCCCGGTACATGGTGCAGTGCAACGTGCAAGCGTTCCGGCACCGGGCCACGATGCCAGCGCTTCCGACGTGGGGGAGGGAGCTGAAAGCCCGCAGCTGCATCGCGCTGCGGGCTTTCTTTTTTTCCGGCGTGGCCGATGTGGTCAGGGCATGAAGAAGCACGACTTCAACGAACTGCTGTTCGGCACCCGCAAGCCTGCCGGTGTCGTCAAGCTGACCTACGTTTGTTTTTTCCTGATGCTGCTGCTGTGCGCACACGGCATCTGGGTGGACGTCGTGCCCGTGGAATGGCTGGCCGGTCCGGTGGGCATGGGCCTGGCGCTGCTTGTCGGCTTCGTCGTATCGGCGGCGCTGTTCGCGGCGGGCCAGATCAATGGAACGGCGACGACCGCCGCCAACCCTGCGTCGGCAGCGATCATGGCCATCGGCGCCACCGTGCTGCTGGGTGCGATGGCCTATCCCGTCATCGCCAAGAGCCTGCCCTGGGCGCATGCCGCGGCCTTCGGCGAGCTCCACCACATCGATGCGCTGATGCGGAACGAGGCGAGCTTCAGGAAGCGATCCTGCGACCACCGGCTGCACGGCGGGCCGCTTTACGTGCTGATGGGCCAGCATCTGTGCACCTCGGCCGCTTTCCACCGACGCCACCGGGAGCCCATGCTCCGGGTGCGCCTGCACGGACAGCGCAGCGCCCTGGGATTCCGGATCACCCACTTCGAGGTGATCGAGGCGCCGTCGCCCGGCCAGTGACACAATCCCGCCATGCCGCCCTACGCGTCGCCTGATCCCGCGCTGACCGCCCTGGTCGAACGTGCGCTCGCGCGCCTTTCGGAGCGTGCGCCATCGGCGCTGTCCGATCCGCTGCGGCGCGAAGCGCTGGCGAAGCTGGCCCGGTGCAGCGACTTCGCCATCGACACCCTGTGCCGGCAGCCCGAACTGCTGGAGTCACTCGACGGTCCGCCGGCACCGCTGGCGCTCGAGCCCGGCCAGGAGGCCGACTGGCCGGCGCGCTTGCGGCGCTGGCGCGCGGCCGAATCGACGCGCCTGGTCTGGCGCGATCTGCGCGGGCTCGACGACGTCGACGCCACGCTCGCCGGCAGCAGCCGCATCGCCGACCAGGCCCTGCAGGCGGGTGTGGCGGCGCTGTCGGCCTCGCTGGCGGAACGCCACGGCGTGGTTCGCAACGCGGCCGGCGAGCCGCAGTCGCTGGTGGTGTTCGGCCTGGGGAAGCTGGGCGGAGACGAGCTCAACTTCAGTTCCGACGTGGACCTGGTCTACGCCTTCCCCGAACACGGCGAGAGCGATGGCGCCCGCGGGCTCGACGCCGAGGCCTGGTTCACGCGCCTGGGCCAGCGGCTGGCCCAGCTGCTGGGCGACGTCACCGCCGACGGCTTCTGCCATCGCGTGGACCTGCGCCTGCGGCCCTTCGGCGCCAGCGGCCGGCTGGCGCTGAGCTTCGGCGCGATGGAGCAGTACTACCAGCGCGAGGGCCGCGACTGGGAGCGTTACGCCTGGGTCAAGGCGCGGCCCGTGGCCGGCGACATCGCCGCGGGCGAGCGCCTGCTCGAGACACTGCGGCCCTTCGTGTACCGGCGCTACCTCGACTACAGCGCGCTCGACGGTCTGCGCGAGATGAAGGCGCTGATCGCCGCCGAAGTGCAGCGCCGCGAACTGGCCGAGGATCTGAAGCTGGGGCCGGGCGGCATCCGAGAGGTCGAGTTCCTGGTGCAGGCGCTGCAGCTGATCCGCGCCGGCCGCGAACCGGCGCTGCGGCATCGCTCGCTGCTGCCGGCGCTGTCCGCGCTGGCGGCCGCAGGACACATCGCCGGCAGCACGGCCGAGCGCCTGGCGGCGGCGTACCGCTTCCTGCGCCGGCTCGAGAACCGGGTGCAGATGATCGGCGACCAGCAGGTGCACGCGCTGCCGGACGATCCGCTGGCGCGGCGCCGCATCGCGCTGGCGCTGGATTTTCCCGACGAAGCGGCGATGTTCTCCGCGCTGGATGCGCACCGCAGCGTGGTGGCCGAGGAGTTCTCGGGCCTGCTGGAGGCGCGCCGCCGCCGCCGCGGCCACGCCGGCGCGATCGAGCAGTACTGGCGCGCCCTGCCCGACGGTGGCGACGCCGCGGTGCTCGCCGACGCCGGCTTCACCGACGCCGCCGGCCAGGACGCCGCGCTGCGCGACTTCGCGCGCACGCCGGCGGTGCGCGCACTGTCCGCCCGCGGCCGCCAGCGGCTGGACAACGTGCTGCCGCAGCTGGTGGAGGCCGCCGCGCGCAGCCAGGCCCCGGACGCCTCGCTGCCGCGCGGCCTGGCCCTGCTGCAGGCGATCACGCGACGCACCAGCTATCTCGCGCTGCTGGAAGAACAGCCGGCGGCCCTGGCACGCCTGGCCGACGTCACCGCGCGCAGCGCCCTGCTGTCCGAACGCCTGGCCGCACATCCACTGCTGCTGGACGAACTGCTCGACTCGCGCGCCGCCGGCCCCGTGCCGGAAGAACCGGAGTTCGACGCGCTGGTCGCCGACGCGCTGGCGCCGCTGGCGCCGGGCGACACCGAGGCCGCGCTGAACGCCTTGAACGAGCTGCGCCAGGCGATCGGCTTCCGGATCGCGCTGGCGACCCTGGGACAGCGCCTGCCGCCGGTGGACGCCGCGCGCCGGCTGGCGGCGCTGGCGCAATCACTGCTGGCGGCGACCCTGGCCCTGGCCGAGGCCGACATCGCCGCCGCGCACGGCCGCGTGCCGGGCGCCGGACTGGCGGTGCTGGGCTACGGCAGCCTGGGCGGGCACGAACTGGGTTTCGGCTCCGACCTGGACCTGGTCTTCCTGCACGACGCCGCGCCCGACGCCACCTCGGACGGTGCACGACCGCTCGACGCGGGCCGCTATTTCGCGCGCCTGGCCCAGCGCCTGGTCAGCCTGCTCGGCTCCGTCACCGGCGCCGGCAAGCTCTATGAGATCGACGTGCGCCTGCGTCCCGACGGGGCCAAGGGCATGCTGGTGTCGAGTCTGGAAAGTTTCGCCGACTACCAGCACCTGCGCGCCTGGACCTGGGAGCGCCAGGCCCTGGTGCGGGCGCGGCCGATCGCCGGCGCGGCTGCGGTGGCCGCGGCCTTCGAGGCCATCCGCGCACGCACGCTGGTGGCGCCGCGCGAAGCGCAGGCCATCCGCGAGGACGTGCGGGCGATGCGCCGGCGCATGCGCGCCGAACTCGACCGCAGCCATGCCCTGCGCTTCGACCTCAAGCAGGGCGAGGGCGGCCTGGTGGACCTGGAGTTCCTGCTGCAGGCGCTGGTGCTGCAGCACGCGGGCGCATCGCCGCGGCTGCTGGCGCCGCGCGACACGCCGGGGCTGCTGCGGGCGCTGGGACAGGCCGGCGTGCTGGCGCAGGCCACCGTGGACGCCCTGCTGCAGGCCCATGCGCTGATGCTGGGTCTCGGCCTGGACTGCACCCTCGACCAGCGGCCGCGGCTGGTGCCCCCCGATCCCGCGCTCGATGCCGCGCGCGCCGTGATCCGGGCGGCCTGCGCCGGGATGGACCTGGCATTTCTGGACGCGGATCAAAGCGGATGAACACGGATTGACGCGGATCGAGTGAGAACTGCAGAACAACCCCGGGCGAAACCTGCGCATTCCCCAAGTTTGATCTGCTCTTATCCGCGTTTATCCGCGTCTAAAAACCAAGCCTTTCGCGCACCAGCGCCGCGACGCGGGCGGTTTCGCGCAGCGGCTCGACCGGGAAGGACTCCGGATGCCGGCCCTGGGCGCGGATGCGGCCGCGGCGCAGCAGCTCGTCAAGGTAGGCGCGGACCCGGCCGGTGGCGCGCCCGGGTTCGGCCACGTAGACCGGGACCTCGGTGGCGCAGGCTTCCGAGACCATGTTCACCGAGTCCGGCGACACCACGAAGCGGTCGGCCCAGGCCAGCGCGCCGGCATAGGGATTTTCGCCGTCCACGGGGCCGAACCAGCGCAGGCCGGGCGTGTCGGCCCAGTAGCTGCGCGCCAGCACCGCGATCAGGTCGGGCGTGCGCCGCGAACCGAGCACGATCAGGCTGCCGCCCTCGGTCGCCAGCCAGTGCTCCAGCTTGGCCGCCATCACCTCGAAGGCGCCGCGGTCGAAGCGCACCGCCGGCGTGGGCCCGCCCAGCAGCACCACGGTGCGCGGCGCCGGCAGGGCCGCGAACTGGGCGAACTGCGCGCGTGCGTCGGCCAGCCAGCTGCCGTCGACCGGGTGCAGGCTGCCGCAGAGCGTGATGACGTTGGCGCCCGTCTGGCCGTCGTGTTCGGGCGCGACCACGAGGTCCCACAGCGAGGGGTCCAGGCGCGGATGCAGGACCTGCACCACCCGGCTGCCGCGCTCGCGAAGCTGGCGGGTCGCCAGCGCGGCGCGGCGTCCGCAGCCGATGGCCAGGGCCGGCGGCGCGGCCAGCGAGGCCGCGAAATCCGCCCCGAAGGCCGCGCGATCCCGCGGCAGCCGTCGCGGCGCCAGCCACGACCAGGGCGGGCGCGCCTTCAGCAGGAACTCGGCCGGCCCGGGAGACAGCGCCGTCGCCAGCGCGCGGGCCTGCTGCCGGTGGCCGGCGGCGCCGTCGTGCAGGAACCAGCAGGAAGCGGGGGGGGCGGCCATCCCGCGCAGGGTAGCCGGAACAGCAGCGGCACCGCGAGGCCGCGGTGCCACTGCCGGCCGATCAGTCGCCGACGAAGCGGGTGCCGACGTTGATCGTGGCGCCGTCGACCAGGCGCGACTGGCCGCGGATGCCCAGGCTGATGGTGATCGGGCGACGGAAGAAACGGGTCGCCTGCGCCGGGGTCAGGCCATAGGTACCGACAAGGCTTTCCTTGCTGACTAGGCCGCCGATGCACATGCGGGTGCCGGTGATGGTTTCGAACTCGAAATCGCCGGGCGCCATCTGCGACGACAGGTTGATCGAGGTCAGCGCCAGTTCCAGCGCGCCGCCGAAGGGCAGGCCGGTGGTCGGGTCGATCAGGGCGGGGTCGTTCAGCACTTCGCTCTGGATGCGGTAGACGGGGGTCACGCGCAGCTGGAAGACCGAGCTGGACGCGGTGGTGTTGGCCGCGCTGTAGCTGACGATCGGCGTCTGCCAGTGGCAGATCAGGGTCTCGGTGCTGCGGCCGGGCAGGGTGACGCTGTCGAGATTTCCCAGGTTGAAGGTGGTGACGGCGGGGGCCGGGTTGACCTCGATGCAGTTAAGGGGCGCGGGGTCGCCCGGCGCCGGCGTGCAGGTGTCGAGCAGCTGCACGAAGCCGGAGGCCAGGCCCAGCCATTTCACGTTCTTGCCGAAGCTGCCGGCATCGCCGACCTCCTCGATGGTGACGGCGGCGGGCGCGAGCACGGGATCGGGCTTGGCGGCGAGGGCGGGGGCGGCCAGGCCGGTGGCCAGCAGGGCCAGGAACAGGGACGAACGGTTCATGCGGAACTCCGTTGCGGGGGGCGGCGCGCCGGTCGGCGGGCCGGGACGCGCCGGCGAAGGGCGCGTTCGCATGGAATTCACGGGGGCAGGGGCCCGATCCGGTCGTCGCAACGATACGTTTTGCTGGTCGGGCTGTCGGCGACACCCCGGCTGCCTAAACTGGCCCGCACCCAGGATCCGCGCCCCGGCCCGGTCCTTCCGCCGCCGGCGCTGCGACGCCACCCGACCCGTCCGCCGCAGGGCCGACACCCACCCGGAGCCCACCCATGTTCAAGCGCCTTGCCCTCGCCAGCCTGCTCGCCCTCGCCACCTTCGGCGCCCAGGCCGCCGACACCTACACCATCGACCCCACCCATACCCAGGTGGAGTTCACCTACAGCCACTTTGGCTTCTCCAACATCACCGGCCGCTTCGACGCCATCGAAAGCGAATTCCTGTTCGATCCCGCGGACCCGACCCAGTCGTCGGTGAAGGTCACCATCCCGGTGGCGAGCATCAGCACCGGCGTCGAGAAGCTGGACACGCACCTGCTGAGCGCCGACTTCTTCGACGCGGAGAAGTACCCCACCGCCACCTTCGTCAGCACCGGCGTCACCGCGGCGGGCGAGGGGCAGCTGAAGGTCGCCGGCGACCTGACCATCCACGGCATCACTCGCCCGGTCGTTCTGGACGTGACCGTCAACAAGGTCGGCGAACATCCGATGGCCAAGACCCCGGCCGCCGGCTTCGACGCCCGCACCGTCATCAAGCGCAGCGATTTCGGCGTCGGCGGCTACGCGCCGGCGGTCAGCGACGAAGTGACCATCGAGATCACGGTCGAATCGCGGCTGGCCAAGCAGT
>CAMLKR010000127.1 GCA_946480565.1 uncultured Arenimonas sp. | reverse complement strand
GGACGCTTACGGCCGAGGGCGAGGTGAACTACCTCGATGCGCGCGGCGAGCGCGACATCGTGCTGCCGCCCCCGTTCGATTTCGAATGGACGCGGGCGACCAAGGACATGGAAGTCAGCGGCCGCCACCCGCACCTGAACATCCTCGACACCCTGTTCGTCGAGACCATCGGCGGCGACCTGACGCTGAAGGTGGAGAACAACACGGAGACCGGCGCGGGCGTCTACAGCGAACCGGTCGAGGACCGCACGCAGTCGCTGGACGACGCGCACATCGAGTTCGCGCGCGTGGGCTCGCTGATCCTGCTCAAGGTGCTGCCGTACCGCGAAAGCACGTGGCGCGGACTGGTCTACAACACGCAGACCGGCAAGGCGACCCGGCTGGATGCCATCGTGCAGGCCTGCATCCAGCTGCCCGAGGACCACGGCATCATCTTCCCGGGCGGCTACTACCTGCAGAACGGCGAACACAAGGCCTTCGACGCCGCCGTGCAGCACATGCAGTACAAGCGCACGATCCGTTCGCCGAACGGCGAAGACGTGATGTACGTCTTCTACGAGCGCGAGACCGGCCAGGCCGCCCTGCTCGTCTACAACCTGGTGCAGCGCCGCCTGCAGCCGCCGGTGCTCGCGCACGGCTATGCGCGCCTGCACGACGGGCGCATGGTGCTGTTCCGCGCCGAGAACGACGACCCCACTCGCGTCCACCCGATGCAGGTATGGCAGACGCCCTTCAGTTCCGACGAGTTCGCTGCAACGCGCCCGGCGGGCACCTCGTTCATGGCGAAGCTCGGCAACGCCGAACTGGTGCGCGCGGTCTCGAACCTGTTCGACCTGGCCCGCGAAATCGAACGACCGGACGTGTCCGCGCAGCGCTACCAGCTGCTGACGCACGGCACGCGACGCCTGTTCGACCTGCACCACTGGATCGACGACGCCCAGTGCGACGGCCTGGCCACGTTGCTGCACGAGATCGCCGGCACCGGCGAGTCGGTGCTGGACGAGTACGAGAAGGTGCAGGAGATCCGGCGCCAGTCCGAGACGGCAATGGCACAGGCGCAGCGCGACCACCGTGCCCTGCTCGGCCGGCTGCAGCCGGAGGGATGGAACGGCATCGGCGAGTTCGTCGACGCACTGGGCGCGGTCTCCCGGCTGCGTGGGCACCTGTTGACGCTGCGCGACTTCCGCTACATCGATACCGCCGCCATCGACGCCATGACGGCCGCGCTGCAGGAGGCGCACGAGCGGGTCGGTGCGGCGACCGGGGAGTTCCTCGGCGGCGAGAAGGCACTCGCGCCCTTCCAGCAGCGCCTGATCGAGTTGGATGCACGCGCGCAGAAGGCCGCCAGTGCGCGCGAACTGGCCGACGCCATCGAGGCCATGCAGGGCATGGCCGGCGAACTCGACATGCTGTCCGAGCTGATGGCGACACTGCGGGTGGACGACGCGACCCAGCGCACCCGCGTGGTCGACGCGCTGTCGGCCATCTACGCCCGCCTCAACCAGACCCGCGCACGCGCCACCCAGCGACGCCGCGAGCTCGGCTCCGCCGAAGCCGTCGCCCAGTTCGGCGCGCAGTTCACGCTCTTCAGCCAGGCCGTGAGCAACGCATTGGCGATGGCCACTACGCCGGAGCGTGCCGATGAGCAGCTATCGCGCCTGATGGTGCAGCTGGAGGAACTGGAGAGCCAGTTCGGCGAACACGAACAGTTCCTCGGCGACATCCTGTCCAAGCGCGAGGAGATGCTGGACGCCTTCGAGGCGCACAAGCAGGCGCTGCTCGACGAGCGCCAGCGCAAGGCGCAGTCGGTGCAGGAAGCGGCCAACCGCATCCTGGAGGGCCTCGGTCGGCGTACCGAGCGCTTCACCACGCCGGACGAACTCAACGCCTTCTTCGCCGGCGACGCCCTGATCCTGAAGCTGCGCGAGCTGGCCGGCCGCCTGCGCGAGCTGAAGGACTCGGTGAAGGCCGACGACATCGAGGCGCGGATCAAGGGCGCGCGCGACCAGGCGGTGCGCGCGCTGCGCGACCGCAGCGATCTTTTCGAAGATGGCGGCAATGTCATCCGTCTCGGTCCGCGCCACCGTTTCAGCGTCAACACGCAGCCCTTGGACCTGACGCTGATCCCGCGCGGCGACACGCTGGCCGTGCACCTGACCGGTACCGACTACCTGGAGCCGCTGCAGGAACCGGCACTGGATGCACTGCGCGCCTACTGGGACGTCAGCCTCGAATCCGAATCGCCCTCGCTCTACCGCGGCGAGTATCTTGCGTGCCGTCTGCTGGACGACGCGCTGGCGGGCGAAGGCGGACTGCGCGTGCAGGCGCTGGAGCACGCGCTGGCCGATCCCGAAGCGCTCGACAGGATCGTCCGCGAGTACGCCGCGCCGCGTTATCGCGAAGGCTACGAGAAGGGCATCCACGACCACGACGCGGCGGCGATCCTGCGCACCTTCCTTCCCTTGCGCAATGCCGCGGGCACCTTGCGGCACGCGCCGGCCGCGCGTGCGCTGGCGGTCGCCTGGTGGTGCCGCAGCGACGCGATGCCGCAGGAGGCGATCGACCGCATCCGGGCCTCCCGCGCGATCGATGCCCTGTCGTCGGCGGGCCGCGCCGTGGCGACGCTGCGCGACGAGCTGGCGGCCACGATCTGCGAATGGATGCAGCGCGATGCGCTGCCCTTCGTCACCACCGATGCGACGGCGGCGGCCACGTTCCTGGTGGACACCGTCACCACGGCGACACCGACCTTCCGGTTCACCCACTACGCCGACGCCCTGGCATCCGCGCTCCGCGCGCGCCTGGTCGACGATGCCGGCGGTGCCGTGCTGGCCAGCGCACTGCAACGGCTGGAGGCGAAACCCGCCGCGGCGTGGTCGCTGCTGCGGCAGGCGCTCGAAGCCCTGACCGCCCTGCCCGACCACGCACATCTCGCCGCCTACGTGCCGGAAGCCATCGCGCTGCTGCGGCATGGCCCGCACCTGACCCACGTGGTCGAACACGTCACGCTGATGGCCACCGTCGACGGCCTGCTGGGCGAACACGCGCGCATCCGCGAGGGACGGCTGGCGCTGGCGGTGGACGACCTGCCGGCCCGCTTCGCCGAACACTGCGAGCATTTCGTACCCGCGTGGCAGCGGTATCAGACTCTGCGTGGCGAGGTGGCGCAACGGGAACGTTCCGCGATGCGCCTGTCCGAGTTCAAGGCACGTCCGCTGAGTTCGTTCGTGCGCAACAGGCTGATCAACGACGTCTATCTGCCCGTCATCGGCGACAACCTCGCCAAGCAGATGGGCACCGTCGGCGAGAACAAGCGCAGCGACCTGATGGGCCTGCTGATGATGATTTCGCCGCCGGGCTATGGCAAGACCACGCTGATGGAGTACGTGGCGCACCGGCTTGGACTGGTCTTCATGAAGATCAACGGGCCGGCACTGGGCCATGAGGTGCGCTCGCTGGATCCTGCACAGGCGCCGGATGCGACCTCGCGGCAAGAACTGGAGAAGCTCAACCTGGCGCTGGAGATGGGCAGCAACGTGATGCTGTATGTCGACGACATCCAGCACACGCACCCTGAGTTCTTGCAGAAGTTCATCTCGTTGTGCGACGGCACGCGCCGCATCGAGGGTGTCTGGCGCGGCCGGACCAAGACCTACGACATGCGCGGGCGCAAGTTCGCGGTGGTGATGGCGGGCAATCCGTACACGGAGTCCGGCGAGGTCTTCAAGATCCCGGACATGCTGGCCAACCGCGCCGATATCTACAACCTGGGCGACGTGCTGGGCGGCATGGAAGACGCCTTCCTTTTGAGCTACGTGGAGAACTGCCTGACCTCCAATCCGGTGCTGGCGCCGCTGGCGACCCGCGTCGACATGGCCGACCTCTACCTGCTGGTCGACAAGGCGCGCGGCAAGGAGGTCAGTACCAACCAGCTGTCGCATGCCTACAGCGGCGCGGAAATCGACGAGATCGTCGCGGTGCTGCAGCGCCTGCTGACCGTGCGCGACGTGGTCTACCGCGTCAACCAGCAGTACATCGCCAGTGCCGCGCAGGCGGACAAATACCGGGTGGAGCCGCCCTTCCGGCTGCAGGGCAGCTACCGCAACATGAACAAGCTGGCGGAAAAGATCTCGCCGGTGATGAATGCTGCCGAGCTGCAGCAGTTGATTTCCGACCACTACCTGGGCGAAGCGCAGTTGCTGACCACCGGCGCCGAGGAGAACCTGCTCAAGCTCGGCGAGCTGCGCGGCACGCTGACCGCCGAGGAACAGGCACGCTGGCAGCAGATCAAGGCCGACTTCCTGCGCAACAAGGCGATGGGCGCGGAGGATGCGGATGTCGGTGGCCGTGTGGTCGCGCAACTGGCCGACATCGCCGTCGGTCTGCAGCGGCTCGGCGAACCTGTCCCTGTGGAACCCCCTGCCCCTGCGCCATGGGAGGCATTGCTCTCCGCCCTGCATGCACTGCGCACGCCGGAGACGACCACGCCTTCCACGTCCGCTCCCGTGGCGCCCGTGCTCGATACTGCTCCCGTGCTGGAAGCCCTGCAGCAGACGATGGTGCGGCAGGACCAGCTCAACGCTGCCCTCGTCGCGCTGGCACAGGCGATGCGCAGCCACGGGCCGGCCCCGGCGCCTGCAGGTACGCGCAAGGCGAAGGCCCGGTCGCCGCGCGAAGCGGAATTCGACCAGGTCATCGCCAGCCTCGCCTTCAAGGAAGAACGTCCGACGCCCATCCTGGACATATCGCCATCGACGCCCGACACGGATGAAGAAGGGGAGCCGCGGACGTGAGCCTGCCGCTTCCCCCGGACGCCGACACCCTCGGCGTGGCCGAGCACGCCGCCGCCATCCGCGCATTGGCCCAGGCCGGCGCGGGCGATCTGCAGGCGACGCTGCGCGACCTGCGTACGGTGCTGCTGTCCGCCGATCCGCGCGCCTTGCGCCGGAGCGTCGGTTTCTGGGGCCGGCTGCTCGGTCGCGACATCCGTCTCGCCGCCGAGGCACGGTCGCTGCGCGAACGCAGCGGCATCCTGCTGCGGCAGGCCGGCTTCGAAGCATCCCGGCTGCGCAACCAGCACGCAACGCTCGTCACGCATGCGCAGCAGTTGCGCGAGGCCTGTGCGAAGCTGCAGCACGAGATCGACGGACTCGCGCACCAGCAGGCCACGACGGAAGGCGGCATACCGCGCCTAACGCATCTCATCACCCTGCGCAGCGCCTACGAGGTGACCGCCAGCCAGTTGGACCTCGTCGCCGCCAATGCGCTCGCCATCGCCGAGCGCCACGCGCAGCAGCTGCCGCGACTCACCGTGCTGCTGGACCAGCAGCTGGGCGTCGCCGCCGGTGCCGGCCACGGAATGCAGCTATCCTCCGCCATGCAGACGATAGACGCACTGGAAGCCCATATCGAACACCTGCCCGCGCCGCCCGTCGTATCCGCGACGCCGGCGCGCACCACCCACACCCAGGAGGCCCCATGACGACGACGAACCCCGAACAGACGCTCGTGCCCGCGGCGCTGTCGCCGCAGTTGCTGACCGACCTGGGCCTGGAAAGCGCCGACATCCCGCGCATCCAGGAGGCCACGAAGGCGCTGCAGGACATCGCGCCCGGCAACCTGCACACCTACGGCCGCGAAGCGACGACCAAGACCAGCGCCTACAGCACGCAACTGCTGGACAAGGTCCGCAACGCCGACCTCGACAGCAGCGGCGACAAGCTGGGCGAAGTCGTGCGCATCGCCCGCTCGCTCAACCTCGAATCGTTCCATGGCCGCTCGAAGCTGCCCATCCTCGGCCCGCTGATCGACAAGATGCGCGCGACCAGGGATGACCTGGTCCAGCGCTACAGCTCCACCAATCGCCAGATCGACCAGCTGATGGCCGACGTCGGCAAGACCCAGCAGATCCAGCAGCAGCGCGTGCGCGAGTACGACCAGATGCACGACATCGTGCTGGAAGAGCGCCGCGAGCTGGGCGTGCATGTGGCCGCCGGCCGCGTGCGCATCGCCGAACTGGAGGCGGAGCTGGCGTCGCTGTCGGGGAAGGAAGATCCGGAATCCCGCACGCGCCGTGTCGCGCTCGATACCGCGCTGCGCCTGATCGACAAGCGCGTGTCCGACCTGCAGGTACTGCAGCACGCGGCCGACCAGACGCTACCGATGATCCGCCTGATCCAGGCCAATGCGATCCAGCTGATCGAGAAGTTCAGCGCCGTGCGCGACATCACCATCCCGATGTGGCGCAACCAGTTCGCCATCCAGCTGTCGCTGGCCGACCAGCGCAACGCGGTCGAACTGGCCAACGCCATCGACGACGCCAGCAACGAACTGATGCGCAAGAACGCCGAACTGGTCCATTCGACCGCCGTCGGCACCGCACGCGCCAACCAGCGCTCGGTGATCGACATCGAGACCCTGCGCACCGTCAACGAGACCCTGATCCGCACGGTGGAGGAAGTCCGCGAGATCCACCGCGAAGGCATGGCCAGGCGCAGGCAGCTTTCGACGGAGCTCGTCGACATGCGCGAGGACCTGGAGAAGCGGTTGGCGCTGCCGACGGCGGGCAACGGCACGCCGTAGCGCGCGTAGGACGCACCCGCTGCCGGCCAGGTCCACGCATCGCCGCATTGGCAGTGCGCGTGGACGGCGAAGATCGGCGTGTGCGCCTTTCCGGATTCGATGCTGGCGACGGGGGCTGCGGCATGGTGGAGCCTGTCGACGCCACTGCGTCACGTCACATCACGTTATCGACGATTTCTTCGGTCCCGACGCTGCGCTTTCCTTCGCTCGGCGCGGCCAACGCGCTCCC
>CAMLKR010000126.1 GCA_946480565.1 uncultured Arenimonas sp. | reverse complement strand
TGAAAACCGGGGTCAGAGTCGATTTATCTGGATAAATCGACTCTGACCCCGGAGTGGGTTTGGCTTCAGAGGGCGGAGACGAAGGAGAAGTCCATCGTGTCCACGTCGTGGGTGCCGCCCAGCGGCCCGGCCGCGACGCCGCCGCCGACCACCACGCGCATGCCGACGTCCTTCACTCCGTTGCGGTCAATGACGGCGTAGATGCCGTCCTTGACCCCGAAGTCGCCGCCGTATTCGCCCAGCTTGCCCGCGACCGTGGCCTTGGGCCCGGCGAAGATCGTCACCGTGCCCTCGATCGAGAGTTCGACCTCGGCGTGCATGCCGATGTCGGCGCCCAGTTCGCCGCCCTTGCCGAACTTGAGCTTCTTGGTGCCGATCACGTTCACCTCGGCGACGAACTTGATCTTGCCGCAGGTCGCCTCGACCGAGAAGTTCTCGCTGAAGGCCCATTTGCCCGAACCCCACTGCGAGGCAGCGCTGCAGGCCGGCACGTCGACCTTGACCTCGGGAACCTCGGCACCGGCCTCGCCCAGCGGGCCGTAGCAGGCGCCGCCGGAGGGCGCGGCATGGCTGAACGCGAAGGCGATCTCCTGCTGGGCGCGCACGTGGTGGCGCAGCACCTGCTCTTCGATGCCCATGCGCGCGACGTCGTGCCAGCCGCCCGGCGGCAGGTTGCTGGCGATGGCCGTGGACAGGCCGTAGGCGTCGCGGAAGAAGACCCGCATCTGGTCTTCGTACTCGCGCGCGATCGGCGTCATGTCGGCGATGTTCCGGTACATCTCGCGCCGGTGGATGGCGCAGCATTCCTCCGGCTTCGCGCCCACCGGGCACACCGCCTGCTTGCGGTAGCGCTCGTAGAGCGTGTCGGCCGCGGTCTCCATCTGGTACTCGGCCTGGGCCACGTCCAGGGCCTGGAAGCGGGTCTCGAAGGGCGAGTTCAGGATCAGGCTTTCCTTCCAGCCCTTGAGCGGATGCATCTCGGTGTCGATCGGCTCCAGGCCCCACTGGGTGGTGGCCTTGACCTGGATGATCTGCTGGATCACCTCGCCCAGCGTCATGCGCCGCACCACCAGGTCGCGTATCGGACCGGCCTGGGCCTGCTGCAGCGCTTCCGCCGCCTCGCGCGTCGCCACGTAGTTGGCCGAGGCCCGCTGGAAGTAGCTGGCGTAGCTGGCGTCGGCCTTCGGGTACAGCACTTCGGGCCAGGCGATCTGGCCGCGCTTGGACAGGTCCAGCGCGATCCACAGCGGCAGCGCGGTGCTGGCGTCGTTGCGCTCGAGGAAGGGCGACTTCACCCACTGCTCGATCTGCTCGGGCGTGCCGGTCGGCGGCGCCTGCTCCGGCGTGGCCTTGGGGGTGTCGCGGTCCTGCACCGGCACCGGCTTGGCGGGGTTGCCGCGCAGGCGCCAGACCGCTCGCGGCACCAGCGCCTGCGCCTCTTCGGTTTTTCCCTGCTTGAGCAGCACGTGGGTGAGGTTGCGCGCCGCCTCCGACAGCTCCGGCGCCAGCGCCAGCGCCTCGCGCAGCGGCGCTTCGGCGGCGTCGTAATCGCGCAGCAGCACCAGGGCATGGCCGCGGTTGTTGAGCAGGACGGCCTGTTCGCGAATGCCGACCGGCGAATCCTCGTCGCCGATCTCCAGTTCGGCGGCGGCGTCGAGCAGGGCCAGGGCCACCGCCGGCAGGTTGTGGCCGTTGGCGATCGCGGCCAGGTTCACCAGCGGCGTCGGATCGTCCTCGTCCTGCTCGTGCGCGACCAGCAGGTTGGCGGCGGCGCCCCAGGGGTCGCCCGCGGTCATCAGCAGCATGCTGTGTGCGATCAGCACTTTGGGCTGTCCGCCCTGCTCGCTGTCGCGGATCGTGTCGAGCACCGGGCCGATCTCGCTGGCCGCCTCGATCTTTTCGGCGACCAGCTCCAGCGCCTCGTCCAGGTCCAGCGCCTCGAACTCGACCGGCCCGGCGGGCGCGGCGGCCTCGCCCGGCGGCCCGAGCTCGGCGACCTTGCGGGCGTAGTCCTCCATGTCCACCTTGGCCCAGTCCGGGTTGCCGTCCCCGTCCTTGGGCAGGCTCTGCATCAGGGCGATGGCGCGCGCGGTGTATTCGGGGCTGGCGGCCGGCAGGCCGGTGGCGCGCGGGCCGGCCTCGGCGATTTCCTCCAGTGTGTCGTCCAGGTCGTGCGAGAGCACGCCGGCGGCGCCGTGCAGCATCGTCGCGCCGACGCCCGAAACCACGGCGGACGCGGACGGCGCCGCCACCTCGTCGTCGCCGGACAGCGTCGCACCGACGCCGACGGCGGCCAGCGCGACCACCGGCAAAGCCACGGCGGCCAGCACGACTTTTTTCGCCGCGGCGGGCAGCCGGCGGTAGCCGTCGCCTGCCCGGCGCAGCCAGCGGGCGGAAGTTTCCAGGGGAGTGTTCATGGGGTTCTGATTCTCGTCCGGTGTAGCGGGCGGCCGGTCGGGCGGCCCGAGCCCCTCTAATACGGTGCATCGGCCGGATTCCGGCCGACCTGCGCCGCATCGTCATGCGCGCGGCTTAGAATGCCGCCCCCCGGCCTTTAGACTGGCCGCCCGGACGACGGACCCGAACGATGACCCTGCTCAAGACCTTCACCGTTTCCACCCTGGCCCTGGCCCTGGCCGCCTGCCAGATGGCGCCGACCCGGGGTGAGCCCGTGTCCGACCGCGATCTGGAGAACATCGAACCCACGCCGGTGCGCAAGGCGCCCGCGGGCGAGATGGCCCCGGCCGGCCCGGCCGCCAACGACAACCTCAACGCCGTCGCCTGGCTGCAGACCTCGGTGGAGTACCGCCTGCTGGCCGGCCAGACCTACCGCGCCGCGCTGGTCCAGCTCGACCGCGCGCTCAAGACCCCGGACTGGGACGCCCTGGTGCCGGAAGAGCGCGCCAACCCGGCCGCCGGCCTGGCGCCGGCCGTGATCGTCGACATTGACGAGACCGTGCTCGACAACTCGCCCTACCAGGCCCGCCTGGTCCGCGACGGCAAGAGCTATGACGAAGTGACCTGGGACGGCTGGGTGCGCGAGGAAAAGGCCACCGCGATCCCGGGCGCCGTCGAGTTCGCCCAGGCCGCGGCCGCCCGCGGCGTCACCATCTTCTACGTCAGCAACCGCGCCGCCCACCTGGAGGAGCCGACCCTGAAGAACCTGCGGGCGCTGGGCTTCCCGCTAGAGAAGCCGGAGCAGTTCCTGGGCCTGGGTTTCTTCGTCGAGGGCTGCGAGCAGCAGGGCTCGGAGAAGGGCTGCCGCCGCCAGCACGTGGGCCGCACGCACCGGGTGCTGATGCAGTTCGGCGACCAGATCGGCGACATGGCCACCATCCTGGTCAACACGAAGGAAGGCCGCGAACAGGCCATCGCGCCCTACCTGGGCTGGATCGGCGAGCGCTGGTTCGTGCTGCCCAACCCCAGCTACGGCAGCTGGGAGCCGGCGCTGTTCAACAACGCCTGGGAGCTGCCGGCGGAACAGCGCCGCCAGATGAAGCTCGATTCGCTGATCTACGCCGAATAAGCCGCCATGATCCCGGCCCGCGACCGCCTGATCTTCGCCCTGGACGTGCCCACCGCGGCCGAGGCCCGCGCCTGGGTCGACCGCCTGGGCGACGCCGTGTCCTTCTACAAGATCGGCATGGAGCTGCTGACCAGCGGCGACTACTTCCGGGTGCTGGAGGAGCTGGCCGGCCGCGGCAAGAAGGTGTTCGTGGACCTGAAGTTCCACGACGTGCCGGCCACGGTGGGCCATACGATCAAGGGGCTGGCCCGCTACCCGGTCGAGTTTTGCACCATCCACGGCCAACATGACGGCATGATGCGCGCGGCTTCGCAGGAGAAGGGCGCGATAAAGCTGCTGGCCGTGACCGTGCTCACCTCGATGGACCGCGCCGATCTCCGGCAATTGGGCATCGATCGTGAGCCGTCCGAGGTGGTGCTGGAGCGCGCGGCGGCGGCCCGGGCCGCCGGCTGCGACGGCGTCATCGCCTCCGGCCAGGAGGCCGGTCCGCTGCGCCAGGCCAACGGCCCGGGCTTCCTGATCGTCTGCCCCGGCATCCGCCCGGCCGGCCCCTCCAACGACGACCAGAAGCGCACGGTGGACGTGCCCGCGGCCTTCGCGGCCGGCGCCGACCACATCGTGGTGGGCCGGCCCATCCGCCAGGCCGCCGATCCGGCGGCCGCGGCGGAAGCCATGCAGGCCCAGATCCGCGCCGCCATCGGCCAATAAATCAACCGCTTGCGGGAATCCCTTGCCGCCCGGCGCCGGCGAACAGGCCGCAAACCCCCGATCTGGTAGATTCGGCGCCAGCCCAACCCCGACCTTCACGCATGACCTCACGCAAGCCCGCCTGGGCCCTGCTCGCCCTGCTGTCCCTCCTGTTTGCCCTGGGCGCCTGCCGCCGGGAAGAACCCGCCGATGCCGCCAGGGCCCCGGGCGATCCGGTCGCCGCGGTGAAGGGCCTGGCCGGCGCGCTGCGCGACAACGACCTGGTGCGTTACTCCCGCCTGAGCCTGCCGCCCGACCTGCTCGCCCGCAGCGAGACCCTGTGGCAGCGCCGCCAGGCCCAGGCCGAGCCGCCCAGCGCCGAGGACGCGCAGGAGTACGCCGACCTGATGGCGCGCCTGACCGCGCCCGACGCCGAGACCGCCCTGATGACCGACCTCGAGCCCAAGCTGGTGAAGCTGGAGTCCGAGATCTCCGGCCAGTGGCCGCTGATGCAGGCCACCGCCTCGATCTTCCTCAACGCCGCCATCCAGGCCAATACCGAGCTCAGCGACGCCGAGAAGGCGCACGGCGGCGAAGTCGTGGCCAGCCTGATGGCCTGGGCCCAGCCCTCCCTGTTCACCGACCGCGAGCGCGCCCGCCAGGCCGTGGCCGCGCTGTCGCGCACCGCCCGGCAGCTGGACCTGCCGACCCTGGACCAGGCCCGCGCCCTGCCGATGCTGCCGGCGCTGGAGAAGGGCGGCATCGCCCTGGCCGGCCTCAAGGAGGTGGGCCGCGCCTACGGCCTGGACCTGGACCGGTCGCTGGACGGCCTGGAAGCGGAACTGGTCTCGAGCGAGGGCGACACGGCCGTGGTCAAGGTCAGTTATCCGCTGCTCGACAAGTCGGTGAGCTTCGAGATGGAGATGCTGCAGCGCGATGGCGGCTGGTACAGCGCCGAAGCCGTGCGCCAGGCCGAGGCCGAGCTGGCCGAGGCTGACGCGGAAACCCCGGGCGACGACGCCGACGCCCCGCCCACCGACCCGGCCGGCCAGGCCGCGCCTGCCGACTCCGCCGTCAGCGCCGGCTGAGCCCCGCCATGGACGACGCCGCCACCCCGCCGCCGGCCCCGCGCCCGCTGTCGAAGAAGAACCGGCCGCCGCTGTGGGCGCGCTTCATCGAGAAGCTGCTGCAGCCCTGGATCGAGATCAAGCGCGAGCCCTCGGTGCCGCCCTTCAACCTGGACCGGCCGGTCTGCTACGTGATCGAGAACTACGGCCTGTCGAACGCGCTGATCCTGGACCGCGCCTGCCGCGAAGCCGGCCTGCCCTCGCCGCTGGCGGCGCTGCCGGGCGACCCGCTGGGCCGCAAGCGCGCCTACGTGGCGCTGTCGCGCCGGCGCGCCGGGCTGATCGGCCGGCCCAAGAACCGCAACCATTCCGACGCGCTGTCGCGCCTGCTGATGGCGCATCGCCTGTACCCGGACCAGGACGTGCAGCTGGTGCCGGTGTCGATCTTCGTCGGCCGCGCGCCGACCCGTCAGTCGGGCTGGTTCTCGGTGCTGTTCTCCGAGAACTGGGCCCTGGTGGGCCGCTTCCGCCGCCTGCTGGCGATCCTGCTCAACGGCCGCGACACCCTGGTGCAGTTCTCGCCGGGCGTGCGCGTCTGGGAGATCCTGGAAGAGGACCTGCCGCACGAACGCCAGGTGCGCAAGGTCAGCCGGGTGCTGCGCGGGCACTTCCGCCGGATCAAGACCGCGGTCATCGGCCCCGACCTGTCGACCCGCCGCCTGCTGGTGGACCGCGTGCTCGACGCCGAGCCGGTGCGCAAGGCGATCACCGACCAGGCGCGCCGCGACGGCACCGAATACCTCGAAGCCTGGAAGAAGGCGCACAACTTCGCCTGGGAAATCGCCGCCGACTATTCCAACCCGGTGGTGCGCTCGGCCTCGTTCGCGCTCACCGGCTTCTGGAACCGCATCTACGGCGGCGTGGACGTCAACCACCTGGAGTCGCTGAAGCAGGTCGCGCCCGGGCACGAAGTGATCTACGTGCCCAGCCACCGCAGCCACATGGACTACCTGCTGCTGAGCTACCTGCTCTACAGCCGCGGCATCGTGCCGCCGCACATCGTCGCCGGCATCAACCTGAACATGCCGGTGATCGGCCCGATCCTGCGCCGCGGCGGCGCCTTCTTCATCCGCCGCTCGATCAAGGGCAATGCCCTCTACGCCGCGGTGCTGGGCGAATACGTGGCGCAGCTGGTGGGCGAAGGTTTTTCGCTGGAGTACTTCATCGAGGGCGGACGCTCGCGCACCGGCCGCCTGCTGCAGCCCAAGGGCGGCATGATCGTGATGACCATCAAGGCCTTCCTGCGCGCGCCGCGCCGGCCGGTGGTGTTCCAGCCGGTATACGTGGGCTACGAGAAGCTGATCGAGGGCAAGAGCTATCTCGACGAACTGACCGGCCAACCCAAGGAAAAGGAAACCATCTGGGCCCTGATCAAGGCCGGCGCCGGCATCCTGCGCCAGCACTACGGCAAGGTGGCGGTGAACTTCGGCGAGCCGATCTTCCTGGACAAGGTGCTGGAGAAACACGCGCCGGACTGGCGCGAGCGCAACGCCGACCCGGACGACAAGCCGACCTGGATCAACCCGGCGGTGGA
>CAMLKR010000125.1 GCA_946480565.1 uncultured Arenimonas sp. | reverse complement strand
GCGCCACTTCTCCATGCTCCGCGACTTCCACCTGGCCGACTGGTTCACCCTGGCCAACGCCTTCTGCGGCACCGGCGCCATCTTCGCGGCGATGCGCTTCCTGCAGGACGGCCGCATCAGCGACCTGCTCTGGGGCATGGCCCTGATCCCGCTGGCCTTCGTGTTCGACGCGCTCGACGGCCGCATCGCGCGCTCGCGGCACACGGCGTCCACCCTGGGCCGCGAACTCGATTCGCTGTCGGACGTCATCTCCTTCGGCGTCGCGCCCGCGGCGCTGGCCTACGCCTGCGGCATGCAGGGCGGCTGGGACTGGCTGGTGCTGTCCTACTTCGTCTGCTGCGGGGTCAGCCGGTTGGCGCGCTACAACGTCACCGCCGAGGCGCTGAGCGGCGACGAGGGCAAGGTGACCTACTTCGAAGGCACGCCGATCCCGACCAGCCTGGCCCTGGTCGTCGTGCTGGCCGTCGCCGCCTGGCAGGGACGCATCGGTCCCGACCTCTGGTTCGGCAGCCTCGACCTGGGCTGGCAGCTGCATCCGCTGGTGCTGATGTTCGCCGTATCGGGCTCGCTGATGATCAGCAAGACGCTCCGCATACCGAAGCCCTGAGCCTTGATCCCCTCCCTGGCTGAAGTCGATGCGCATCTGGTGGGGCAGCGCGCGCTGCCCTGGCTGGAGCGGCTGCCGCGTTTCCTGCGCGAGTTCCTTTACTTCGGCGTGAAGGAGGCGCGGGCCTGCCTGTTCGTCGTGCTGTTCTTCGCCGCGGTGTTCGCCGTACCGCGCACGGGCCTGTTCGGCCTGCCGCGCTACGACGTGCTGCTGGTGATCGCGCTGGGAATCCAGGCCTGGATGCTGGCGACGAAGCTCGAGACCTGGGACGAGTTCAAGGCGATCTGCCTGTTCCATGTCGTCGGGTTCGCGCTGGAGGTGTTCAAGACCTCGCCGGCCATCGGCTCCTGGAGCTATCCGGACCCGGCCTACACCAAGCTGTTCGGCGTGCCGCTGTTCGCAGGCTTCATGTACGCCGCCGTGGGCAGCTACGTGATCCAGGCCTGGCGCCTGTTCGACCTGCGCGTGCGCCACCACCCGCCGCATTGGATGGCGGCGCTGGTGGCCATCCTGATCTACGCCAACTTCTTCACCCACCATTACATCGGCGATTACCGCTGGTACCTGGCGGCCTGCGCGCTGGGCCTGTACGCGCGCTCCAGCGTCGTGTTCCGACCGCTCGACCGCGACCGGAGCATGCCGCTGCTGCTGGCCTTCGTGCTGATCGGCTTCTTCATCTGGATCGCCGAGAACATCAGCACCTTCTTCCACGTCTGGAGCTATCCGAACCAGATCGGCGCCTGGGCCGCGGTGCATGTCGGCAAATGGAGCTCGTGGGCCCTGCTGGTGGTGATGACCTTCACCATCGTCGCGAACCTCAAGCACATCAAGGAACGCATCCATGTCGCCGATTGACGGCGCGGCGGCGGTGGGCCTGGTCCTGGTCGTGCTCGATCTGGTCGGCACCTTCGTGTTCGCGCTCAGCGGCGCGCTGGTGGGCGTGCGGCAGCGGCTGGACCTGTTCGGCGTGCTGGTGCTGTCCTTCGTCGCCGCCTGCGGCGGCGGCATCCTGCGCGACACGATGATCGGCGCCACCCCGCCGGCGGCGCTGCAGGACTGGCGCTACGTGGCCATCTCGATCGCCGCCGGCCTGCTGACCTTCTGGCGCGCCGGCGCCATCGAGCGCTGGCGCAACCCGGTGCAGAGCATGGATGCCGTCGGCCTGGGCGTGTTCGCCGTGGCCGGTGCCCTCAAGGCCCAGGCCTTCGGCCTCGGCCCGGTCGGCGCCATCCTGCTGGGCATGCTGACCGGCATCGGCGGCGGCATGCTGCGCGACGTGCTGGTCGCCCAGGTGCCAGCGGTGCTGAAGGCTGAACTCTACGCGGTGGCCGCGCTGGCCGGCGCCGGGGTGGTGGTGCTGGGCAAGGCGCTGTCGCTGCCGCTGACGCCGGTCGTGGTCGCCGGCGTCATTGCCTGCACCGGCCTGCGGCTGTTCGCGATCCGCCGCGGCTGGCGCCTGCCGACGGCCACGCCGCCTGCCTGATCTCCGGATGTCCTAGTCCCGGGCCAGCTCGCTCCATATCGGCCGGACCTCGATGGTCGCGGCCTTCGCCATCGGATGCCGGGTCGCGGTGGCAACGGCCTCGTCCATGCCGGCGCACTCGATCAGTTCGTAGGCGCACATCTTTTCCCGCGACCCGGCGAAGGGCCCGGCCTTGACCGTGGTCCTGCCGTCGCGCACCCGGACGGTCCTGGCTTCCCCGGCCGGACGCAGCGGGTTGCCGTGGATCCGCACGCCCTGGCGATCCATCTCCCGGATCCAGCGGCCGATGTCGGCCACCAGCGCGTCCGTGGGTCTGAAACTGTCGTCGTGGCTGATGATCAGCAGGAACCGCATGGCGCTCTCCCGGAGGGATGGGTCGTGCATTCGACCATGGAATCCGCTGCCACCGGTGCGCCGCGAGGACCCTTCCGTGGCGTAGTGGAGCGGCTGCGTCGGTGGACTGATCGCCTACTCCAGATCGGGGCGCGAATGAAAGGAAAGCTGCAGGAAACGCAGCGCCGACAGGACCTGTTCGACCCGCGCCTCGGAGAGGGTTCCGATGTGCTCGCCGAGCTGGTCTTTGGGCACCGACGATACCTGCGATGCCAGCACCACACTCTCCCGCTCCAGCCCGCCTTCGCCGGCCGACAGGCGAACTGTCCCGGGCTCCGACACGCGCCTGGCATTGCTCGTGATGCCGCAGACGACCACGGTGTCGATCCGCGAGTGATTGAACAGGTCGTCCTGCACCACGACATGAGGATGCCGGATGGGCGGCACCGAGCCCTGCGTGCCCTCGGAAGCGAGCCAGTAGATGTCGCCGCGGTGGATGGGTCGGGCAGGCCCGGCGTGGATTGACGTGAAAGTGCCTTCTTGGGCTCCACCTTCAACCAGTACCGACGGCGAGATCTGCGGCGAAGATTCAAGATCATCGCCTGCTGCAAGCGACCTTCTTGCTTGAAGGCATAACGCAGCCATCTCGTCGTACTCAGCGGTTCCCCGGAAAGTCGTGTCGCGAATTCCCTCGAAAAGGCCGACGCAAACTTCAAACAGGGCGCGGCGGAGGTGGAGAGCGTCCTGGTGCTGCTGCCGAAGCTTTGAAAGGGCTGCTTCATGCCGGCCTGCGCGGATCATATCCCCGTAGCTCTCCGGGAAGTGATGGACAAGGGCGTTTCGCCGGCTGACAAGATCTGTCATGAACTTGCGAAGTTCCTCGGTATCGCCGGAAGCAGCCTTGACGAACTGGCCGGAAAGTCCGCCAAGCGTTTCCTTCGAAATTGCCTTGCCCCGGGCGAAAACCGAAGTCCATTCCGGATCATCGGAGTTCAAGAAGGGGATGGGAGCTTGAAGGCCCGTTCGATATCCTGATAGCAGAGGGTCAGCGCACCAATCACGTAGACGATATTCTGGTCAGGGGAAAGTTGGCCCTTCATTGTTCAGTAGCCCCTTCTCCCGAACTCGCCGGTGTTGGCTTCCGCATTGCTTCCGTGAGACGCCGCGTATGCAGCCAGAGTGCTAGGACCGCCAACAGCACGGCGAAGGTGCCCGACCCGTATGAGGCCCACAGAAGCTTCGTTGCGATTCGGCAGGGCGGCTCGGCGTGGTCCAGTGAACTGGCCCCACACTCCCGAATCGTAAAGACGCGGTGGCCGTAGCGCTCAGGAACAGATATCCCGCCAGGACCAGGCCGCAGACCGACGAGACGGCAGATATCCAAACCGGCAGCAAGCTGCGCCTGCCGGAGCCAGACGCCGCAACGGGGTGCGGGTCACAGGTCAAACGTCGATCCAGCCGCGGAAACCGCGCGCGGCGTAATAGGACTGCGCGCCGTTGTGGTAGACGAAGACCTGGCCGTAGCGTCGGTCGCAGAACAGCGCGCCGCCCAGCTTGCGGACGGCAGGCGGCGTCTGGATCCAGCTGGAGGTCTTGAGGTCGAATTCGCCCAGCGCCTGCAGCTGCCGGTACTGCGCTTCGGTCAGCAGTTCGATGCCCATCGCGGCGGCCATGCCCACGGCGCTGTCGGCCGGCTTGTTCTCCTTGCGCGCCGCCAGGGCCTCAAGATCGAAGCAGGTGCTGCGGCGGCCGGCCGGGCTTTCCGGCGAACAGTCGCAGAACGTGTAGGGGCCGGCCTTGCCGGCCGCGGCGATGACGTCGGGTTCGCCGCCGGTGGCTTCCATCGCGGCCAGGGCTTTGAGCGCGGCGGGGTGGGTCTCGAGCCGCGCCTGGACGTCGGCCCAGGCAATGCCCTTGTGGCGGGACATGTTCTTCTCGAAGCGGGCTTTGAGAATCCCAAGCAGCGAATCGCGCTCCTGTTCCTTCATGATCGGTCCTTTGCGCCGCCCGGCGGCGTGCCATCGGCCTGGGTGGGAAATACCGGGCGCGGGCCAAGGGCGCCAGCGTCAACCCGGTTCATTGTCAGCACAGTCGTGAGATCCCTGACGCGGGGGTCGTCGAGAACGCTGCGCCGAAAGAAGAATATGTGGCTGTTGGTATGGCTGGAGTATCGACTCGACTCGATGACGACCTCGATCGGAACAAGCCCGGCGTAGAGGACCGAAAGTCCGGCATCGAAGGCGACGGCCGCGAGGAGGTCGAAGGGCCTCTTGTCGAGGTTCCGGATGGCGCCGAGTTGCGGAGGCGCTGTGGGTGTGGTCAGCCGGCGGCCCTTGATCTGGTAACGGTTCCCATCAGCGCCGATGGCATCGAAACCAGCGCGTGAGGGAACCTCGAGCGACAGCCCCAAGACCCTCGAAACAAGCGATTCGGTGTAATCGGCCACTGGATTGTTGGCGCTCCGGGTGATGCCCCGATTCTTCAGCGTGGCCATCAGTGAGCAGTAGGCTGAAAGAAGCTGCTGGTCGCTGAACATCGACCAGTTGGGCTCGGGATCATCCTGCTCGATCACGATTCCGCCGAACCTCGCCTCGTCTGCCCGGCAGGGATGGCCGTCGATGAAGCAATCGTGGCTTTGGTATGGGGCGTGGTCGTCGGCGTAGCGGGCGCCATAGCCGCCGGAGAGGCCGAGGTTGAAAAACTCCAGAGGGCGGCCATCACGGGAGCGTGCCCTGCTCGCGCAAGTTCGGCACACGTAGCGCGGGTAGCGGGCCACCGGTTCCAGGGCCACCCCGCATATCGGGCACCCGCAACTCACCCGAAGGGTCCCGGATCAGCGGGCGCCATGCCGTTCACTTCGCATTCTTGCTCATCAGGTCCGCGAAGTCGGACCAGGTGATCCGCTGGCGCTTCTTGCTGTTGCGGGCATACCAGAAGAAGGAGTCGCGGCCCACGACAAGTTCCCCGAGTTTCTCCCCGTCAGCCCGGAGAACCAGGTTCAGTGCCGAGGTCGCCTTGGTCAGGTCGACGTTGCGGAGCGACGCCTTGACGGTGTGCTTTCTCTCCGTACCTGCTGACGCCGCTGGTTTCGCAGCGCGTTTCCTTGCGGCGGGCTTCTTCGTGGTCTTGGTCACGGCCATGGGTGAACTCCGGTGGCGCCTAGCGCCCGTCCAGCCTCGTGGTGAGGCGTCCGGGCCCATGTTTGTCGACGCCCCGCCGCCGGTCAAGCCTGTCACACCCACCCGGTTGCGTAGAACACCCCGATGATCACGAACACCGCCATCGTCTTGATGATCGTGATGGCGAAGATGTCCTTGTAGGCCTGGCGGTGGGTCAGGCCGGTTACCGCGAGCAGGGTGATCACGGCGCCGTTGTGGGGCAGGGTGTCCATGCCGCCGCTGGCCATCGACGCCACGCGGTGCAGCACCTCCATCGGGATGCCGGCGGCGTTGGCGTTGGCGATGAAGGTGTCGGCCATCGCCGCCAGCGCGATCGACATGCCGCCGCTGGCCGAGCCGGTAATGCCGGCCAGTGCGGTCACGGTGATCGCCTCGTTGACCAGCGGGTTCGGGATCGCGCCGAGGGCGTTGGCGACGACCAGGAAGCCGGGAAGGGCGGCGATCACCGCGCCGAAGCCGTACTCGGAGGCTGTATTCATCGAGGCCAGCAGCGCACCGCTGATGGCCGGGCCGGTGCTTTCGGCGAAGTGCGCGGTCACGGGTTTCCAAGCCAGCACCAGCACCGCCAGGATGCCGGTGAGCAGGGCGCCCTCCACCGCCCAGATCGCGGCGATGCGGCTGACCTCCTGGACCACCGGCGCGGCGTCGCCGATCACCGAGGGGGCGAATTCGTGGCTGCTGCCGTAGATGCGCGGGATCAGGATGGTGTAGAGCTTGTTGCTGGCGCCCACCAGCACCAGGGGCAGCAGGGCGATCCACGCATTGGCCAGCTTGTCGCCGACGAAGGGCGTGGGCTCGTTCCTGAGCTCGGTGCCGTAGCCTTCGCCGGCGCGGACGGCGGCCCGGCGGCGGGATTCCAGGTAGGCCATGCCCAGCGCCAGGATGAACAGGCCGCCGATCGTGCCCAGCACCGGCGCCGCCCAGGTGTCGGTGCCGAAGAAGCCGGTCGGGATGATGTTCTGGATCTGCGGGGTGCCCGGCAGCGCATCCATGGTGAAGGTGAAAGCGCCGAGCGCGATCGTGCCCGGGATCAGGCGCTTGGGGATGTCGGCCTGGCGGAAGAGTTCGGCCGCGAACGGATACACCGCGAACACCACCACGAACAGCGACACGCCGCCGTAGGTCAGCAGCGCGCACACCAGCACGATGGACAGCATGGCGCGCTGCGCGCCGACCACCTTGATGGTGGCTTTCACTATCGCCTTGGAGAAGCCCGAGATCTCGATCAGCTTGCCGAACACCGCGCCCAGCAGGAAGACCGGGAAGTACAGCTTCAGGAAGCCGACCATCTTGTCCATGAACAGGCCGGTGAACATGGGCG
>CAMLKR010000124.1 GCA_946480565.1 uncultured Arenimonas sp. | reverse complement strand
GCGCCCACGGCAAGATCAGCAGCGGCGCCACCGGCGAGGTCCGCCGGCGCTGGAAACCCAAGAACCCGCGCGACTACCTGGCCGCCGCCGGAACCGCCGCCGGCGTCGGCGGCGACGACCCGATCGCGCCCGCCAACCTGCCCTTCGACTACATGCTCAATGCGCTGCGCCTCGTGGAAGGTTTTTCCCTGGCCGACTTCGAAGCGCGCACCGGGCTCGACCGCACCGTGATCGCCGGCGAACTGGCCGACGCCGCGCGGCGCGGCTGGCTGGAGTCCTCGGGCGAGCGGATCGTCCCGACGGAGTTGGGGCGGCGGTTCACCAATGACGTGATCGGGTTGTTCCTGAAATAGGACCTTTCATCCGCTCACTCCAGGCAAACGCGCACGCAGGCATCCTCTCCCCATGCTCGATGCCATCCAGATCACCTGCCCCCACTGCGGCGAACGCTTCGAGGCCCTGGCCGACGCCTCGGCCGGCGACGCCGACTACGTCGAGGACTGCCCGGTCTGCTGCCGGCCGATCCGCCTGCGCCTGCAGGCCGGCCTGGACGGCGAAACCCTGGGCCTGGACGCCGACCGCGACGACTGACCCGGTCTTGATCTAGAATTCACGGGCCCCAGGTGCTCGGGAAGCCGGTCCAAATCCGGCACTGCCCCCGCAACGGTAGGCCAGAAACCCCTCCAGCAAGCCACTGTGCCCCCGGGCATGGGAAGGCGGAGGACCGGCGCGGATCCCGCGCCGCTGGCAAGTCCGGAGACCGGCCTGGCGCTTTGGCTGCACGGGCGTCCGTGCGGCCACCACGGCACGTTGCGGAGGGCGACGGGGCGGCGTTCCGGCCGACGTTCCCGCGTTGCGCCCATGACGTTGTTCCCCTGCGTTCCCCGCCGCGCGCTCCATCGATCCGCGGGTGAGCGTTCCAGGAGGATTTCCATGTACCCCGTTTTCCGCACCACCGCGCTGTGCGCGGCGATCTGGCTTTCCCTCGTCCCGGCGGCCCAGGCCCAGGACGCCACCACCCTGGACACGGTCCAGGTCACCGCCACCCGCATCGAGCGGCCGCTGGACGAGGCCCTGGCCTCGGTCACCGTGCTCGCGCGTGCCGACATCGAAGCCAGCCAGGCCCCGGACCTGCTCGACCTGCTCGGCCGCCAGGTCGGCGTCGACATCGCCCGCACCGGCGGCCCGGGCGGCGGCAGCGCGCTGTTCCTGCGCGGTGGCAACTCCAACCACGCCCTGATCCTGATCGACGGCATCCGGGTCGGGTCCACCGGCCAGGGCGTGTTCGACTTCGCGCACCTGCCGCTGGAGCAGATCGAGCGCATCGAGATCGTGCGCGGACCACGCGCGGCGCTGTGGGGTTCGGACGCGATCGGCGGCGTCGTGCACATCTTCACCCGCGACCCGTCCCGGGCCTCGGTGCGCGCCACCGCCGGCAGCTACGGCCGGGCCGGGGCCAGCGCCGGCGCCGGCTTCGGCGACGATCGCCGGGGCTTCGGCTTCACCGCGGGTTACCAGCGCCTGCGCGGCTTTTCGGCCACCAACCCCGACTCGGTCTTCTCCTATGACCCGGACGAGGACGGCTACCGCAACCGCAACCTGAGCCTGCGCGGCCGCACCACCCTGGGCAACCAGGTACTGGCTTTCCAGGCCATCGGCACGAATGCCGACGTCGAGTTCGACCGCGGCACCACCGAAGCGCGCAACAGCTCGGGCGGCGTCACGCTCGCCGGCGAGCTCGGCGACCGCTGGAGCCACCAGCTCACCCTGGGCCACGCCCGCGAGGACCTCGACACCGCCAGCAGCTTCAGCAACACCTTCCAGAGCCGGCGCACCAGCCTGGACTGGATCAACACCCTGCAGGTCGGGGCCGACGCCCGCCTGAACCTGGGCGTGAACTGGCAGCAGGAGGACGGCGCCTCCGGCAACGCCTTCGCCGGCCGCATCTTCGACGAGCAGCGCATCAGCAAGGCCCTGTTCGCCGGCTACGGCGGCCGCTTCGGCGCCCACGTGCTCGATTTTTCGCTGCGCCGCGACGACAGCAGCCAGTACGGCGGCGAAACCACCGGCAACGCCGCCTGGGGCTGGGACATCAACGAAGCGGTCCAGGTGCGCCTGTCCTGGGGCGAAGGCTTCCGCGCCCCGAACTTCAACGAGCTTTATTACCCCGACGGCGGCTTCGGCTTCGCCGGCAACCCGGACCTGCGCCCGGAGTCCTCGCGGACCTGGGAAACCGGCCTGGCCTTCCGCCCGGCCGATGGCCACCGCCTCGGCCTGTCGGCCTACCGCTCCCGCGTCCGCGACCTGATCGCCTTCGCCGCGCCGGTGACCAACAACGCCATCAACATCAACCGCGCCGAGCTCGAGGGCGTGGAGCTGGAGTACCGCTTCGACCGCGGCGCCTGGACCGCCGGCGGCAACTTCACCTGGCAGGACGCCGTGGATGCGCGCACCGGCGCGCCGCTGCTGCGCCGCGCCGAGCGCAAGGCCCACGCCGGGGTCGGCTACCGCTTCGGCAACGGGCTGGAGCTGGGGCTGGACGGCGATTACGTCTCGGGCCGGGCCGATTTCGGCGCCGACCTGGCCGCCTACGCCCTGGCCCACCTGCGGCTGGCATGGCAGTTCAACCGGGCCTGGCGGCTCGAGGCGCGGATCGAGAACCTGGCCGACCGGGACTACACCCTGGTCTACGGCTACAACACGCCCGGCCGCAGCGGTCTGGTGAACCTGGTGTGGAACGGCGAAGACTGAACGCCCAGGCCAGGCCCGCCATTCCGGCGGGCCTGGCCCGGCGGCCCTAGGCGATAGGGCGCGGCTGTGCCTAGAATCGGGCTGGGGAATCACACGGAGCGCCGCATGTCCGCATCGGCCACACCTCCGCACGCGTCGGCGCCGACGCTGGCGTCGCGGCCATTGCCGGAGCGCGTACGCGGCCTGCTGGGAGGCATCCTCGAATACGCCTCCGACGAGATCGAGCGCACGCTGGTCTCGATGCTCAACGAGTTCGAGCAGCAGCTGTTCAAGTACGCCGAACAGGCCCGCAGCAACCTGGTGCAGACCCGGTGGCTGGAAGCCCAGCGCCTGGTCAAGCGCACGCGGCCGGACCTGGTGCCGCGGTTCCTGATCGCGCTCGAGGCCGAACTGGCGTGCATCAAGGACCCGCCGGGACCCCGATCCATCATCGGCGGCCCGCGCATCACCCGCGGCGAGCTGTCCCTGGTCGAGAACCTCGACCTGGACGAAACCACCGTGCTGGCCGAAATCGCCGGCCGCGCCGAAGTCCGCAACAGCCTGCCGCTGTACCTGCTCGGCCAGCGCTTCGGCGTGCTGGCCGGAAAGCCCGCCTTCGATTCCGAGAACCTGCCGATCGGACCGCAGGCGCTGTGCCGGATGATCCGCCAGGCTTCGGTCTGCCTGGAGTTGAGCGGCGAACACCGCCAGCTGCTGTTCCGCACCTTCGAGCGTCACCTGATGCCGATCTACGGCGGCTTCGTCGAGTCGGTGAACACCTACCTGTCGCGCAACGGCGTGCTGCCGAACCTGCATTACGTACCGGTGCGCGCCCGCCCGGCGTCGCCGGCGTCGGCACCCGAGCGCAAGCCCCGCGGCCCGGCGACCGGCGATCCCGCCGACGCGGCGATGGGCCTCAGCGGCGGTGGGTCCGGTGGTGGTGGCGGAGCGGGCGGCGGCCGCCAGGTCGGCGGCGTGGCGCCGACCGACGGCGTCGCCGGCGCAGGCACCGGCGGTCCGGGCGGATCTCCGCGCGCGGGCGGCGCGGGCGCAGGCGGGTATGGCGGCGGCAGTCTGGCCGGCATGACCGCGAAGCAGGAAAGCGCCGCCGAAGACGCCTTCCTGCAGATGCGCCACCTGCTCGCCGGGCGTCGCCAGCTGCTGGGCAAGCTGGTCGGCGGCAAGGCCGGCAGCGCCGAAACCGGCCACCAGGTCACCACCGACCAGGTGCAGAACGTCCTGGGCGCGCTGCAGCACAAGGTCAGCCCGACCGTGATGGTCAACGGCAAGCCGGCGCCGCGCACCATCACCCACCTCAAGCAGGACCTGCTGGCCCAGCTGCGCCAGGCCACGCCCGACAACAAGGCCCCGGCCCTGGCCGAGGAAGACGGCGACGCCATCGACCTGGTCGGCATGCTGTTCGACCACATCATGAAGGACGTGCGGCCCAACAGCCCCGCGTCCACCCTGCTGGCCAAGCTGCAGGTGCCGCTGCTGCGCGTGGCGCTGCAGGACAAGGCCTTCTTCACCCGCCAGCAGCATCCCGCGCGGCAGATGCTCAACACCATCGCCGAGACCGGCGCCTACTGGCTCAGCGAAGACGATGCCGACCAGCAGCTGGTGGGCAAGATGCAGTCGGTGGTCGACCGGACCGTGCGCGATTTCGACGGCGACCTGGGCCTGTTCAACAACCTGCTGGAGGACCTCAGCGGGCACCTGCAGACGGTGTCGCGCAAGGCGGAGGTGGCCGAGAAGCGCCACGTCGAGGCCGCCCGCGGCAAGGAAAAGCTGGCGCTGGCGCGCGAACGCGCCTCGGCCGTGGTCGAGGGGCTGCTGAAGAAGCAGAACCTGCCCCGATTCACCCACACCCTGCTCAGCCAGGCCTGGACCGACGTGATGGCGCTGACCTCGCTGCGCCAGGGCGAGGACTCCGACGCCTGGAACCAGCATCTCGAAATCGCCGAACGCCTGATCAGCGTCGCCAAGGCGCCCCCCGGCAGCGCGCCGCTGCCGGCCGAGGAAGCCCTGGCGCTGCGCCAGGAGATCCAGGGCTCGCTGACCCAGGTCGGCTACCACGCCGAGGAGGCCGCGGCCATCGCCCAACGCCTGGTCGAGCCCCAGGCCGCGGCCGCGGTCGACGACGACTCCGCCGCCAGCCGCACCGAACTGACCATGCGCCTGAAGGCGCGCGCCCGCCTGGGCGAGGACCTGCAGCAGAACAAGAAGGCCAAGAAGGCCGTGCTGACGCCGGAGGAACAGATGCGCCTGGAGCAGATCCGGCACCTGCCCTTCGGCACCTGGTTCGAATTCGTGCTCAACCAGCAGGGCGAGAAGGTGCGCCGCCGCCTGTCCTGGTTCTCCACCGTCACCGGCCACGTGCTGTTCGTCAACCACCGCGGCCAGAAGGTCGGCGAGCACACGCTCGAAGGCCTGGCCAAGGCCATGGTCCAAGGCCAGGTGAAGGTGGTGGAGGAAGAAAAGGGCACGCTGATCGACCGCGCCTGGAACACGGTGATGAACGCGCTGCGTTCCTTCGCCGGCCAGGCCCCAGCCGAGGCCCCCAGCCGATGAGCGAATACCGCCGCGCCAAACGCCGCAAGGTCGGCAACGCCATCGACGTGGTCGACACCATGACCGGCCAGGCCATCGGCCGGCTCAGCAACCTCTCCGAGACCGGGATGCTTCTGATCCTGGGGCAGGCGGTCACCAGTGACGGCCTGTACCAGCTGCGCTTCGCGCTGCCGGACGAAGGCGGAGGCGCCCGCAGCGTCGAGGTCGGCGCGCACGAGCTGTGGTCGGACGAAGCCGCCGCGCCCGGCCAGGTCTGGACCGGTTTCCGTTTCATCGACGTGGCGCCGGAAGACGTGGCCTACATCCGCGAGTGGGTGGATGCCCCGGGCAGCCAGTACGTCTAGCGCGCCGCGCCGCCGGCGACGGCCGCGCCCGGCCCTGCTGGTCCTGCTGCTTCTGGCCGCCTGTTCGCAGGGGCCAGAAGCGCGGCTGGAAACGCTGCACGTGTTCGGCACCACCGCCGAGATCGAACTGCGCGGCGCCGATCCCGCCGCCGCCCAGGCCGCGCTGGCCGAGGTGTCGGACCAGCTCAACCAGCGCCACCGGGAATGGCATGCCTGGGAAAGCTCGGACCTGACGCGCATCAACGCCGCGCTGGCCGCCGGCGAGGCGGCGCCGGCGCCCGCGTCGGTGATCGACCTGGTCGAGCGCGCGCGGCCGCTTTCGGAAGAATCCGAGGGACTGTTCGATCCGGCCATCGGCGGATTGATCCGCGACTGGGGCTTCCACACCTCGACGTTCCCCGTGCAGTCGCCCGCGCCGCGCGCCGAGGACCTGGCCCGCTGGCGCGAGCAGCGCCCGCGCCTGGCCGACGTGGTCGTCGCCGACGGCAGGCTGTCGAGCCGCAACCCGCGCGTGCAGCTGGATTTCGGGGCACTGGCGGAAGGCGTGGCGGGAGAGCTGATGCTCGGCATCCTGCGCCGGCACGGCATCGAACACGCGCTGATCAGCCTGGGTGGCGACGTGGTCGCGCTGGGCGACGGCGACGGCCGGCCCTGGGAGGTCGGCATCCGCGACCCCTTCGGCGGCGTGCTCGGCGGCGTCGAACTGGGCGACGGCGAGGCGCTGTTCAGTACCGGCAACTACAACAAGTTCCGCGCCTCGCCGTCCGGGGCGCGCTGGGGCCACATCCTGGACCCGCGCACGGGGCATCCGGCGCGTGGCGCCGCCGCCGTGGTGGTGCTGCATCCGGACCCGGTGCGCGCCGACGCCGGCGCCACCGCGCTGTTCGTCGCCGGTCCGGCCGGCTTCGAACACATCGCCCGGCGCATGGGCCTGGCCTGCGCCCTGATGGTCACCGAGGAGAACGAGATGCTGGTGACCGTGGCGATGAAGGCCCGGCTGGCGCTGCTGCGCGATCCGGTGCCGCTGGGGGCGCCGGTGGACCTGGGCCCGGAATGCGGGCCTAGGTCCTGAAGCAGAGCGCCGCCTCCGGCTTGTGCACCGCAAACCCCTGGGCATAGTCCACGCTCAGGCCACGCAGCAGGTCGCGGGCCCGTTCGTCGGCTACCCATTCGGCGACCACCTGCAGGCCCAGCTGGTGGCCGATGTCGGTCACCGCGCGCACGATCGAATAACTCACCGGGTCGGTCTCGATGTTGCGGATGAAGCTGCCGTCGATCTTGATGAAGTCCACCGGCAGGTTCTTCAGGTAGCCGAACGA
>CAMLKR010000123.1 GCA_946480565.1 uncultured Arenimonas sp. | reverse complement strand
ATTCGATCGGCTGGCCGGTGCGCTACCCGCGCAACAACCTCGAGTACGTCGAGCGTTTCCTGCACATGATGTTCGAGGTGCCGAGCGAGCCGCTGGCGCTCAAGCCGGTCGCCGCCAAGGCGCTGGACCTGCTGTTCATCCTGCACGCCGACCACGAGCAGAACGCCTCCACGTCAACCGTCCGCCTGGTCGGCTCCACCGGCGCCAACCCCTATGCCTGCGTCGCCGCCGGCGTGGCCGCGCTGTGGGGCCCGGCGCACGGCGGCGCCAACGAGGCCGTGCTGAAGATGCTGGCCGAGATCGGCCGCCCGGAGGACGTCGCCAAGGCCGTCGATCGCGCCAAGGACAAGAACTCCGGCTTCCGCCTGATGGGCTTCGGCCACCGCGTGTACAAGAACTTCGACCCGCGCGCGACCATCATCCGCGAGATGTGCCACAAGGTGCTGGCCGACCTGGGCGTCAACGACCCGATGCTGGAAGTGGCGATGCGCCTGGAAGAGGCCGCGCTCAAGGACGAGTACTTCATCCAGCGCAAGCTCTACCCGAACGTCGACTTCTACTCCGGCATCATCTACAAGGCGCTGGGCATCCCGACCGAGATGTTCACGGTGATGTTCGCCATCGCCCGCACCGCCGGCTGGGTCAGCCACTGGCTCGAGCAGCAGACCGACCCGGAAGCCAAGATCGGCCGTCCGCGCCAGATCTACACCGGCGCCGCGAACCGCGACTACGTCGCGCTCGACAAGCGCTGATCGCCGCCACGCCGTTGAAGAAGCGCCCCGCGATGCGGGGCGTTTCCTTTTGTCGCCGACGCCGGGCTCAGGCCTCGTCCATGCGCCTTCGCAGGGCGCCGGCCGAGGCGCGCGCCATCGGCCGGTCGTCCAGCGGGTCGAAGGGCGGCTGGCGCAGGGCGCGGGTCGGCAGCACCAGCAGCTCGAAGCCGATGCCGTCGGCGGCGAATTCCCAGGCCGGCACCTCGGCCGCCGCGCCGCGTTCCAGTCGCAGCCGCCGGAGGCATTGCCTCGCGGGGATCCCGCGTTCATGAAGCTGGAGCGCGACCGCGTCCGGGTCGTCGGCGTGCAGGTGCAGGGTGACCACCGTGGCATCCACCACGTCGCCGTCGAGCACCGGGCCGGCCAGCCGCGGTTCGAACGCCGCGAAGAACTGCATCGCGTCCAGCGCTGCCTGCCGCAGGCGGGGCAACCGGGCCGCGGCATCCGACTGGAACAGGCGCTGGCGGCCGCGCAGCGCTTCCCGGACCTCCTCGCCGCTGGGCAGCAGGGCCTCGTCCCGCAGGCCCAGGCGGGACGCGGCCTTGCGTCGCGCCGCCTCCAGGTCGCCCTGGGCACCCTCGAGGATCAGCCGGGCGGCTTCTTCGGCCACCCGGAGCCGCTGCTGTCGGCTGCGGGGATCATCGCGCTGGCGGGGACTCACGGCAGGTCGCTCCCGGGTCAGAAGATGTCGAAGGCCTCTTCGTTGCTCAGGGCCGGGTCGAGGTCGAAGCCGCTGGTGGTGATGCGCTCGTAGTCCTCGCGCTTGAAGTATTCGGTCATCGCCCCCGGCGTGCCTTCCGGCAGCAGGCGGCCGGTGGCCGGGCTGATGGCGGCGGTGACGATGCCGGGCGGGGGCACGGCCTCGACCACGGGGACGTCCTTCAGCGCCACGCGCATGTAGTCGATCCAGATCGGCAGCGCCGCCTTGCCGCCGTATTCGCGGCGTCCGAGGCTGGAGAAGTCGTCCTTGCCGACCCAGACCGTGGTCACCAGGTCTCCGCCGAAGCCCGAGAACCAGGCGTCGCGGTGGTCATTGGTGGAGCCGGTCTTGCCGCCGATGTCGTCGCGTTCGAGCACCTTGGCCGCGGTGGCGGTGCCGCGCTTGACCACGTCCTTCATCAGCGAACTGACCAGGAAGGCGGTGCGCTCGTCGATGGCGCGGGGCGCCAGCACCAGCGGGCCCTGCGCGGCCTCCGGCTCGACCGGAGCGGTCTCGGCTTCCGGCGCGGGCGTGGGCGCGGCGCCTTCGGGGCTGAAGTCGAAGCCGTCGACGACCGCGGTGGCGCGCTGCTCGCCGGCGGCCCGGCCCGGGCAACCGCGGCAGGCACGCGCCGGCTGGGTTTCCGACAGCACCACGCCATTGCGGTCGAGCACCTTCTCGATGAACCAGGGGTCGATGCGGTAGCCGCCGTTGGCGAACACGGCGTAACCGCGGGCGATCGACAGCGGCGTCAGCGAGGAGGTGCCCAGCGACATCGACAGGTTCGGCGGCAGGCTTTCCTGGCTGAAGCCGAACTGGGTGATGTAGCGGCTGGCGAAGTCGACGCCGATGGCGTCCAGCAGGCGCACCGACACCAGGTTGCGCGACTGCACCATGGCCTCGCGCAGGCGCATCGGGCCGGCGAAGTTGCCGGCGTCGTTCTGCGGCCGCCAGACGTTGCCGGCGCGGTCGCGGAACACCACCGGCGCGTCCAGCACGATGCTGGCCGGCGAGAATCCGCGCTCGAAGGCCGCGGCGTAGACGAAGGGCTTGAAGCTCGAGCCGGGCAGGCGCTGGGCCTGGGTGGCGCGGTTGAACTTGTTCAGGCCGAAGCTGAAGCCGCCGACCAGGGCGCGGATGGCGCCATCCTCCGGCTGCAGGGAGACCAGGGTGGCCTGGGCCTGGGGGATCTGCGCCAGCCGCAGCTTGCCGGTGGCGGGGTCGAGCCCGATCCGGACGACGTCGCCGCGCTTGAGCACCTGGTCCGGCGCCTTGCCGGTCCAGCGGGTGCCCTCGGCGTCGAGCTGCAGGGCCGTTCCGGCGGCCGTGAGCAGCTCGGCCTTGCCGGCGCTGGTGCCGGTCACCAGCACCGCCGACAGGCCGCCCAGGGTGGGGTAGGCGCGCAGGCGCTTGCGCAGGTCCGCGAGGGACTCACCGTCGGCCAGCGCCAGCTGGGCCTCGGCGCCGCGCCAGCCGTGGCGCCGGTCGTATTCAAGCAGGCCCGACTGCACGGCCTGGGCCGCGGCGGCCTGGTGGACGCTGTCGAGCGTCGTGTAGACCTTCAGGCCACTGGTGGTGGCCTCGGCGCCGTAGCGCTGCTCCATTTCCGCGCGGACCATCTCGGCGATGTAGGGCGCGTCGGCCTCCACCTTCGGCTCATGCGGGCTGGCGTTGACCGGTTCGGCCTGGGCCGCCTGCTCCTGGGCCGGCGTGATCAGGCCCTCCTCGCGCATGCGCAGCAGCACGTAGTTGCGGCGCACCAGGGCCCGGTCCGGGTTGATGATCGGGTTGCCGCTGGACGGGAACTTCGGGATCGAGGCCAGGGTCGCGGCCTCGGCCAGGGTGAGCTGGTCCAGGCGCTTGCCGTAATAGAACTCGGCGGCGGCAGCTACGCCATAGGCGCGGTTGCCGAAGAAACTCTTGTTCAGGTAGAGCTCGAAGATCTCGTCCTTGCTCAGTTCCCGCTCCATCTTCAGGGCCAGGAAGATCTCGGTGAGCTTGCGGGTATAGGAGTATTCGGCGCTCAGGAAGAACTGCCGCGCGACCTGCTGGGTGATGGTGCTGCCGCCCGGCACGCGGCGGTCGTCGGTGGTCGCCAGCAGCCACACGGCGCGGCCGATGCCGCGCCAGTCGACGCCCGGGTGTTCGTAGAATCGGGCGTCCTCGATGGCGATGAAGGCGTTCTTGACGTGCTCCGGCACATCCTCGATCTCCACCGGAAAACGCCGCGTTTCGCCGATCAGGGCCACCAGCTTGCCGTCGCGGGTGTAGATGCTCAGTGGGACCTGGAGCTCGACGTTGCGCAGTTCCTGCACGTCCGGGAGGCGGGGGGCGATCAGCCAGTAGAGGACGCCCAAAGCGATCAGGCCAAGCAGGGCCAGTCCGGCGAAAAGGATCATTGCCCGGCGGAGCAGGCGTGCGAATCGGGCCATCCAGGGCCTCTCCCGAGGTTTACATCGACGTGGGGCAGGGAGTATAGAACGTGCCATGACCCGGAGTTGCCGTGGGGGCGGCCGGATTCCGGGGTCGAATGCGTCTATAGGGGGAGCGCGAAGGGGTAAGCCGGCCGGTGGGAATGGACCCAGGTAGGGGGGGCATTGCCATTTGGGAATTTTTCGTTATTTAATGTAACGGCGCACCAATCGCTTGTAAGCGCCCGTCGGAAGGGGAGAAACCGTGGGTCTTTTCGGAAATGCCAAGACACCGCTGGTCGGCCTGGACATCAGCTCCACTGCCGTCAAGCTTCTGCAGCTCACCGAGTCCGGTGGGAAGTACCGCGTTGAGCACTACGCGGTCGAGCCGCTCCCGCCCAATGCCGTGGTCGAGAAGAACATCGTCGAGGTCGAGGCCGTAGGCGAGGCGATCAAGCGGGCCGTGGCCCGCTCGGGCACCAAGGCCCGGCACGCCGCGGCGGCGGTCTCCGGCTCGTCGGTGATCACCAAGATCATCCCGATCCAAGGCGACCTGGACGAGGACGCGCTGGAGGACCAGGTCCAGCTCGAGGCGGCGAACTACATCCCGTACCCCATCGACGAAGTCAGCATCGACTTCGAGGTGATCGGGCCGGTGCCCAACAACCCGGAGATGATCCAGGTCCTGCTGGCCGCCTCCCGCACCGAGAACGTCGAGCTGCGGCAGTCGGCGCTGGAGCTGGGCAACCTCACCGCCAAGGTCATCGACGTCGAGGCCTTCGCGATGGAGAACGCCTTCAAGCTGGTCTCGGACCAGCTGTCGGTGCCCAAGGACGCGATCGTCGCCCTGGTGGACATCGGCGCCACCATGACCACGCTCAACGTGCTCCGCGGCCAGCGCAGCATCTACACCCGCGAGCAGGTCTTCGGCGGCAAGCAGCTGACCGACGAGGTCATGCGCCGCTACGGCCTAAGCTACGACGAGGCCGGCCTGGCCAAGCGCCAGGGCGGCCTGCCGGAGAGCTACGAGATCGAGGTGCTCGAACCGTTCAAGGAAGCGCTGGTCCAGCAGGTCAGCCGCCTGCTGCAGTTCTTCTACGCCGGCAGCGACTTCAACCGGGTCGACCAGGTGGTGCTCGCGGGCGGCTGCGCCTCGATCGCCGGCATCGGCAGCCTGGTCGAGGAACAGCTCGGCGTCCCCACCGTCATCGCTAACCCGCTCGCCAACATGGCGCTCGGGCCCCGCGTCCAGGCCCATGCCCTGGCGCAGGACGCCCCGGCGCTGATGATCGCGTGCGGCCTGGCCCTGAGGAGCTTCGACTGATGGCCAGAATCAATCTACTTCCGTGGCGCTCCGAACGGCGCAAGCAGCGCCAGAAGGAGTTCATGACCATGCTCGGGCTGGCGGCGGGCATCGCCCTCGTCGTCAGCTTCCTGATCGTCATGTACTACAACGGCCAGATCGAGGGTCAGATGGCGCGCAACCAGTACCTGCGCGACCAGATCGTGATCGTCGACCAGCAGATCAAGGAAATCGAGGAGCTGGACAAGAAGAAGGCCAACCTGCTCGCCCGCAAGCAGGTGATCGAGCAGCTGCAGGCCAGCCGTTCGCAGATGGTGCACCTGTTCGATGAGCTGGTCCGCACGATCCCCGAGGGCGTCCGCCTGAACTCGATCAAGCAGAGCGGCCAGGTCCTGACGCTGGAAGGCATGGCGCAGTCCAATGCGCGGGTCAGCTCCTACATGCGCAACCTCGAGGAATCGGGCTGGATGACCAACCCCGACCTGTCCATCATCGAGGCGAAGGGCACCGACAAGGGCCTGCCCAACTCCTTCTCGCTGAAGGTGACTCTGAAGAGCCCCGCCTCCGAGGAAGAAGCCGCCGTTGAACCGGCTGCGCCGGCACCCGCCGCCGCCGCTCCCGCCGTGGCCGCAGGAGGTGCGCCGTGAGCAGCAAGAAAGTCGACCTGCGCAACCTCGATTTCAACAACTCGGGCGCGTGGCCGTTCCAGGTCAAGGTGGGCGCCTGCATCCTGCTGGGCCTGCTGATCATCGGCCTGACCTGGTACTTCTTCGTCAGCGACAAGCGCCTCGCCCTCCAGGCAGAAGAGGCCACCGAAGTCACGCTGCGCGAGGAGTTCCAGGGCAAGCAGGGCCGCGCCTCCAATCTCGAGCCGCTCAAGCAGCAGCTCGCCCAGATGGAAGTGATGCTGCAGCAGATGCTGCGCCAGCTGCCCAGCAAGAACGAGATGCCGGACCTGATCGTCGACGTGTCGCAGACCGCCCTGGCCAGCGGCATCAACAACGAGCTGTTCCAGCCCGGCGCCGAGACCATGCTGGAGTTCTACGCCGAGAAGCCGATCGCCCTGCGCATGGTGGGCACCTACCACCAGTTCGGCGCCTTCGTCAGCGGCGTGGCTTCGCTGCCGCGCGTGGTCATCATGACCATGCACGACATCTCGCTGAAGCCGCGCGGCGAAGGGGACCAGACCCTGGTGCTGGAGGGCACGGTGAAGACCTACCGCTATCTTGACGAAGACGAAGTCGCGGCCTCCGCGCCTGCGACGACCACCGGGGGTGTCCAGTGATGGCGTCGTCCATGAGCAGGAAGGCGGTTTCCGGCATCCTGATCGCCGCCGCCGTGGTCCTGCTGCCCGCCTGCACGCGCGGCAGCGGCGACCTCGAGGCCTGGGTCGCGGAAGTCCGCGCCCGCCCGGCGCCGCCGCTGGATCCGCTGCCGGTGATGAAGCAGTTCGAGACCTTCGAGTACGCCGCGCAGAACCTGCGCGACCCGTTCAGCCAGCCGCTGCCGGACAGCAACTCCAGCAACGCGCTGCGGCCCGACCCGAACCGGCGCAAGGAGGTCCTCGAGGCCTTCCCGCTGGACAGCCTGGACATGGTCGGCACGATCGGCGCCGGTGGCGGCATCGTCGGCCTGGTGATGGGGCCGGACAAGGTGACCTACCGGGTCCGCCCGGGCAACTACATGGGTCTCAGCGATGGTCGCATTACCGCGGTCTTCGAGGACCGTATCGAGATGGTCGAACTCGTACCTGATGGGGCCGGCGGTTGGCTTGAGCGTCAAGCCAAAA
>CAMLKR010000122.1 GCA_946480565.1 uncultured Arenimonas sp. | reverse complement strand
CCGAGCCGCACTGCGGCACCGACCTCGGCATCCTCAAGACCAAGGCCGAGGACAACGGCGATGGGTCCTATGCCCTGAGCGGCACCAAGATCTTCATCAGTGCCGGCGAACACGACCTGGCCGACAACATCCTGCATCTGGTGCTGGCCCGCCTGCCCGGCGCGCCTTCCGGCACCAAGGGCATCTCGCTGTTCCTGGTGCCCAAGTTCCTGCCCGACGCGGACGGCAGGCCCGGCAAGCGCAACGGCATCAAGGCCGGCTCGATCGAACACAAGATGGGCATCCACGGCAACGCCACCTGCGTGATCAACCTAGACGGCGCCACCGGCTGGCTGATCGGCGAACCGCACAAGGGCCTGGCCGCGATGTTCGTGATGATGAACTCGGCGCGCCTGGGCGTGGGCATGCAGTCGCTGGGCCTGGCCGAAGCGGCGCACCAGAACGCGGTGGCCTACGCCAGGGACCGGCTGCAGGGCCGTTCGCCGGCCGGCGCGGCGATGCCGGACAAACCGGCCGACCCGATCCTGGTGCACCCCGACGTGCGCCGGATGCTGATGACCAGCCGCGCCTACACCGAGGCCGGCCGTGCCTTCACCACCTGGACCGCGCTGCTGATCGACCGCGAACATTCGCATCCCGACCCGGCCGTGCGCGAGGAGGCCGACGAGCTGATGGCGCTGCTGACACCGGTGGTGAAGGCCTTCATCACCGACAACAGTTTCGAAACCACCAACCTGTGCCTGCAGGTGTTCGGCGGCCACGGCTACATCAGCGAATGGGGCATGGACCAGTTCGTGCGCGACGCGCGCATCAACATGATCTACGAGGGCACCAACGGCATCCAGGCGCTGGACCTGCTGGGCCGCAAGGTGCTGATGGACGGCGGCGCGAAGTTCCGCCGCTTCGCCGCGATCATCGAGGGCTTCCTGAAGGAGCAGGCCGGCCGCGCCGACCTGGCCGAGTTCACCGGCCCGCTGGCGAAACTGCTGGCCGACACCGCCAAGCTCACCGGCGAGATCGGCGCCCGGGCCCAGGCCGACCCGAACGAGGTCGGCGCCGCCTCGGTGCCTTACCTGCGCATCGTCGGCCACCTGGCCTACGCCTGGATGTGGGCGCGCATGGCGGCGGTGGCGGCCGACAAGGCCGGCGACGACTTCTACGCCGCCAAGCTGGCGACCGCGCGCTTCTACTTCGCCTGGCTGCTGCCGGAGACCGAGCATCAGTTCCGCGCGGCGCGCGCCGGAGCGGCGACGCTGATGGCCCTCGACGCCACGCAGTTCTGACGTGAGGTCCGCGCTGCTTCACTTCCACAACGCCTTCCACCCCTCCGGCCCCAGCTTCCGCAGCGTCTCGATGTTGGTCTCGTAGATCCGCTCGGCATCGGGGAAGGCTGCGACGGCCTTGTCCACGCTGTCCTCGCGCAGCAGGTGCAAGGTCGGGTATGGCGCGCGGTTGCTGAAGTTGCCCATGTCCTCGGGTTCGCTGTCGGCGAACTGGTAGTGCGGGTGGAAGCTGGCGACCTGCAGCACGCCGTCCAGGCCGAGTTCCTCGACGGCGGCGTCGGCGACGTCGAGGAAGTCGTTGTAGTCGAGGAAATCGCCCAGCACCCGCGGGTGGATGACCAGGGTGGTCTCGATGTCGCCGGGATCGGCCGAGGCCAGCAGCTGCAGTTCGTGCAGCAGGTCCTCCAGCAGCGCCTCTTCGCTCCCGGCGTGGCTGACCACGTAGCGGATCTGCCGCTTCACGTGCACGGCCTTGGCGAAGGGGCACAGGTTCAGGCCGATCACGGCCTTCTCAAGCCAGTCGCGGGTGGCGGCGATCACCGTCTCGTCGGACAGCGGCTCAATGCCGTGCAGGGGATCGGATGGAGGCATGGTCAGGACTCCTGGCGGCGCATCCGCACCGCCTTGCTCAGGTCGTTCCACCAGTATCGCGCGAACGCGCGCAGCATTCCGCGCGACAGGTCCACCGGCCGGCCGTCGGCAAGGCGCTCCATCTGCTGGTAATACCAGCCCTGGGCGCCGAGCACGTTCACCATCTTGGCCGCCAGCCAGGGACTGGCGGGCGAAAGGCGGCCGCGCGGCCGCAGGTGCAGGCGGTGTTCGTAGGCAGGAAGTTCGTCGATGTCGCGCTGAAGCAGCCGGCGCGCGACGTCGGGATGGGTGCAGAAAGGGCGGGCGATGCCAATCATGTCGGTGTCGCCGGTGCCAAGCGCGGCCTCCATGCCGGTCCGGGTCCGGAAACCGCCGGTGACCATCAGCGGCATGGTCGCCACGCGCCGGATCGCGGCGGCGTAATCCAGGAAATAGGCCTCGCGCACCCGCGTGCTGGCGCGCACATCCACCGCGTCCTGGCTGCGCCCGGTCACGCCGAGCAGCCGCGGCTGTTCGTAGTTCCCGCCGGACACCTCCAGCAGGTCCACGCCCTCCCCGTTCAGCAGCTGCACCACCTGCAGGCAGTCGGCGTGGCTGAAGCCGCCCTTGCGGAAGTCGTCGGAGTTGAGCTTCACCGACAGCGGGAAGTCGGCGCCTACGGCGCGGCGCACCGCCCGCACCGTCTCCAGCAGGAACCGCGCGCGGTTTTCGAGCGACCCTCCCCAGGCGTCCTGGCGCCGGTTGGTGACCGGCGACAGGAAGCTGCTCAGCAGGTAGCCGTGCGCGCCATGCACCTGCACGCCGGTGAAGCCGCAGTCCCGCGCGATCACCGCCACCGCCGCGAAGCGCTGCACCAGCGCCAGGATCTCGTCCTCGCGCAGGGCGCGCGGCCGCGCGTAGTTGCCCAGCAGGTCCAGCTGCACGTCCGAAGGACCCAACGGCTGCCGGGTGACGTAGCGGGGTGACTGCCGGCCGGCGTGCGATATCTGCATCCACAGGGCGTTTCCAGCCGAAGTGCCGGCATCGGCCCAGGCGCGCAGCCGTGCGCGCGCCCCGTCGTCCACGCTGCGGCCGTAACCGGGATCGATGGCGACATTGCCCGGGCGCTCGAGCACCCAACGGTCGATCATCACGTTGCCGGTGATCAGCAGGCCGCTACCACCCTCGCTCCAGGCGCGGTAGAGCCGCTCGTGCCGGGCGGTCGCGCGCAGGCGGTCGTCGCCGAGTCCCTCGGTCATCGCCGCCTTGCACAGGCGGTTGGGCAGCACGGCACCGCAGGGCAGGCGCAGCGGCTGGGCCAGGGGATCAGGCATCGCGTCGACTCCAGGGCGGGACGCAGGCCGCCACCATACCGAATTCGACCCCCCGGTCCAGCCGACCCTGCGTTCACGGCCGTTGCCGCTACAGTGGCGCTCCGTCCCCGAAGGAGTCGCGCATGCATCCGCTGATCGGCCTGGTCACCCTGTTCACGGTCCTGCTGCTGGCCGCCTGCACTGCCTACGCAGGCCGAGCGCGCGGACGGTACGGCGTCAAAGCACCTGCAGTCACCGGCCCCGAAGGCTTCGAGCGCGCCCTGCGGGTGCAGGGCAACACCAACGAGGCGGCGCTTATGTTCCTGCCGGCGCTGTGGGTCGCGGCCCAGGTGCATGTGGCCTGGATCGCGGCGGCCCTGGGCGCGCTGTGGCTGGTCGCCCGCATCTGGTACGCGGTGGCGTACGCCAATCCGGCGCGCAACCGCGGGCCGGCGTTCGCACTGTCGGTCGCGGCGCTGGTCGGACTGGTGCTGCAGGGCCTCTGGGGCGTGGCCTGGGCACTCGCGCTGGCGTGATCCGCCTGGTCAGTGCTGCGCGGTCTTGACCAGCAGCTGCTTGGCCAGCAGCCCGTGCACCTTGCCGACGCCGCGGGCCAGGTGCAGGCTCGCGAACAGGCCGACGATGCCGACCGCGAGCGCCAGCGGCGCTTCCCAGAAGGCCGCGTCGCCGATGTACCAGTGCGTGTCGAACAGCTCCAGCCCGACGCCGGCCAGCCCCAGCGACAGGCCGCCGAAGATCAGGCCCAGCGACACGCTGGTCGCCGTCACCGCGACCGTGAAGTAGATGACGCCCAGCGGCAGCATCAGCAGCATGTAGAGCATGGTCGACCAGGTGCGCGGATCGGTGAACATCGCGCCGATGCGGGTCAGCAGCGGCTGCCCGCGGCCCACGTACAGCGGCCGGCGCGGCATGCGCTCGCCCAGCATCACTTCGACGATGCGCCCTTCCACCAGGCTCAGCAGCCGGACGATACCGATGAACAGGATGACGACGGGGATGCCGATGATCAGGATCGCGAACCCGGCCGACACGCTCAGCCCGGCGACCACGGTGGTGAAGTAGACGATGCCGGTGGCCAGCGACAGCAGCATGTAGAACAGGCCGGCCCAGGCCCGGGGATCGGTGGCCACTGCGAAGAATCGGCCGATGGCGCTGCCGCGCGGCGGCGGCCGCGGCGTGCGCAGGGCCTGGCTGACCTGGACCTCGGTGTCGCGGTAGATGTCGGCGACCTCCTCGGGCGCGCCGTAGCTGGTGGCGATGCGCGCCAGCATCGTCGCTTCGTCCACGCCGGGGTTCTCCGCCAGCTCGGAGCGCAGGTATTCCTCGGCGTCGTAGAGCGCGTCCTGCACCAGGGCGGGATCGGCGCCCTGCAGGGCCGCCTTCAGCTGGTCCAGGTACTGGGGAATCGTGGTCGGGGTCGGGGCGTTCATCGCAGGTGTCCTTCCAGCACGGAATCAACGGATAGTCGGGTGGTGCGCCAGGTGTCGGCCCAGTCGGCCAGCACCTGCTGCCCCAGCGGGGTGATGCGGTAGTAGCGGCGCGGCGGGCCGCTCACCGACGGCTCGACATGGCTTTCCGCCAGGCCGGCGGCGCTGAGGTTGCGCAACACCGGGTACAGGGCGCTCTGCTTGCCGCCCAGCAGCGGGTCGCCGGTCTGTTCCAGGCGCTTGGCGATCTGGTAGCCGTAAAGCGGTTCGCTCGATTGCCCCAGCACTGCCAGCAGCACCAGGGACACGGTCCCGGCGCTGAGCTCTTTCTGGAACTTCTTCAGGTGCGGCTCGGTGTCGGCCATGGTCCCTGCCCTCGACTGCCCGATACAGCCCACTTGGCTATATCATTAACTCGATACTAGTCAGCCCGGACGCGGCCCGCGCAGTGCCGGAAGTCAGGGTGGTAGTGTTTAGGCAGGCCCCACCCCAACGGAGAGTTCCTCGATGAGCGCTGCGTCCATGTCCGGTCCGATGCCCGTGGTCTTCCTGGGGCACGGTTCGCCGATGAACGCGATCGAGGACAACGCCTGGCGCCGAAGTTGGCAGGACCTCGGCAAACGGCTGCCCCGGCCCAGGGCCATCCTCTGCGTGTCCGCGCACTGGGAAACCCAGGGCGTCTACGTCAGCGCCGCCGAGCAGCCCGAAACCATCCACGACTTCCACGGCTTCCCGCGCGCGCTGTTCGACGTGCGCTACCGGGCGCCCGGCAGCCCGGAACTGGCGCACCGCGTGGCCGAGCTGGTGCGCAAGCCGGTGGTGCACATGGACGGCAAACGCGGCCTGGACCACGGCGCCTGGGGCGTGCTGGCGCCGATGTACCCCGAGGCCGACATCCCGGTGGTGCAGCTGAGCCTGTCGAGCCTGCAGCCCGGCGCCTGGCACTACGATCTGGCCAAGCAGCTCGCACCGCTGCGCGACGAGGGCGTGCTGGTGGTCGGCAGCGGCAACATCGTGCACAACCTGCGGCTCTGGCGTCAGGGCATGGCCGAGGGCTACGACTGGGCCCAGCGTTTCGACGAGGACATCGCCGACCGCATCGCCGAGGGCCACCACGAGGGCATGCTCGGCTACGAGACCCTGGGGCCCGACGCCCTGCTGGCCATCCCGTCGCCCGAACACTACCTGCCCCTGCTCTACGTGCTGGGCCTGCAGCGCGAGGGCGAGACCGTCGAGTTCTTCAACGACCAGGTGGCCAGCTCGATCTCGATGCGCTCGGTGCTGATCGGCGCCTGAGGCCTCAGCGGCGGCGCCGCAGCACCGACTCCGGCCAGCCGCACCAGGCCACGGCCAGCAGCACGCCGATCAGGCAGACGCTGTATTCCATGCCATTGCGGCCCAGTCCGACCACGAACCAGCCGGCGGGCCAGTGCACCAGCCACAGGCCGAAGGCGTAGATGGTCGCGAACACCAGGGCGATTGGAGTAGTCCAGCGCCTGGGCCCCAGCGCCAGCAGCGGCGCAGCCAGCAGCTCGTAGCCGGTCACGAACCAGGCGATGCCCAGGCCCGCCGGGAAGCCAAGGCTGTCGAGCCAGGCGCCGAACGGCGCCACCCCGCCATGCCACCAGCGCGCGGCGCCGTGGATGAACAGCAATGACGCCACCAGCACACGGATGGCGGTGAGCGCGCCTTCGGCGCGGATCATGTGGGCCCTACGCTGGTCGGACATGCACGGCTCCCCGGTTCGCAGGAACCGGACTCTAACCCGACCGGCGCGTGCGCGCAGGTGCCAGGCCGTTGCGCCGATGTTAGGCTGCGCCGGCCCTGATCGCGGAGCACGCCGTGGCCGACAACACACTGCTGGTCCTGTTCCTGCCGATCGCGCTGGCCGTGGTGATGGCGGGACTGGGCCTGCACCTGACCCTGGTCGATTTCCGCCGCGTGCTGTCGGCGCCCAGGGCGGTGGCCGTCGCCCTGGTGGTCCAGGCCCTGCTGCTGCCGCCGCTGGCCTTCCTGCTGTGCCGGCTGTTCGCGCTGCCCGGCGAACTGGCCCTGGGCCTGGTGCTGCTGGCAGCCTCGCCGGGCGGGGTCACCGCCAACCTCTTCAGCCACCTCGCGCGCGGCGACGTCGCGCTGAACATCAGCCTGACCGCGATCAACAGCCTGCTCGCCCTGCTGACGCTGCCGGTCTGGACCGCGCTGGCGCTGTCGAGTTTCCTCGGCGCCGACGCCAGCGTGCCGCCGCCGACCGGCAAGGTAATCGAAGTCGCTACCTTGGTCATCGTGCCGGTGGCCCTGGGCATGGGCCTGCGCGCCTGGAACCCGGTGCTGGCCGACGCGGCGGAAAAACCGGTGCGGCTGCTGTCGTCGCTGCTGCTGGGCGTGCTGATCGCGCTGGCCTTCATCTCGGAATGGGACACGG
>CAMLKR010000121.1 GCA_946480565.1 uncultured Arenimonas sp. | reverse complement strand
TCCGGATCGGCCAGGCTGCGGCTGAACATGAAGCCGTGGTCCTGCGCCGGATTGATGTCGGCGGTTCCGCCGTGCGCTTTCGCGGCACCGGCGATGGCGTCCACCGCCTCGCGGCTGTCGAACGAAAGCGCGATCATCACTTCGCTGGCCGTGGTCGGCGGGATCGGCCGGCTGGTGAAGTGGCGCCACTTGTCGTGGGTCAGCAGCATCACATGGATGGTTTCGCTCCAGACCATGCAGGCGGCGGTGTCGTCGGTGAAATGCGGGTTGTTGGTGAAACCCAGCGCCGCGTAGAAGGCCATGGCCTTGGGCAGGTCCGCGACGGGCAGGTTCACGAAGATCATCTTCTGCATGGGGGTGCTCCAGGAGGGTTGGGTAGGGGTATGCGGCGCGCGGGATGTCGACGGAAGGGAGAGCCGGGATTCGACCGGCCCCGCGAAAACTTCAGCCGCAGGCCTCGCTGCGCTTGAGCAGGAACTCCCGCTCGCGGGCGTTCCGGGCCAGCTCCGCCGCGCGCGCGAACTGGACCTTGGCTTCAAGCATGCGCCCAGCGCGCAGCAGGCAGTCGCCTCGCGCCGCCGGCAGCGGCGCATAGGTCTGCAGGGCGGGCGTTTCGGCGATGGCGTCCAGCAGGCGCAGGCCGGCCTCGGGTCCGAAGGCCATGCTGTGGGCGACGGCGCGGTTGAGTTCAACGACGGGCGACGGCATCACGTCGGCCAGCGTGTCGTAGCAGCGGGCGATGCCCGGCCAGTCGGTGGCCTCCCAGGTCTTCGCGCGGGCGTGGTGTGCGGCGATGGCGGCCTGCAGGGCATAGGGGCCGCGTTCGCCGCCCAGCGCCGACACGCGCTTGAGCGCCGTCAGGCCACGATGCACCAGGAAACGGTCCCAGCGGGAGCGGTTCTGCTGGGCCAGCGTAAGCATGCCGCCGTCGGGGGCGGTGCGGGCGCCCAGGCGCGAGGCCTGCAGTTCCATCAGCGCGAGCAGGCCGAACACCTCGGCTTCCTCCGGCAGGCGCGCGGCCAGCACGCGGCCCAGCCGCTGCGCCTCCTGGCACAGCGCCGGCCGCACCAGGTCGTCGCCGGCGGTGGCGGCATAACCTTCGTTGAAGATCAGGTAGATCACTTCCAGCACCGAGGCCAGGCGCGGCGCGAGCTCGCTGCCGCGCGGCACCTCGAAGGCCACGCCCGCTTCGCCGATGGCGCGCTTGGCGCGCACGATGCGCTGGGCGATGGTGGTTTCGGAGGTGAGGAAGGCGCGGCCGATCTCGCCGGTGTCCAGGCCGCCGAGCAGGCGCAGGGTCAGCGCCGCGCGCGCGTCGGCCGTCAGCACGGGATGGCAGGCGGTGAAGATCAGGCCCAGGCGGTGGTCGCCGATGTCGTGGTCCATGGCGGCTTCGATGTCCTCGATGCTCGCGAAAGGTTTGGCCTGCTCGGCGTCGTCGACCAGGAAGGCTTGCTTGTCGTCGTGCAGCTGCCGGCGCCGGATCGCGTCAATGGCCCGGCGCCTGGCCGTGGTCATCAGCCAGGCGCCGGGGTTGTCGGGGATGCCCGTCACGGGCCAGTCGGTGAACGCGGCGAGGAAGGCGTCCTGCGCCAGCTCCTCGGCCGCGTCCAGGTCGCGCAGCATCCGCGCCAGGCCGGCGATCAGCTTCGACCGCTCGATCCGGTAGACGGCCTCGATGGCCTGGCGCGTCGCGGCTTCAGCCATTGCGCGAGGCGTAGTTCGCGGGGCCGAGCTTCTCGGCCACGCGGCCGTGCACGGCCTCGGCTTCCGGCGTCATGATCGACTCGAAATCGGCCATTTCGAACAGCGGCCGGATGTCGATGTCGCTGGGACCGAACATCGGATTCGGGCAGCGCTTCACCCACTCCACCGCCTCGTCCATGTCCTTGACCTCCCAAAGCCAGTAGCCGGCGACAATCTCGCGGGTTTCGGCGAAGGGGCCGTCGGTGACGGTGCGCTTGGTGCCGTCGAAGTGCACCCGCTTGGCCTGCGAGGTCGGCTTCAGCCCCTCGCCGGCCAGCATGATGCCGGCGTTGACCAGCTCTTCGTTGTACCGGCCCATCGCCTCGAGCATCTCGGACGGGGGCATGACGCCGGCTTCGCTGTCGGCGGTGGCTTTCACGAAAACGATGACGCGCATGGGAGTTCTCCTTGATCGGGTGGGCAGGGCCGGAACGGGCCCTGTAACCAGACGACGAACGGGCGGGGCCGGATTCGACATCCCGTCAGGAGGTTTTTCGCCCATCTGGACGATGGGCGCAAGTAATTGATTTAAGAAGGACATTTCCGCCCTGGAACGAGCGGCGACGCCACCGGGCCTCAGTCCATGGTCGGCAGGACCTCGACCGGCTCGTCCAGATCGCGCAGATGCGCCTCGTACAGCCGGTCCACCGCGGCCTCGACGGCCGCGCTGAAGTCGCCATTGGTCAGCGCCCAGGCGTCGCTGACCTGGAGGCAGGTCGGCAGCTGGCGCGGGCCGGGCAGGATGCCGGACGCGGCGTCGCCCAAGCGCGCGCGCTGCGCATCGTCGACGTCGCAGCCGGCGGCCACGGCGCGCGCGAACGCGCGTTCGGCCTCGGCCTCGCGTTCGAGGGCGAGCAGCAGCAGGCCCCGCTCGTAGTTGAGGCTGGCCTGATCCAGCGCCCATCCGGGGCTGGCACTGGAGCTGGCGCCGGCTTCCGCCTGCACCGCCAGCCAGCCTTCGGCGCGGCGGTAGGCGTCCTGCGCGTTGTCGAGCAGCATCGACTGCGCCAGGGCATCGTCCTGGTCGCGGGTGCGTTCGGCGTAGTAGCGCGCCAGCTCGGTCTCGAACTCGCGGGCGTTGGCATAGGCCGTGTGCAGCACGCGGGTGGCATGCGGACTGGCGGCGGCCTGGGCGCGGTTGTCGTAGGCGCGCTGCACCGCGGAGCGGGCGGTGTCGATCACCGCCTGCGCCTCGGCGTCCTGGCCCAGTTCAAGCAGGGTCATCGCCTTTTCGACCAGCAGGCGCTGGTGGTCGAACCAGGCGTGGAAATGCCGGCCGCCATCGACGTGCGCCACCAGCTTCTGGTGGCCTTCGTTGAGCACGGCCAGCGAATCACGATCCCGACCGGCCTTGCGAAGCCTGGCACCGTAAACCCCGTAGGTGTGCGCGTAGAGCTTGAAAATGGCGTGGGCCGGGCCCGGCTGGGCGTCCGGCGCGGCCATGGCGCGCTCGTAGGCGGCGAGCATGGCGCGGCAGGCGGCATCCTCGCCGCCGCCATAACAGTCGAACATCTGGGCGGAAGCGGCCTTGAGCTCGTCCGCGTAACCGGTGGCGTGGGCCGGCGCGGCCACGGCGGACAGGCCAAACAGCAGGACGGGAACAAGCACGGCGGATCGGGACATGGGCGTCTCGGTGGGCAGGGTGGCGGGCGGGTTCAGGGTAGCGGCTGCACGGCCGCGGTGTCGCGTTCGAAGATCACCCGTCCGGCGCGGATCACCAGCCGCACATCCGCCAGGTGGGTGATCTCGAGGGCGGGATCGCCGCCCACCAGGACGATGTCGGCCGCAAACCCGGGCGCCAGGCGGCCGCGCGTGTCCGCCTCGCCGAAGGTCGCGGCCGGCGCCGTGGTCAGGGAAGCCAGCACGCCCCGCCAGCCGGCCGCCTCGTGCATCAGGCGCAGTTCGGCGCGGGTGTCGACGTCGTCGGTGAAGCCGACGTCGGTGCCGAACAACAGCGTGCCGCCGGCCCCGTGCAGGGCCGCCGCCTGCTGCACGGCGGTCTGCACCGGCGTCAGCGGATGCGGGGAAGCGGCGTACAGCGACAGGGTGGGCACCATCGCCACCCCGGCCTTGGCCAGGCGCCCGGCGTCGTCGGCGCTCCAGGGCCCCATCAGCGGCGCGGCATGGGCGAGCACGGTGACGCCGCCGGCCACCGCCCGGTCCAGGCCCTTGCGATCGGTGGGATGGGCGAACACGGGCTGGCCGTGGGTGCGGGCTTCGGCCGCCGCCGCGGCGATGATCGCCGGCGGCATGTGCGCGACCTCCTGTTCCCCCAGGATCGCGCCGGTGAAAAGCTTGACGCCGTCGGCGCCGGCGCGCCGCTGCGCGCGCACGCGCTGAACCGCGGCGTCCGGCGTGGCGACCTCCGCGGAAGGCAGGCCGTAGTGCTCGTAGAACGGGCGCGCGTAGACCGGCGTTCCATCGGCCGGATAGAAGGGATCGAAGACACTGAGGATCCGCGGCCCGGCCACGGCACCGGAAGCAATCCTGGCGCGAATGCCGCCGGCGGTCGCACGCGTGGACGCCAGGTCGAACACGGTGGTGAAACCCCAGCGGGTGAACACGCGCTGCAGTTCCGACTGCAGCGCCGCGTCGCTGGCCTCGGCGTCGAGGAAGGTCGGCGTGGTCAGGTGCACGTGGCTGTTCCAGAAGCCCGCCACCGCCACCGCGCCCTGGCCGTCGACCACGGTCGCGCCCGCGGGAATGTCGACCTCGGCCCGGCGTCCGACGGCGCGGATCACACCCTGCTCCACCAGGATCACCGCATCGTCCAGCATCGGCCGGGAAGGATCGGCGTAAACCCGCACGTCCTCGATCACCAGGCTGTCCGCCGCAGACGGCGGCGGGGTCGCCGCCGCCGTCAGGCCGGCCCCCAGCGCCATCCACCCCGCCAGGCCCCGCCAGCCGCCACCGGCTAGCGCCGGCCTACGCAACGATCCAAACCCCATGCCGGGCCTCCTCCCTTCCTGCCACGTCGGACGCGCAGACATTAGACCGCGCGCCGCGGCCGCACCATCTCCGGCGCGGGTCCGGGCGGAACATGCGCCGGTGCGCACACGGCAGGCGCCGCTGGCCGGGCGCGGTGGCCTGGCCTGCGCCGCGCGCCGGGCAGCCCGGGCTCAGACGCGCCCGACCACCGGGACCAGGGCGCCGGTGATCGCGCTGGCCCGATCGGACAGCAGGAAGGCGATGGCCTCGGCCAGCTGCCCGGGCTGCACCCAGCGGCTGAAATCCGCGTCGGGCATGTCGGCGCGGTTGGCGGGCGTGTCGATGATGCTGGGCAGCAGCGCGTTCACGGTGATGCCGCGGTCCTTGAGCTCTTCCGCCAGCGCTTCGGTCAGGCGCGCGACGCCGGCCTTCGAAGCTGCGTACGCGCCCATGCCGGCGCCCGCCTTCACCGCGCCGTTGGCGCCGATGTTGACGATGCGGCCGCCATCGGGAAGATGCGCCAGCGCCGCCTGGCAGGCCGAGACGGCGGTGCGCAGGTTCATCCGGTACATCGTGTCCCAGGTGTCGAGCGAGCCGTCCGGCACCTTCTCCCAGCGGAAACCGCCGGCGATGTTGACCAGGCCGTCCAGGCGGCCGTGCTGTTCGACGATGGCGGCGAACACCGCCGCCGCTGCCTCCGGTTCGCCCAGGTCGACGCCACCGTGCAGGCTGGCCTGCCCCAGCGTGGAGGGATCGCGCGGTGCGGCGGCGAAATCGATGGCGGCGAGACGCGCGCCCTGTGCCTGCAGTTCCTGCACGACGGCCGTGCCCAGCGCGCCGAAGGCGCCGGTGACGGCGATGGTTTTCCCGGTGAGCGACATGGCGGTGTCCTTCAGATCGATGGCCACCATGTTACCCGAGGCCGCTGCACGGCTTCAGAAGCGCCAGCTCACGCCCAGCAGCGGGCCGGCCAGCGTGGCGTCTAGACGGGTGCCGCCGTCGCGGTAGTCCACGGAAAGCTGGCGCAGTCCCGCCGAGAACGCCCAGCGCTCGCCGTACAGGTAGTTCACCGTGGCCAGCGCCTGCCAGGTCCGCTCGGAGCCGACCCCGAAACCGCCGGCGTCGGCATGGACGATCAGCGACCAGTCCGGCGCCAGCGCGATGTTGGCGCGCAGCGCGACCAGCGGGTCGGTGAAATCCAGGTCGGGCGAACGCGCGATGCCGGCCAACGGCACCTGCACGGCGGCATTGATGCGCCATTGCCGCAGGCCGCCGAGCAGGTCCAGGCGTACCGTGTCGTCCTGGAACACCCGCCAGCCGCCGGCCAGCGTCAGCGAGCTCTGGCGCAGCCGACCTTCGGCGGGCAAACCGGGCGGAATCAATCCATCCTTGGACGAGGCCGCGTAGCTGTAGTCGCCCAGCAGCACGAGGCGCCCGCGGCGCGCGTAGGCGGACAGGAAAAAGGCGCCGTCCGAATCCTCCAGCACTTCGCTGAAGGACTTGTCGATGCGCACCGTCGGCGCGCCGGTGAAGGGCGTCAGCGTGCCGCCGAGGCCGGAACCCCAGACGTAGGGCGTCAGCTGGCCGGACCAGCGCTCGTCGTCCTGCGCCAGCGCGGGTGTTGCGCAAAAGGCGCACAGCAGCAGCGCGATGCCTGGGGCTGCGCGCATCCGGCCAGTGAGTGACGCGACGGCGGCGCTCACGGCGCCTCCTTCACGATCGCGCCGTCCTTCATGATCAGGTCGAAGTTCGCGGCCGGGTCGGCGATGAGGTCGATGTCGGCCAGCGGATCGCCATCCACCAGGATCAGGTCGGCGAGCGCACCCTCGCGCACCACGCCCAGGGTGCCGCGATAGGGCGAGCGCGGGCCGGAAAGCGCCAGCAGCTGGGCGTTGTCGTGGGTCGCCAGCTTCAGGATCTCGGCAGGGGTGAACCAGGGTTTCAGGCTCACCAGGAAGCTGTTCTGCTCGGCGTTCACGGCCGGGTCGAACAGGATGTCGGTGCCCCAGGCCAGCCTTACGCCGGCGGCCTTGGCCCGGGCCCAGATGGTCTGCTGGGCGTCGATCACCGGCTTGCGCTTGGCGCGGCGCGCGGCGTCCATGTTCTCCGAATCGCCCTGCAGCATCTGCAGGCTCAGCCAGATGCCCTTCTCGGCCATCAGCGCCAGCGTGGCGTCGTCGAGCAGCTGGCCGTGCTCGATGCACTTCACGCCGGCTTCGATCGCGCGGCGCACGGCCTTGGGCGTGTACGCATGCACGGTGACGTAGGTGTTCCAGTCGTCGGCGGCCTCGACCGCCGCGCGCAGCTCGTCCAGCGTGTACTGGGTGACATCGAGCGGGTCGTAGTCGGAACTGGTGCCGCCGCCGGCCATCAGCTTGATCTGGCTGGCGCCGAAGCGCAGGTTCTCGCGGGTGGCGGTGAG
>CAMLKR010000120.1 GCA_946480565.1 uncultured Arenimonas sp. | reverse complement strand
TTCATCTTCCAGGGCTTCAACCTGATCCCGGACCTGAACCTGTTCGACAACGTCGACGTGCCGCTGCGCTACCGCGGCTTCAACGCCGCCGAGCGCAAGCGCCGCATCGAGCAGGCACTGGGCCAGGTCGGCCTGGCCTCGCGCCAGAAGCACTACCCGGCCGAACTCTCCGGCGGCCAGCAGCAGCGCGTCGCGATCGCCCGCGCGCTCGCCGGCTCGCCCAAGCTGCTGCTCGCCGACGAACCCACCGGCAACCTCGACTCCCAGATGGCCCGCGGCGTGATGGAGCTGCTGGAGGAGATCAACGCCGGCGGCACCACCATCCTGATGGTGACCCACGACCCGGAGCTGGCGGCGCGCGCGCACCGCAACGTGCACATCATCGACGGCCAGGTCTCCGACCTGACCCACGAAACCGCGCGCAGCCTCGCCGCCGCCGTCGCCCACAGCGCCAACGCCTGAGGAGAGCCGCCATGTTCCGCTACTACCTGGGCCTGGGCTTCCGCAGCCTGCGCCGCAACCCGGTGCTGACGACCCTGATGGTGCTGACGCTGTCGGTCGGCGTCGCCGCCAGCATGACCACGCTGACCCTGCTGCACGGCATGTCCGGCGACCCGATCCCGAACAAGAGCGATCGGCTGTTCGTTCCGCGTCTCGACAACGCCCCGGCCGACAACCCGCCCGCCGACGGCGAACCGCCTACCCAGGTCACCCATACCGATGCGATGGCCCTGTGGGAGCAGGCGAAGGGCCTGCGCCAGACTCCGATCTACGGCCTGGCGCCGGCGATCGACTCCGGCCGCAGCGACCTGCCGCCCTTCTTCAGCGACGGCGTCGCGGTGGGCGCCGACTTCTTCGCGATGTTCGAAGTGCCCTTCCTCTACGGCCAGGCCTGGAGCGCCGACGAGGACGCCAAGGCGGCGTCGGTGGTGGTGATCGGCCGCGCGCTGTCGGAGCGGGTGTTCGGCGAGGGCGTGGACCCGGTCGGCAAGACGATCCGGATCAGCGACGCCGACTATTCCATCGTCGGCGTGGCCGACACCTGGAACCCGGTGCCGAAGTTCTACCGCCTGATCGGCAACAACCAGTACGGCACCAGCGAGGACGTGTTCGTTCCGTTCCGCACCGCCATCGCCCGCGAGCTGCAGATGAACGGCAGCATCGACTGCAGCTCGAACGCCGAGCCCGGCTTCAAGGGCATCGTCGCCTCCGAATGCGTCTGGATGTCGTTCTGGGTCGAGCTGGAAAGCGCGGCCGACCGCCAGGAGTACGCCGACTACCTGGGCGCCTACGTCGCCGAGCAGAAAGCCCTGGGCCGCTTCCCGCGCCCGGTGAACAACCGCCTGCACGACGTGATGGAGTGGCTGGACTTCAACGAGGTGGTCAGCGACGACACCCGCACCTCGACCTGGCTGGCCTTCGGCTTCCTGCTGGTATGCCTGGTCAACACGGTGGGCCTGCTGCTGGCGAAGTTCAGCGCGCGGCCCGGCGAGATCGGCGTGCGCCGCGCGCTGGGCGCCACCCGCCGCGACGTGTTCACCCAGTACCTGACCGAAGCCGGCGTCATCGGCCTGGTCGGCGCGGCGGTGGGCGTGGGCCTGACCTTCGCGGCCCTGGCCTACATCCGCAAGTTCGACGAGGACATCGCCCAGATCACCCACGTGGACGGGCTGATGCTGGCCACCGCGATCGTGCTCTCGGTCGCCGCCAGCCTGCTCGCCGGCCTGCTGCCGACCTGGCGCGCCTGCCAGGTGGTGCCCGCCCTGCAGCTCAAGAGCCAATAACCGACGGCACGCCACGAGGAAACCACCATGGAAATCCGTCCGATCCTTTCCGCCATGATGCGCAACAAGACCGCGCCGCTGCTGATCGCGGCCCAGGTCGCGCTGACGCTGGCCATCGTCTGCAACGCGCTCTACATCATCCAGGACCGCCTGGCCACCGCGTCGCGCCCCACCGGCGCCGACGAGGCCAACCTGTCCGAGATCCGCTTCTACCCGCACCGCCAGATCAGCGACGTCCAGGACATGCAGCGGCGCGACCTGGAGGCGATCAAGGCCATCCCGGGCGTGGTCGCGGCGACCTGGACCAACCAGATCCCGCTGGGCCAGTCGAGCTGGAACTACGGCGGGCTCACGACCGAGCGCGGCCAGAACAACAGCAACATCGGCGCCACCTACTATTTCAATGGCGACGGCGACTCGCTGATCGACACCTTCGGCCTGCAGCTGGTCGAAGGCCGCGCCTTCGAAGCCGGCGAGTTCATCGACGTCAACCCGGCGCTGGAGCGCCGCGAGCCCGAAGTGATCATCGTCACCCGGGCCCTGGCCCGCGACCTGTTCCCCGAGGCCGAGTCCTACGTCGGCAAGGTCTTCTACCTGGGCAACGGCGACGACTCGCAGGCGGTGCGCATCGTCGGTGTGGTCGACCGGCTGCAGAGCCCGAGCGCCCCGGCCAGCGACCAGGCCGAGAACAGCATGATCGGCCCGATCCGCTACCTCGATCCCTTCTCCCGCTACTCGGTCCGCACCGAGCCGGGCCAGCAGGACCGGGTGATGGCCGACGTCGAGAAGGCGCTGCTGGCCCTGCGCAACGACCGCGTGCTGCTGGGCAAGCGCAGCTTCGCCGAGGCGCGCGCCAGCCGCTATTCCGGCGAGAACATGATGGCGGGCCTGCTGATCGCGGTGACCATCTTCCTGCTGCTGATCACCGCCAGCGGCATCGTCGGCATGGCCAGCCTGTGGGTGAACCAGCGCCGCAAGCAGATCGGCGTGCGCCGCGCCCTGGGCGCCCGCAAGCAGGACATCCTGCGCTACTTCCTGGTCGAGAACGTGCTGATCACCACCGGCGGCGTGGTCGCCGGCATCGCCCTGGCGATCGGCCTGAACAACCTGCTGGTGAGCGAACTGGAGATCCCGCGCCTGCCGGTGGCCTACCTGGCCGCGACCATGGCGGTGATGTGGGTGCTGGGCCTGCTGGCCGTGCTGGGCCCGGCCTGGCGCGCGGCGGCGGTGCCGCCGGCCATCGCCACCCGCACCGCCTGACGGTAGGCTAGGCGCATGCCACCCACCGCCTCCACCATCCTGGTCATCGACGACAACCCGACCGTCGCCACCGCGCTGGAGGTGCTGTTCTCGCTGCACGACCTGCGCACGGTCTGCGCCGCGACGCCGGAGGAGGGCCTGGCCCGCCTCCGGCGCGAGCCGGTGGACCTGGTGATACAGGACATGAACTTCAGCGCCGACACCACCTCGGGCGAGGAAGGCCAGGCGCTGTTCAAGGCCATCCGCGCCGAACACCCCGACCTGCCGGTGATCCTGCTCACCGCCTGGACGCATCTGGAATCGGCGGTGGACCTGGTCAAGGCCGGCGCCGCCGACTACCTGGGCAAACCCTGGGACGACCGCAAGCTGCTGGCCGCGGTGTCGAACCTGCTGGAGCTGGGCCAGGCCAGCCGCGCGCTGTCGGCACAGGCCGGCCGCGAGCGCCGGCAGCGGCATACCCTGGAGTCGCAGTACGACCTGCGCGGCCTGGTCTGGGCCGATCCGGCCACCGAACGCGTGCTCAGCCTCGCCTGCCAGGTCGCGCGCGCCGACGTGCCGGTGCTGATCACCGGGCCGAACGGTTCGGGCAAGGAGCGTTTCGCCGAGATCATCCAGGCCAATTCGCTGGTCAAGGACGGGCCCTTCGTCACGCTCAACTGCGGTGCGCTGCCCAGCGAGCTGATCGAGGCCGAGCTGTTCGGCGCCGAGGCCGGCGCCTACACCGGCGCCGGCAAGGCGCGCGAGGGCAAGTTCGAAGCGGCCGACGGCGGCACCCTGTTCCTGGACGAGATCGGCAACCTGCCGCCGGCCGGGCAGATGAAGCTGCTGCGCGTGCTCGAGACCGGCCGCTTCGCGCGCCTGGGTTCGAACAAGGAGCGGCAGGTGAAGGTGCGCGTGATCAGCGCCACCAATGCCGACCTGCCGGCGATGATCCGCGCCGGCACCTTCCGCGAAGACTTGTACTATCGGCTCAACGTGATCGAACTGCGCCTGCCGCCGCTGTGCGAACGCCCGCGCGACGTGCTGCCGCTGGCGGCGTCCTTCCTGGCGCCCGGCAAGCAGCTCTCCGACGAGGCCGCGACCGCCCTGGTCCGGCATCCCTGGCCGGGCAACGTGCGGGAACTCAAGAACGTGATGCAGCGGGCCGGCCTGCTCAGCGCCGGCCCGGTGATCGGGCCGGGCGACCTCGGCCTGTCGTCCGCGCCGTCGGCGCCGTCCCCGGCGGCCGACGCCGAACCCGACCGCGCGACCATCGAACAGGCGCTGGCGCGGGCCGGCGGCATCGTCGCCCAGGCGGCCCTGGACCTGGGCCTGAGTCGGCAGGCGCTGTACCGACGCATGGAGCGGCTGGGCATCGCCCGGCCCTGAGCCCGCGCCCGATGCCCGCGCCGCGCCGATCGATCGCCGGCCACCTGGCCCTGGTCTGCCTCGGGGTCGCGGCGGTGGCGGTGGCGCTGGCGTTGTGGTTCGACCGCATCTTCGAGAACCCCTGGCTGGCCGGCAGCGCGGCCCTGCTGGCCAGCCTGCCGGTCGCGCTGATGGCGGTGCGGCGGGCGACGCGACCGGCGCTGTCGCTGTTCCGCGCGCTGGCGGGCACCGCGCTGAGCTACCGCGACGGCGACTTCAGCTTCGGCCTGCGCTGGAAGTACCGCGACGAACTCGGGGACCTGGTGGCGGCACACAACGAACTGGGCGGCGTGCTGCGTGAGCAGCGCCTGTCGCTGGTGCAGCGCGAGCTGCTGCTCGACACCATGGTGCAGAACACGCCGGTGGCCATGCTGCTGGTCGGCGACGGCGGCCACGTGGTCTACGGCAACCTGGCTGCGCGCAAGCTGCTCAACCAGGGCCGCAAGCTCGAGGGCCTGGCGCTGGAGGCGCTGCTGCGGCAGGCCGCGCCGGCGCTGCGCGAGGCCATGGACCGCGGCGGCGACGGCCTGTTCTCGGTCGGCGACGGCGACGAGGAAGAGGTCTACCATCTCGCGCGCCGCGGGTTCCGGCTGAACGGCCGGCCGCACGAATTGCTGCTGCTGCGCCAGCTCACCACCGAACTTCGCCGCCAGGAAGTGCAGACCTGGAAGAAGGTGATCCGGGTCATCAGCCACGAACTCAACAACTCGCTGGCGCCGGTGGCCTCGCTGGCGCATTCGGGCGCCGAACTCACGCGCCGCGGCCAGCACCAGCGGCTGGAGGCGATCTTCGGCACCATCGAGGAGCGGGCGCGGCACCTGGAGGGCTTCATCCGCGGCTACGCCAGTTTCGCCAAGCTGCCTTCCCCGCGGCTGGAAACCGTGATGTGGCCCCTGTTCGTCGAGCGCCTGCACAGTCAGGTGCCCTTCGTGCTGGACGGCGAGCTGCCGGCCGAAAGCGCGCGGCTGGACCTGCCGCAGATGGAGCAGGCGTTGCTGAACCTGCTCAAGAACGCGCACGAGTCCGGCTCGGCGCCGGAGCACGTGGCGCTGCGGGTGCGCCGACACCCCGGCCTGCTGCGCATCGAGGTGATGGACCGCGGCAGCGGCATGAACGACGCCGTGCTCGCCAACGCCCTGGTGCCCTTCTACTCCACCAAGCGCAGCGGCACCGGGCTGGGCCTGGCGCTGGCGCGGGAGATTGCCGAGGCGCACGGCGGCCGCATCAGCCTGAACAACCGCGAGGGCGGTGGCCTGGTGGTGGCGATGGTGCTGCCGGTGGCGGAGAGCCTGCTGTCCTGACGCGGCGCGGGGAGTGATCCGGGCTTGGTTCTCGACCGTGGCAGACGTCGAGGCCGCCGCTTTGGCTCAGGGCTTCTTGGCCGGCCGCTGCCAACCGTCCACGGTCACCTGGCGGCCGCGCGCGACGGTGAGCTTGCCGGCCGGGGCCGGCTTGCTGATCACCGAGCCGGCGCCGATGGTGGCGCCCTCGCCCAGCGTGACCGGCGCCACCAGGGACGAGTTCGAGCCGACGAACACGCCGTCCTCGATCCGGGTCACCGACTTGTTCACGCCGTCGTAGTTGCAGGTGATGGTGCCGGCGCCGATGTTCACGCCGGCGCCAATCTCGGCGTCGCCCAGGTAGGCCAGGTGGTTGGCCTTGGAGCCCTTGCCCAACCGCGCCTTCTTGGTCTCGACGAAGTTTCCGATGTGCACACCCTCGGCCAGGTCGGTGCCCGGGCGCAGGCGCGCAAACGGACCGATGCTGCAGGCCCCGCGCGTGACCACGCCCTCGAGGTCGCAGTGGGCCTGCACCACGGTGCCGGCCGCCAGGTCGACGTCGCGCAGGCGGCAGAAGGGGCCGATTCGGACGTCGTCGCCCAGACGCACCCTGCCTTCGAGGATCACGTTCGCGTCGATTTCGACGTCCTGGCCTGCGTCGACCTGGCCGCGCTGGTCGAAGCGCGAGGGGTCGAGCAGGCGCACGCCGGCCCGCATCAGCGCCTCGGCGGCGCGGCGCTGGTAGGCGCGCTCCAGGCGCGCCAGCTGCACCGGGTCGTTGGCGCCCTCGGCCTCTCCGGCGACCAGGCACGGCGCGTGGGCCGCGGGGCGGCCGTCGGCACGCGCCATCGCGAAGATGTCGGTGAGGTAGTACTCACCCTGGGCGTTGTGGTTGCCGAGCTTGCCCAGCCAGCGGCGCAGGTCCGCCGCCGGCGCGGCGACGACGCCCGTGTTGACCAGCCTCACCATGCGCTGCGTTTCGTCTGCGTCCTTGTGCTCGACGATGGCCTGCACGTCGCCGTTGCCATCCAGGACGACGCGGCCGTAACCGGTGGGGTCGGCCAGGGTTTCGGTGAGCACCGCGGCCCGCCCGGCACCGGCGGCCAGCAGGGCACGCAGGGTGTCGACGCCGATCAGCGGCACGTCGGCGTAGAGCACCAGCACCCGGGCATCGTCGGGCACGCCCGGCATCGCCTGCTGCACGGCGTGGCCGGTGCCCAGCTGCCGCGCCTGTTCGGCCCAGTGCAGGTCGGCCTGGTCGGCGAAGGCGGCGCGCACCTGGTCGCCGCCATGGCCGAAGACGACGTGGATGCCGTCGGCACCCAGTTCGCGGGCGGCGTCGATGACGTGCGCCAGCATCGGCCGGCCGGCGATCGGCTGCAGCACCTTGGGGGCGCGCGACTTCATGCGCTTGCCTTCGC
>CAMLKR010000119.1 GCA_946480565.1 uncultured Arenimonas sp. | reverse complement strand
AAGCGTGGACTTGCCGACGTTCGGCAGGCCGACGATGCCGCATTTGATGCCCATGGCGATGTAATCCGGTTCGCGAATCCTCAGGCGCCAGCGGACGGGAAGCCGGCTGGCGCCTGCAGACTCAGGGTTTGGGGGTGTGCAGGCGCTTCATGGCCTCGGGGAATTCCCCGTTGACCGCCAGCGGCAGCACGTCGAGCGCGTCGTCGATGGCGCGCAGGATGCTGGCCTCGTCGTCCCTGCCGGGACGGCCCAGGACCCAGGGGGTGACCTTGTCCTTGTGGCCGGGATGGCCGATGCCGACCCGCAGCCGGTGGAACTTGCCGTGGCCCAGGTGCTGGATGGTGTCGCGCAGGCCGTTCTGGCCGCCGTGGCCGCCGTCGAACTTCAGGCGGGCGGTGCCCGGCGGCAGGTCGAGCTCGTCGTGGGCCAGCAGGGCCTCCTCGGGCTCGATCTTCCAGTAGCGCAGCGCCGCGGCCACCGAGCGCCCGGAGGCATTCATGAAGGTCGCCGGCTTGAGCAGCCAGACCGTGCGGCCGCCCAGCTCGACCTTGGCGGTCTCGCCGTGCAGCTTCGACTCCAGCCCGAAGCGCGCCCCGGCCTGTGCGGCGAGGGCGTCCAGAAACCAGAACCCGGCGTTGTGCCGGGTTCGGGCGTGTTCGGCGCCGGGATTGCCCAGGCCGACGATGAGGCGGAGTCCAGCCACGTCGAAGGGACCGTACCGCTCCCGGCGGCAAGCCGGGAGCGGTGCACGGGATTACTTCTTCTTCGGCGCCGGCGCGGCGGCGTCGGGCTTGGCGACCTTGGCGGCGGGGACCTCGGCGGCCTCCGGAGCGGCGGTCTCTTCGGCTTCGACGCGGGCGTGCTTGGCGATCACGATCGCCAGGTCATGCTCCTTGCCGTGGGCCAGGGCCGGGATGGTGACGCCGGCCGGCAGCTTGATCTGCGACAGGTGGACGATGTCGCCGACGTTGAGCGCCGACAGGTCGACCTCGATGAACTCCGGCAGGTCCTTCGGCAGGCAGCTGACTTCGACTTCGTTGAGCTCGTGGGTGACCACGATGCCCGCGGTCTTGCCGGCCGGGGACTTCTCCTGGTTCACGAAGTGCAGCGGCACCTTGGCGCGCAGGGCTTCGTTCTCGGAGACGCGCAGGAAGTCCAGGTGCAGGATCTGCTGCTTGAACGGATGGCGCTGCATGTCACGCAGCAGCACCTTCTGCACCTTGCCGTCGACGTTCAGGTCGAGGATGGCGGAGTAGAACCACTCGTTCTGGCTGGCGATCCAGAGGTGGTTGTGCTCGACCTGCACGCTCTGCGGCTCCTGGTGGGCGCCGTAGACGATGGCGGGCACGTGGCCGCTGCGACGGAGGCGGCGGCTCGCACCCTTGCCCTCGTCCTTGCGGCCGGTGGCCGTGATGTTGTGGTTGGTAGCCATGTTGGTGTTGCCTTCTTCAGTGTGATGCGCCGTTCGGCGCGTACCGCGTCGCCCGCGACCAGGCTCCGCGTCGTTCCCGGGACCGGGAATCGGGGATCGGCACTCGCGAATGCCGATCCCGGATCCCCTGCCCCGCCCCGCCTCAGTCCACGTACAGCGAACTGACCGACTCGCCGAACGCGATGCGGCGGATGGTTTCCGCCAGCAGTTCGGCGACGCTGAGCTGGCGGATGCGCGGGCAGGCCCGCGCGGCTTCCGAGAGCGGGATGGTGTCGGTGACCACCAGCTCGTCCAGCTGCGAATTCGAGACGTTGGCGATGGCCGCGCCCGACAGCACCGGGTGGGTGCAGTAGGCCACGACCTTCCTGGCGCCGTTGGCCTTCAGGGCCGCGGCGGCCGCGCACAGGGTGCCGGCGGTGTCGACGATGTCGTCCACCAGCACGCAGGTCTTGCCGTTCACGTCGCCGATGATGTTCATCACCGTGGCCACGTTCGCCTTCGGGCGGCGCTTGTCGATGATGGCCAGGTCGGCGTCGTCCAGGCGCTTGGCGATGGCGCGGGCGCGCACCACGCCGCCGACGTCCGGCGAGACCACGATCAGGTTGTCGGTGCCCTGGTTGCGCCAGATGTCGGCCAGCAGCAGCGGCGACGCGTAGACGTTGTCCACCGGCATGTCGAAGAAACCCTGGATCTGGTCGGCGTGCAGGTCCACGGTCAGCACCCGGTCGGCGCCCACCGAACCGAACATCTTCGCCACCACCTTGGCCGTGATCGGCACGCGCGCCGAACGCGGGCGGCGGTCCTGGCGGGCGTAGCCGAAATACGGCACCACCGCGGTGACGGTGGCGACCGAGGCGCGCTTGAGCGCGTCGATCAGCACCATCAGCTCCATGAAGTTCTCGGCGGTCGGCGCGCAGGTCGGCTGGATGACGAACACGTCCTGGCCGCGCACGTTCTCCTCGATCTCGACCTGGCATTCGCCGTCCGAGAACTGCCCCACCAGCGCCTTGCCCAGCGGAATGCCGAGCTGGCGGCACACGGCCAGCGCCAGCGGGCGGTTGGCATTGCCGGTGAAGACGAGCAGGTTCTGCTTGCTCATGGGAGCTGGCTTCCGCGCTTGGGTTATGGGGGACCGCTGGAACTTTGCCGGGTGGCTGGGGCGGTAGGATTCGAACCTACGAATGCCGGGATCAAAACCCGGTGCCTTAGGCCAGCTTGGCGACGCCCCACCGTTGAAGCTTGCCGCCCTGGCTCAGGGTTCGCGCAGCGCCCGGTGCAGCGGCGACACGTCCACACCCTCGGCCACCCAGGCGCACGTGCCCGGGGGCAGTTGCGCCAGCGCGGCCTCGGCGTCGGCGCGCGCGCGGAAACGCGCGAAACAGCCGCCACCGGTGCCGGTCAGGGCCGCCGGACCGAGCTGCGCCAGCCGCTGCAGGACGGCCTCGACGGCCTCCGAGCGACGACGCAGCACCGGCTCGAAGGCATTGCCGAGCACGGAGCCAGAAACGAAGTCGCGCATTGTCGCCGCGGGCGCATCCCGGGTCAAATCAGGCGCTTGGAAAAGGTCGGCGGTGGGCACCGAAACGCCCGGATCCACCAGCAGGTACCAGGCCGGCGGCAGCTCCATCGGTTCCAGCTGCTCGCCCACACCCTCGGCCCAGGCGCTGCGGCCGCGCACGAAGACCGGCACGTCGGCGCCCAGGCGCAGGCCCAGGGCGGCCAGCGCGCCCTCGTCCAGCCCCACCTTCCACAGCTGGTTCAGGACGACGAGGACGGTGGCGGCATCGGATGAGCCACCCCCGAAACCACCCCCGAGCGGAATGCGCTTTTCGACGACGATGTCGACACCAGCCGTCACGTTGGCTTCCGATTGCAGCATCCTGGCCGCCCGGACGACTAGGTCGTCGGCCTCGGCCACTCCATATATGGGGTCCCCGGGGCGCCGCACTTCCCGGTCGTCGCGCAGGCGCAGGCGCACGGTGTCGCCCCAGTCCAGCAGCTGGAATACGGTCTGCAGACGGTGGTAGCCGTCCGGACGCCGGCCGAGGATGCGCAGGAACAGGTTGAGCTTGGCCGGGGCGGGCCAGTGGCTCCAGCCTTCGGCGTCGGTCACGGCCTTCATTCGCCCCAGGACTCGACCACCAGGCGCACGCTGGTCTGGGCATCCAGGCGTGCGAACACCCGCCGCGGCCGGGCCGGCTCGCCGCCGTCCCACTCGCGGTATTCGACCGTCCAGCCCTGCTGGGCGATCAGGGCCGGCAGGCCGTCGGGCCCGAATTCGATCCGGGCCGGGCCGGCGGCCCGGGCACCGCGGGCCCAGGCCGCCAGTGCCGACACCGGGATGCGCCAACCGGTCGCCTCCTGCAGCACCAGTTCGGCGTCGGCGCCGCGGCGCGGACCGCCTTCCAGCCCCTCGAGCACCACGTCGCCACCCTGCTGGACCAGGGTCCAGCTGCGGCCGGTCACCGGCGCCGACAGCCGGATGTCGAAATCCGCGCCCCGCTGGCGCCATTCCACCCGGCCGCTGCCGCCCTCGCCACCGGCGCTCACCGCCAGCCGGCCGGCTACGCTCCAGTCGGTCTGGTCCGCCAACTCGGCCTCGCGCGCTGTCTGCGCCGCCAGCAGGTCGGCCTGGCTGCCGCCGGTGCGCACCGGCATTGGCGCGCACGCCATCAGGCTGGCCGCCAGGGCCAGCAGAAGAAGGCTGCGGATCATGGGTCGAATTTCTCCATCGTGCGCCGCAGCGCCGGGTTGTCCGCGTCCATCTCGGCGCCGGCGCGCCAGATCGCCCGCGCCTCGTCGCGGCGGCCGCTGGTCCACAGCGCCTCGCCCAGATGCGCGGCGATTTCCGGGTCTTTCTGCCGCGCCCAGGCCTGCTGCAGCAGTTCCAGTGCCCGCTCGGTGTGGCCGAGGTGGAAATTGACCCAGCCCAGGCTGTCGATGACCGGCGCGGATTCCGGCTCCAGGGCATAGGCGCGCTCGATGTAGGGCAAGGCGTCGGCGTGGCGCCCGGCGCGGTCGGACAGCGTGTAGCCGTAGGCGTTCAGGGCCTGCGCGTCCTCGGGGTTTTCGTCGATGATCCGCCGCAGGTCGGCCAGGGCGGCGTCCACACGGTCGTTGCGCTCGTGCAGCATGGCCCGGGCGTAGAGCATCACCGGATCGTCCTCGAACACCGCCAGGCCCTTGGCGATGGCGGCCAGCGCGTCGTCCAGCCGGTCGCGGCGCTCCAGCATCTCGGACTCGAACAGGTAGCTGTCGCGCTGCCGCTCGCCATCGGCGGATTCGTCGGCCTGCAGTTCGTGCAGCACGTCCAGGGCCTCGGGGGTGCGGTCCATCTGGTCCAGGGCGCGGGCGCGGCGCAGCATCGCCAGGTCGTGGCCCGCCCCGCGCGGAATGCCGGCATACCAGCGCTCCGCCTCGTCCCAGCGTTCCAGTGCCTCGGCCAGGTGCCCCAGCAGCAGCCGGCGCGAGGGCGACGGGGCCGCCGCCAACGCTTCGACTTCCCGGTACAGGGCAAGAAGGCCCTCGCGATCTTCCGCGGCCACCAGCCAGGCGGCGCGCTGGCCGTAGCTGCCGTCGTCCTGCGGCGCCGTGGCGAGCATCGCGGCGGCCTCGCGGTAGTCGCCCAGCCGGGCCAGCTCGCCCGCGGCCGGGCGGCGCAGGTCGTCGGGCAGGTCCGGCGCGTCGCGCAGCGCCAACAGGGCATCACGCGCCGCCGCCGCGTCGCCGGCCTCGCGCAGCCGCGACGCCCGAAGCAGCCGCGCGCGCGGATCGTCGGGGAATCGCGCCAGGCCGTCCTCGACCACCTCGTCCGACAGCGGCCGGTCGTCCAGGCGGCGGGCGAGGCCCGCGAACTGCAGCCAGGCCGACAGCGTCGGCGGCAGCAGCGCCTGCCGGTGGATGCTGCGGGCGACGGCGCGGGCGATCACCGCCTCGTCGCCCCGCGCCTGCGACAGCACCGCCAGCAGGGCCTGGAAGCCCTCCTCGCCCGGGGCCGCCAGCAGTTCCTGCACCTCCTCCATCGCCAGGTCGTGGTCGCCCTGGCGCATGGCCAGCGACAACGCCGCCGCGCGCATGGGCAGCGATTCCGGGGCCAGTGCCCGCCAGCGCGCCAGCGCCCGCGCGGCCAGCGCCGGTTCGTCGGCCAGCACCGCCACCCGGGTGGCGCGTTCGGCCACGCTGGCGTCGGGCGACACCTGGGCGGCCAGCAGGTAGTAGCGCGCCGCGGCCTGCAGGTCGCCCTGCTGGAGGGCGAACTCGCCGGCCATGACGTCGCCGATCGGTGGCGGCAGCGCGGCGGCCGGCCCGGCGCAGGCCAGCAGCAGGGTCAGGGCGGCGAAGAAGGATCGGGGGCGCCAGTTCATGGGGTCGTCGCGGCCTGGGGCTAGAATATGGGCCGGATTCCAATACAGAGCCCAGCCGGCGAAAGCTTAGCGCACCCCGCGTGCACGCTGCCCCACCATGCCCCTGATTGCGCTAGGACTGAACCACCAGACCGCACCGCTCGCCCTGCGCGAGCGGGTGGCGCTCGACGCCGGCCAGCTGCCGGCGGCCCTGGACGGGCTGGGCGCGGTGCCGGGCGTGGAGGAAGCCGCCCTGCTCTCCACCTGCAACCGCACCGAGGTCTACGCCCAGGTCGCGGAAGGCCGCGAGAACGCGGTCGCAGAGTGGTTGGCCCGCCACCACGGACTGGCGCCCGATACGCTGTCGGCCTACCTGTACCAGCACACCGGGGAGGACGCGGTGCGGCACCTGTTCCGCGTCGCCACCGGCCTGGACTCGCTGGTGCTGGGCGAACCGCAGATCCTGGGCCAGGTAAAGGAAGCCTGGCAGGCCGCGCGCAGCCAGCAGCGCCTGCGCACGCCGCTCGACCGCCTGTTCCAGCAGAGTTTTTCCGTAGCCAAGCGCGTGCGCACCGACACCCGCATCGGCGCGCACCCGGTGTCCGTCGCGTACGCGGCGGTGCGGCTGGCGCGCCAGGTATTCAGCGAACTCGACCGCGCCACCGTGCTGCTGGTCGGCGCCGGCGACACCATCGAACTGGCCGCCCGCCACCTCGTCGACGCCAAGGCCAAACGCCTGCTGGTCGCCAACCGCACCCTGGAACACGCGCAGGCCCTGGCCAGCCGCCACGGCGGATACGCCCTGCCGCTGACCGAGCTGGAACGCCACCTGCCCGAAGCCGACATCGTGATCACCGCCACCGCCAGCCGCGAGCCGATCCTTCGCCGCGCCGCGGTGCAGGCGGCGCTGAAGGCGCGCAAGCACCGTCCGATGTTCCTGCTCGACCTGGCCGTGCCGCGCGACATCGAGGCCAGCGTCGCCGAGCTGGCCGACGTCTACCTGTACACCGTGGACGACCTGGAGCAGGTGATCGAGGAGAACCGCGCCTCCCGCCGCGAAGCGGCCGAACAGGCGCAGGCCATCATCGACCTGCAGGTCGAGCACTTCATGGCCTGGTGGCGCGCCCAGGGCCGCCAGGACGCGCTGAAGGTGCTGCGCAGCCGCGGCGAAGCGGCGCGCGAAGACGCCCTGGCCCGCGCCCGCGAACAGCTGGCGCTGGGCAAGGATCCGAACGAAGTGCTGGCCCTGCTCGCCCACCAGCTCACCAACAAGCTGCTGCACGCGCCCAGCGCCGCGCTGCGCCAGGCCGCGCTCGACGGCGACCTGGACCTGCTGCGCGCCGCCGAACGCCTCTACGACGACCGCGATGACGCCCAGCCTGCGCCGTAAGCTCGAAGTCCTGGCCGA
>CAMLKR010000118.1 GCA_946480565.1 uncultured Arenimonas sp. | reverse complement strand
GTGAACCGCTTCCACCACCCGGACCCGATCCCGCACCGCAAGCTGCGCCGCGAGAAGAAGCGCGCCCAGGTGAAGGAGCGCAATGCCCACGACGATGCCGTGCTCAACGCCACCGGCATCCGCGAGCTGCGCAGCAAGCCGGTGTTCACCACGCCGAACTATTTCCCGCCGGCGAACAAGCCGGTGGACACCCTCACCGACGAGCCCGCGCGCGAGACCATCGAGCCGCAGCACTGCTACGTGTGCAAGGAAAAGTACACGCGCATCCACCACTTCTACGACCAGATGTGCCCGGCCTGCGCCGAGTTCAATTTCCACAAGCGCACCGAAACCGCCGACCTGCGCGGCCGCGTCGCCCTGCTCACCGGCGGCCGCGTCAAGATCGGCTACCAGGCCGGCCTGAAGCTGCTGCGCGCCGGCGCCTCGCTGATCGTCACCACGCGCTTCCCGCGCGACTCGGCCGCGCGTTACGCCCAGGAGCCGGACTTCGCCGAGTGGGGCCACCGCCTGGAAGTGTTCGGCCTGGACCTTCGCCACACGCCGAGCGTGGAAGCTTTCTGCCAGACCCTGCTGGCCACGCGCGACCGCCTGGACTTCATCATCAACAACGCCTGCCAGACCGTGCGCCGTCCGCCGGCCTTCTACGCGCACATGATCGCCGGCGAAACCGCCGCGCATTCGGACATGCCCGAACACGTGCGCAGGCTGCTGGGCAGCTACGAGGGCCTGCGCGGCTACGACCTGGTGCCCGACGGCAACGCGCTGGCGCACGGCGTCGAGGCGCCGGGCCTGACCCGCGCCGCCGAACTGTCGCAGGTGCCGCTGCTGGCCGAGGAGCTGCTGGGCCAGCAGCACCTGTTCCCGGAAGGCCGGCTCGACGCCGACCTGCAGCAGGTGGACCTGCGCGGCCGAAATTCCTGGCGCCTGCTGATGCACGAGGTGCCGGTGGTCGAGCTGCTCGAGGTGCAGCTGGTGAACGCGGTTGCGCCCTTCATCATCAACGCGCGCCTCAAGCCCCTCATGCTGCGCACGCCGGAACGCGACAAGCACATCGTCAACGTGTCGGCGATGGAGGGGCAGTTCTACCGCAACTTCAAGACCACCCGGCATCCGCACACCAACATGGCCAAGGCCGCGCTGAACATGATGACGCGCACCTCGGCCGCCGATTACCAGGGCGACGGCATCCACATGAACGCCGTGGACACCGGCTGGGTGACCGACGAGGACCCGATCGAGATCGCCGAGCGCAAGACCCGCGAGGAGCGTTTCCACCCGCCGCTGGACATCGTCGATGGCGCCGCCCGCATCGTCGACCCGATCATCGACGGCTTCAACACCGGCCACCACGTCTGGGGCCAGTTCCTGAAGGACTACCGGCCGACCGACTGGTGATTCAGTCGGGGCGCCAGCGCTGGCGGGCGTCCGGCGGCAGCACTTCGCCCGATTCGGCGTCGCGCATCGCCAACACCTCGTCGGGGCCGTAACGCGGCACCCAGCCCAGCTCGCGCCGGGCCGCACCCGCGTCGTAGACCCGGTCGATCCGCGCCGGCAGCGGCCAGCCGCGCGCAGCGAAGGCGGCGACCAGGTCGGGCGCACGGCGGGCCAGCACGGCCGGGGCATCCGCCCACAGCGCCCCGCAATCCGCGGCGACGAAGGGCGTCGCGCCCGAGACCACGAAGCTCGCGCAGGCCGGCCCCGGATGGGACAGGGCGGCTTCGTGGGCCGTGGCCACGTCGCGGGCATCGACGCCGCGATGCAGCCGGAAGATCGCCATCACGTTGGATGGCTCCGGAAAACAGCGCGACATGCGCAGGATGCGCACCGACGGCCCGCCACCCAGCGCGGCCTCGCGCAGCAATGCTTCGGCCTCGAGCTTGCTGCGGTGGTAGATGGTGCGCGGCTCCGGCACCAGCGACTCGTCCACCCAGCCGGCGCGTCCGGGCGGTGTGGCGGCGTCGCCGTACAGCGCCGTGGTGCTGGTGAAGACGATGCGCTTCACGCCCGCGGCGGCGGCCGCATCGAGCAGGCGCCGGGTGCCGTCGACGTTGATGCGGCGGAACTCCGACTCGGGCAGGTGCGCCACGTGCGGCGCGTGCAGTGCCGCGGTATGCACGACGAATTCGACGCCTTCGAGCGCGCGGGCCAGCAGCCCGGGCGTATCGAGGTCCCCGACCCAGTCCGCGGTCGAGGATGGACTGCGGTCCAGGCCGGTGACGGCATGGCGCGACGCCAACCGGATGTGGATCGCCCGGCCGACGCGGCCGGAACTGCCGGTGACCAGGACCTTCGGGGTGGGCGGCGAACTCATGGGGGCTCCTTGGGCCCGCCAAGCTTAGCCGAGGGTGCAGGCCGCGCAGAAAGACGCCGGCACCCGGGTGCCGGCGTCGTGGAAAGCCGGGGCGGACCCCGGCGGGGGGAGCGCTACTGCGTGATGTCCACGTCCTTGGTCTCGCGCAGGAACAGCGAGCCGATCACGAAAGTCATCAGCGCGATGACGATCGGGTACCACAGCCCGTAGTAGATGTTGCCGGTGGCCGCCACCAGCGCGAACGAGATGGTGGGCAGGAAGCCGCCGAACCAGCCGTTGCCGATGTGGTAGGGCAGCGACATCGAGGTGTAGCGGATCTGGGTCGGGAACAGCTCGACCAGCCAGGCCGCGATCGGCCCGTAGACCATGGTCACGTAGATCACCAGCAGGGTCAGGATCGCCAGCACCATCGGCTTGTTGATGCGCGCCGGGTCGGCCGCGGTCGGATAACCCGCGTCGGTCAGCGCCGTCTTGAGTTCGCCGGTGAAGCGCGTGCCCTGGTCGGCGGCGTCGGCGGCCAGCCCCTCGTAGCCCTGGATCGGGCGGTCGCCGATGCGGATGGACGCCAGCGTGCCGGCCGGCGCCTCCTGCACCGTGTAGGGCACGCCGGCCTTGGCCAGCGCCGCCGCGGCGATGTCGCAGGAGCTGGTGAACTTCTTCTTGCCGATCGGATCGAACTGGAAGTTGCAGGTCGCCGGATCGGCGATCACCACCGCCGGCGACGTCTCGCTGGCCTCGTCGATCGCCGGGTTGGCGTAGTGGGTCAGGCCCTGGAACAGCGGGAAGTAGGTCAGCGCCGCGATCAGGCAGCCCGCCATCACGATCGGCTTGCGGCCGATCTTGTCCGACAGCCAGCCGAAGAAGATGAAGAAGGGCGTGCCCAGGATCAGGGCGCCGCCGATCAGCATCCAGGTGGTGGTGCTGTCCACCTTCAGGGACTGGCTGAGGAAATACATCGCGTAGAACTGGCCCGCATACCACACCACGGCCTGGCCGGCGGTGGCGCCCAGCAGGGCCAGCAGCACGATGCGGCCGTTCTTCGAGAAGAAGCTCTCGGTGATCGGCGCCTTCGACAGCTTGCCGTTGGCCTTCATCTCCTGGAACAGCGGCGATTCCGCCAGCTGCATGCGGATCCAGACCGAGATGCCGAGCAGGATGATCGACAGCAGGAAGGGGATGCGCCAGCCCCAGGCGTTGAACGCCTCCACGCCGATGGTCTCGCGCACCGTCAGGATCACCACCAGCGACAGCAGCAGGCCGATCGTGGCCGTGGTCTGGATGAAGCTGGTGTACAGGCCGCGCTTGCCGTGCGGGGCGTGTTCGGCCACGTAGGTCGCCGCGCCGCCGTACTCGCCGCCCAGGGCCAGGCCCTGCAGCAGCCGCAGCACGATCAGGATGATCGGCGCCGCGATGCCGATGCTGCCGTAGCTGGGCAGGATGCCGACCAGGAAGGTCGAGATGCCCATGATGACGATGGTGACCAGGAAGGTGTACTTGCGGCCGATCATGTCGCCGATGCGGCCGAACACGATGGCGCCGAACGGACGCACCGCGAAGCCGGCGGCGAAGGCCAGCAGCGCGAAGATGAAGCCGGTGGTCTCGTTGACGCCGCTGAAGAACTGCGCGGCGATGATCGCCGCCAGCGAGCCGTACAGGTAGAAGTCGTACCACTCGAAGACGGTGCCCAGGCTGGAGGCGAAGATCACCTTCTTGTGCCCGGCGGTCAAGGGCTTGCCGTTGGCGTCGTGGGTGGCGGTGGCGAGTTTTGCGGTGGTGGACATCGGTGTGACCCCCGGTCAGAAGTTGTACTTGACGTGCATGTGCAGGCGGTCGAGGTCGCCGCTCTGGCCGTTCTCGAGCTCGCGTTCGCCGAAGATGAGCTCGGCGCCGATGTCGATCTTCGGCAGCGGCGAATAGATCAGGTTGGCGTGGATGGACTGGGTCGCCTCGGTGACGGCCAGCCCGGTCAGCAGCGGGTCGTTGTCGAACTGCGCCGCCGAATACATCAGGCTGCCGCGCAGCTTGGGCGTGAACGCATGGCGCCAGGCGATGAAGCCGCCGTAGCCGTCCAGGGCCTCGAGCGAGCCGTCGACCGCCTGCATGGTGTCGGCGCCCAGGCCGAAGGCCAGGTAGCGGCCCAGGCCGCTGCCGCCGCTGAGCATGTAGCGGATGTCGTCGTTGGCGCCGAGGTTCCACTTGCCCGAGACGCTGAGGGCGAAGGCCGATTCGGACTCGTCGCTGGTGGCGGTTTCGTACTTGAGCTGCCGCGCCAGCGCCGCGACCGTGAAGTGGCCCCATGGCGCCTTGTGCAGGTAGCGCGCGGTCAGGTCGGGCAGGGTGTTGTCGTCGCTGCTGATGCGGGCGGTGCTCTGGTAGACGTTGACCAGGGTCTCCGGGTTCTCGATCGAGAACGACCAGGGCCCGTTGGTGTAGCGCAGCTGGGCCTGGCGCACGAAGATGGTGCCTTCGGTGGGGCCGACGAAGTCGACCGCGTCCGGAAGCGCCGCCACGTCCTGGAAGTTCGACCAGGTCTGGCCGGCCAGCCACTTGTCCCAGCTGACGTAGGCGTGGCGGATGGTCAGGCCGTAGGTGTTGGTCGCGGTCTCGTTGCCGTTGGCGTTGCCGAAGATGTCGGCCTCGATGTAGGCCTTGACCTTGCGGCCGTCCACCTCGCTGTCGGCGCTGAACCAGAAGCGCGAGAACTGCGCGTGCATGTCCAGGTCGGTGCCTTCGTCGCTGCCGGGCGCGCCCACCGGGATGGTGCTGGGCAGGTAGAACAGCCGGCCCGGGCTGCCGTCGGCGATCTCGCCGCCGTCGGTGTTGGTGTACATGGCGTCGAGCTTGATGAAGCCGCCGTAGCTGAACTTCGTGCCGGCATTGGCGGCCGGCATCACGGTGGTGGCCTGGATCGGCTGGGCCCCGGCCGGCAGCGGCGCGGGCACCGGCGTAGCGGCCTGTGCGGCCTTCTGGGCTTCGAGTTCGGACTTCAGGCCCTGCACCAGCTGTTCGAGCTGGGCGATGCGGGCCTCGAGATCCTGCGGGCTGGCGTCCTGCGCCAGGGCCAGGCCCGGCGCGGCGGTCGCCAGCAGCAGGGCGAGCGCCAGCGTCGAGCGGCGTGTCTTGGTGTTTCGGTTCATCCTTCCCCTCCCGGAATTCGGACCGTTGCCACGATGGCGGGCCGAGTCTGTGGCGGGCCCGGGGGTGGGGCCATTACCCATTGGTCGTAAACGGGGCGCTTATAGACGATGGTCTAATTGGGCGGCGGCAGCGTGCCGCCAGAATGGCCTGCAGGCGAGTAATCTCTGAAAAGAAGGCGCGGCCCCGGGCCGCAGGAGTTCCCATGTCCGAACGCATCATTTCCCCGCCGCCCGGCTTCGAGGCCGCCGCCGCGCTCAAGCGCGCCGACTACGAGCGCCTGTACGCCGATTCGCTGCGCGACCCCGAGGCCTTCTGGGGCCGGGTCGGCCAGCGCCTTCAGTGGTCCACGCCCTATTCGCGCGTCAAGGACACCAGCTTCCACGCCGACGACTTCCGCATCCGCTGGTATGCCGACGGCGAGCTCAACGTCAGCGTCAACTGCCTGGACCGCCACCTGGCCGAACGTGGCGACAAGACCGCCATCCTCTGGGAAGGCGACGATCCGGCCACGCCGGCCCGGCGCATCAGCTACCGCGAACTGCACGCCATGGTCTGCCGGCTCGCGAACGCGCTCGAAGCGCTGGGCGTGGTCAAGGGCGACCGCGTCACGCTGTACCTGCCGATGATCCCCGAGGCGGCGGCGGCGATGCTGGCCTGCGCCCGCATCGGCGCGATCCACTCGGTGGTGTTCGGCGGCTTCTCGCCCGACTCGATCGCCAACCGCATCGCCGACTGCGGCAGCAAGCTGGTGATCACCGCCGACGAGGGCCTGCGCGGCGGCAAGCACATCCCGCTGAAGGCCAACGTGGACGAAGCCCTGCGCAAGCCGGGCACGAACACCGTCGAGACCGTGCTGGTGGTGCGCCACACCGGCGCCGGCGTGCCGATGCAGATGCCGCGCGACCGCTGGTACGACGCCGTGGTCGATCCGCAGCCGGCCACGCACGCGGCCAAGCCGATGAATGCGGAAGACCCGCTGTTCATCCTCTACACCTCGGGCAGCACCGGCAAACCCAAGGGCGTGCTGCACACCAGCGGCGGCTACCTCACCTGGGCCAGCTACACCCATGAATGCGTATTCGACCTGAAGGAAGACGACGTGTTCTGGTGCACCGCCGACGTGGGCTGGGTCACCGGCCACAGCTACGTCGTCTACGGGCCGCTGGCCAATGGCGCGACCACGGTGATGTTCGAGGGCATCCCGAGTTACCCCGACACCGGCCGCTTCTGGGAGGTCTGCGACAAACACCAGGTCACCATCTTCTACACCGCGCCCACCGCCATCCGCGCCCTGATGCGCGAAGGCGACGCGCCGGTGGAAAAACATTCGCGCAAGTCCATCCGCCTGCTGGGCACCGTCGGCGAGCCGATCAACCCGGAAGCCTGGGAGTGGTACCACAAGGTCGTGGGCGAGGAACGCTGCCCGATCGTCGACACCTGGTGGCAGACCGAAACCGGCGGCATCCTGATCTCGCCGCTGCCGGGCGCGGTGCCGACCAAACCCGGCTCCGCCACCTTGCCCTTCTTCGGCGTCCGGCCGGCCCTGGTGGACGCCGAGGGCCGCCTGCTGGACGGCGCGGTGGATGGCAACCTGGTGCTGCTCGACTCCTGGCCGGGGCAGATGCGCACGGTCTACGGCGACCACCAGCGTTTCGTCGACACCTATTTCAAGACCTATCCGGGCATGTACTTCACCGGCGACGGTTGCCGCCGCGACGCCGACGGCTACTACTGGATCACCGGGCGCGTGGACGACGTCA
>CAMLKR010000117.1 GCA_946480565.1 uncultured Arenimonas sp. | reverse complement strand
GGTGCAGAACTTCTGCACCAACGACCTGGGCGCGGTCTACCTGGACGTGACCAAGGACCGCCTCTACACCATGAAGGTGGACAGCCACGGTCGCCGCTCGGCGCAGAGCGCGATGTTCCGCATCGCCGAGGCCTTCGTGCGCTGGCTGGCGCCGGTGCTGGCCTTCACCGCCGACGAGATCTGGCGGCATCTGCCGGGCCCGCGCGAAGACCACGTGCTGCTGGCGACCTGGTACGGCGGCCTGGCGCCGATGCCGGCCGACGCGGTGCTTTCCGCCGCCGACTTCGACCGCCTGCTCGAACTGCGCGAGGCGGTGAGCAAGGTGCTGGAGCCGATGCGCGCCGACGGCGCCATCGGTGCCTCGCTCGAGGCCGAGGTGGACGTCTATGCCGACGAGGCGACGCTGGCGAAGTTCGCGCCGGTGGCCGACGAACTGCGCTTCTTCTTCATCACCTCGCGCCTGGACTTCAAGCCGGTCGCAGCGAAACCCGAGGCCGGCGCCGGTCCCTGGGTGCACGCGGCGTCGACCTCGCACGCCAAGTGCGTGCGTTGCTGGCACTACCGCGCCGACATCGGCAGCCATTCCGGTGATCCGGAGCTCTGCGGCCGCTGCGTCGAGAACGTCAACGGCGCCGGCGAAACCCGGCGGTGGTTCTGATGCCGCTGCCGAGGCCGAACGCGCTGTCCTGGCTGGGGCTGTCGGCGCTGCTGATCGTCGCCGACCAGTGGAGCAAGGCCTGGGCCACGGCCAGCCTGGTCTACCGCCAGCCGGTGCCGGTGATCGACGGGTTCTGGAACTGGACCCTGGTGCACAACTACGGCGCCGCCTTCAGCTTCCTGTCCGACGCCGGCGGCTGGCAGCGCTGGTTCTTCAGCGGGCTGGCGGTGGTCATCAGCGTGGTGCTGGCGGTGGTGCTGGCCCGCACCCCGCGCTCGGACTGGCGCACGGCCCTGCCGTTCGCCCTGGTCATCGCCGGGGCGCTGGGCAACCTGGTCGACCGGGTCCGCTACGGCTACGTCGTGGACTTCGTCGACTGGTACTACGGCAGCTACCACTGGCCGGCCTTCAACGTCGCCGATTCGGCCATCGTCGCCGGTGCCGTGGCCCTGGTCCTGTTCAGCTTCAAGGCGCCTGAACCGGCGTCGAAGGGCGGATAATCGCGCCATGGACGTCCTGCTCGCCAATCCCCGCGGCTTCTGCGCCGGCGTCGACCGCGCCATCGAGATCGTCAAGCGCGCCATCGAGTCGCTGGGCGCGCCCATCTACGTGCGGCACGAGGTGGTGCACAACCGCTTCGTGGTCGAGGACCTTCGCCAGCGCGGCGCCATCTTCGTCGAGGAACTCGACGAGGTGCCGGCCGGAGCCACCGTCATCTTCAGCGCCCACGGCGTTTCCCAGGCGGTGCGCGCGGAGGCCGAGCGGCGCGGCCTGAAGGTGTTCGACGCCACCTGCCCGCTGGTGACCAAGGTGCACATCGAGGTGGCCCGGCACTGCCGCGCCGGCCGCGACGTGGTGCTGATCGGCCACGCGGGCCATCCCGAGGTCGAAGGCACGATGGGGCAGTGGCGGCGCGAGCATGGCGACAACCACATCCACCTGGTCGAGGACGTCGCCGGCGTCGCCACCCTGGAACCGACCCAGCCCGGCAACCTGGCCTACACCACCCAGACCACCCTGAGCGTGGACGACACCCGCGAGATCATCGCCGCCCTGCAGGCGCGTTTCCCGGCCATCCAGGGCCCGAAGCACGACGACATCTGCTACGCCACCCAGAACCGCCAGGACGCCGTGCGCCTGCTCGCCGAACAGTGCGACGTGGTGCTGGTGGTGGGATCGGTGAACAGCTCCAACTCCAACCGCCTGCGCGAGCTGGCGGAGAAGCAGGGCGCCCGGGCCTTCCTGATCGACGGCGCCGAGCACATCGACCCGGCCTGGGTCGCCGATGCCCGGCGGGTGGGCGTGACGGCCGGGGCGTCGGCGCCCGAGGTGCTGGTCGAAGGGGTCGTGTCCCGCCTGCGCGAGCTGGGGGCCGGGGCGGTCGAACACCTGGAAGGGGAGCCCGAGAACGTGGTCTTCGCCCTGCCCAGGGAACTGCGGATCGCCCTGGTAAATTGACCCCGGGGGGCGCCGAAGCCTAGAATCCGCGCTCCGCCGGAGTAGCTCAGTTGGTAGAGCACGTCATTCGTAATGATGGGGTCGTAGGTTCGATTCCTATCTCCGGCACCAAGCAGCAGAAAGGGCCGCCCCACGAGGGCGGCTTTTTTTTTGGCCGGCGGCGGGGCGCCGCTTAATCCTTCCCTCACGGTGCAGGGGTTAGCCTCGGGGCATGAATGATTCCCCGGCTCCCGCCGATTTCTCCGACGCGCCGTTCTTCGTGGTGATCAACGCAGGCTCGGGCCGCCACGACGCCTGCGATGCCGTGACGGTCATCCGCGAAACCCTGCGCGAGGGCGGACGAGAGGTCCATCTGCTGGGGGTGGACGGCCCGGGGACGCTGGCGCGGCGGCTTGCCGAAGCGACCGAGCGGGCGAAGGCAGCCGCCGGCATCGTCGTGGCCGCCGGCGGTGACGGCACGCTCAACGCCGCGGCCCGGCATCTGGTCGGCACGGGCGTGCCCCTGGGCGTGCTGCCGCAGGGCACGTTCAATTATTTCGGTCGTGTCCACGGGATTTCCCAGGAAATCGGTGCATCCAGCCGCGCGCTGCTGCGCGCCACGGCCACCCCGGTGCAGGTCGGGCGGGTGAACGGCCAGCCCTTCCTCGTCAATGCCAGCCTCGGCCTGTACCCCAAGCTGCTGGAGGACCGGGAGGCCTTCAAGCAGCAGTTCGGCCGCAGCCGCCTCATCGCCGCCTTCTCCGGCCTGCGCACCCTGGTGTCGGGTTACCGGCAGCTGCAGCTGGATATCGAAAGCCGCGGCGAACGCCGTTCGGTGCGCACGCCCACCCTTTTCATCGGCAACAACCGGCTCCAGTTGGCCCGCATCGGGATTGCCGAGGCCGACGCCATCGACCAGGGCTGCCTGGCCGCGGTGATGCTCAAGCCCATCGGCCCGCTGGCCATCCTGGGGCTGGCCTTGCGCGGTGCGATGGGGCAGCTGGGCGAAGCCGACACGGTCGAGAGCTTCCCGATCCGGCGTATCCGCGTGGCGCCGCGGGGCAGGCGCCGGGTGAAGGTCGCGCTGGATGGCGAGATTCTCCAGTTGGCATGTCCTCTCGTGTTCGACGTCGGTCCGCAGCCGCTGCTGCTGATGCTGCCGGCGCCCGAAGACCGCGTGGCGGTCGGATGATCCGCCTGCTGCAGGTTTCGGATCCGCACTTCGGCACCGAACGGGCCGAGGTCGTCGAGGCGCTGGTCGCGATGGTGGCCGGTCGTCCGCCCGATGTGCTGCTGCTTTCCGGCGACATCACCCAGCGCGCCCGGCGTCGTCAGTTCGCGCGGGCGCGGCTTTTCTGCGACCGGCTCGCCGTGCCGCGGCGCCTGGTGATTCCCGGCAACCACGACCTCCCGCTGTTCGACCTCGCCACCCGCCTGTTGGCGCCCTATCGCGGTTTCGTGGAGGCCTTCGGTCCCGAGCTCGAGCCCGAGCTCGATATCGCCGGTTTGCGGGTGGTCACGGTCAACACCACCCGTGCGCGGCGGCACAAGCACGGCGAGGTGTCGGCCGCGCAGATCGCCGCGGTGGCCTCCCGGCTCCGTGCGGCGCGGCCCGACCAGCTGCGCGTGGTCGTGACGCACCAGCCGGTGGACGTGCCCGACGCCCGCGAACGGCACAACCTGTTGCGCGGCCACGCCGAGGCGGTGCCGGCCTGGGTGGCCGCCGGTGCCGACGTCGTGATGGGCGGGCATATCCACTGGCCCTTCGTGCGCCCCCTGTCGCTGCGTTTCCCGGCGCTGCAGCGCCGCGCCTGGTGCGTGCAGGCGGGCACCGCGGTATCGCGCCGGGTGCGGGACGGCCGGCCGAACTCGGTCAATGTGCTCGAGTACGCCCGGGGCGCCGCCGAGGCCCGGGTGGAACGCTGGGATTTCGATGCCACGGCCGGCTTCGTCTGCGCGGCGACGTCGGTGCTGGCGCTGGATCGCTGACCGGGGGGGTCAGCGGAAGTCGCGCGACACCGAATGCAGTTGGCCGGCAAGCGCGCTTTCGTCGTGCAGCCGGTGGGCGACCAGGTGCCGCACGCCGTCCATGGTCTCGAGCCTGCCGTCCACGCCCATCACCCGGGACTCCACCAGCACCCGGCGCTGGCGCTCGCCCAGGTCCCGCCAGACCACCACGTTGACCGGGCCGTCTTCGTCCTCGAGCGTGACGAAGGTGACGCCGGTCGCGGTCTGCGGCCGCTGTCGGCCGGTGACCAGGCCGGCCACCCGCACCGGGCTGCCGTGCGCCAGGTCCAGGAGTTCGCGTGAAGGCCGGTAGCGGCGCGCGGTCAGCTGTTTGCGCAGCAGTTTCATCGGATGCGGACCCAGGCTCAGGCCCAGGCGCGCGTAGTCGGCCAGCAGGTCCTCGCCGGCGCTGGGCACGGGCAGGGTGACCGCCTGCTCCCGCGGCGAGGCGTCGAACAGCGGCAACTGCGCCTCGACGCCGGCGATGGCCCAGCGGGCGCGGTGCCGGTGCCCGGCCAGCCCCCTGAGCGCACCGGCCTCGGCCAGCAGGGCGCGGGCGCGCTCGTCCAGGTTGGCGCGGTGGCACAGGTCCTCGACGCTGGTGAAGGCGGAGCGCGCGCGCGCCGCCATCACCGCTTCGGCCGTGGCCGCCGGCAGGCCGGAGATCTCGCGCAGGCCCAGGCGCAGGGCTGGCTGGTGCATGTCGCTGCCGTTCGCGGATTCCAGCGTGTTGTCCCAGTCGCTGTGGCGCACGTCCACCGGCCGCACCGGCACGCCGTGGCGGCGGACGTCCTGCACCAGCTGGCTGTTGCTGTAGAAGCCCAGCGGCTGCGAGTTCATCAGCGCGCAGGTGAAGGCGGCCGGATGGTGCCGTTTCAGCCAGCAGCTGACGTAGGTGAGCAGGGCGAAGCTGGCGGCGTGCGATTCCGGGAAGCCGTAGTCGGCGAAGCCCTCGATCTGGGAAAAGATGCGTTCGGCGTATTCGCGGGTGTAGCCGCGCTCGGCCATGCCGGCGAACAGGTCGTCGCGGAATTCCAGCAGCCCGCCCTTGCGCTTCCAGGCGGCCATGCCGCGCCGCACCGCGTCGGCGCGGCCGGGCGAAAAACCGGCGGCGACGATGGTCAGCTCCATCACCTGTTCTTGGAACAGCGGGATGCCGAGGGTGCGCTTGAGCACCTTCTCCAGCGCCTCGCTGGGATAGTCCACCGCCTCCTTGCCCTGGCGCCGGCGCAGGTAGGGGTGGACCATGTCGCCCTGGATCGGGCCGGGCCGGACGATGGCCACCTGGATCACCAGGTCGTAGTAGTTCCGCGGTTTCAGCCGCGGCAGCATCGCCATCTGCGCCCGCGACTCGATCTGGAACACGCCGACGGTGTCGGCGCGCTGGATCATGGCGTAGGTGGGCGGATCGTCGGCCGGTATGGACGCCATGGTGTGGGCGATGCCGTGGTGCCGCTCCAGCAGCGCCAGGCATTTGCGGATCGCGGTCAGCATGCCCAGCGCCAGGCAGTCCACCTTCAGCAGGCCCAGGGTTTCCAGGTCGTCCTTGTCCCATTCGATGATGGTGCGCTCGGCCATCGCCGCGTTCTGCACCGGCACCAGGTGGTGCAGCGGCTGGTCGGAGATGACGAAGCCGCCGACGTGCTGGCTGAGGTGGCGCGGTGCGCCCAGCAGCTCGGTGGCGAGCGCCAGCACGCGGCGCATCAGCGGGCTGTCGGGGTCGAAGCCGCGTTCGCGCATGCGCTCGCTTGCGTCGTCCAGGCTGTCCCACCACGACAGCGCCCGGGTCAGCGAATCGACCTGGTCCGGGGGCAGCCCCAGGGCCCGGGCGACGTCGCGCACGGCGCTCTTGCCGCGGTAGCAGATCACCGTCGCCGCCAGCGCGGCGCGCTCGCGGCCGTACTTGCGGTAGAGGTACTGGATGACCTGTTCGCGCCGCTCGTGTTCGAAATCCACGTCGATGTCGGGCGGCTCGTTGCGCTCCTTCGACAGGAAGCGCCCGAACAGCAGCCGCGTCTGCGCCGGATCCACCGCGGTGATGCCCAGCGCGTAACACACGGCGGAGTTGGCCGCCGAACCGCGGCCCTGGCACAGGATGCCCTGGCTGCGGGCGTAACGCACCACGTCCTCGACCGTCAGGAAGAAGGCCTCGTAGCGCAGTTCGGCGATCAGCTTCAGCTCGCGGGCGATCTGCCGCAGCGTGCCGTGGGGCGCGCCTTGCGGCCAGCGGTCGCGGATGCCGCGCCGGGTCAGTTCGCGCAGCCAGCCGGTCGGCGTCTGTCCTTCGGGCACCAGTTCGCGCGGGTACTGGTATTTCACCTCGCCCATGCCGAACCGGCAGCGCGCGGCGATGCGCGCCGATTCCTCCATCAGCGCGGCCGGATGCGCGGCCGCCAGCGCCCGGCGCGTGCGCAGGTGGCGTTCGCCGTTCGGGAACAGGTGCGCGCCGGCTTCGGCCACCGGCAGGCGCCAGCGGGTCGCGGTGAGCACATCCTGCAGCGCACGCCGCGAGCGCACGTGCATGTGCGCGTCGCCGCTGGCGACGGCGGGCAGGCCCAGGGTGCCGGCCAGCGCCAGAAGCTGCTGCTGGCGCTGCGCATCGTCCGGACCGCGGTGCAGTTCCACCGCCAGCCAGGTGCGGTCCGGGAACATTGTCCGCAGCCACTCGCCTTGCTCGCGGCGCGGCTCGCGGCCGGGCAGCCACAGCGCCAGCAGGCCCTCGAGCCCGCCGTGGAAGTCGTCCCGGCCGATCCGGTATTCGCCCTTGGCGCTGCGCCGGCGCGCGGTGGTGATCAGCCGGCAGAGATTCCGGTAGCCCGCGAGGTCTTCGACCAGCAGCACCAGCTTCAGGCCGCAGTCGAGGGTGAATTCGCTGCCGACGATCAGCTTCAGGCCGGCTTCGCGGGCGGCTTCGTGCGCGCGCACGATGCCGGCCAGGGTGCATTCGTCGGTGATCGCCAGCGCGGTGTAGCCCTGCTGCTTCGCACGCTGGAACAGCTCGGCCGCGCTCGAGGCGCCGCGCCCGAAGCTGAACTGGCTCAGGCAGTGCAGCTCGGCATAGACCGGCAGGCTCATGCGAACCAGCCGTGCAGCAGGAAGGGGCCGTGCTGGCCGGCCGGGCAGAAC
>CAMLKR010000116.1 GCA_946480565.1 uncultured Arenimonas sp. | reverse complement strand
CCGTGGCGGGCCATGCCGCCGTAGGTGTCGACGATGATCTTGCGGCCGGTCAGGCCGGCGTCGCCCACCGGGCCGCCGATGACGAAGTTGCCGGTCGGGTTGATGTGGATCTTCGACTTCGGCAGCGCCTTCAGCCAGGCCTTGGGCAGCACGGGCTCGAGGATGTGCTTCATCACGCCGGCCACGATGTCCTTGTGCTTGACGTTCGGGTCGTGCTGGGTCGAAAGCACCACGGCGTCGAGGCCGACGATCTTGTCGTTCTCGTAGCGCAGGGTGACCTGGCTCTTGGCGTCCGGGCGCAGCCACTTCAGCTTGCCGGCCTTGCGGACCTTGGCCTGCTGTTCCACCAGGCGGTGCGCGTAATAGATGGCGGCCGGCATGTATTCCGGCGCCTCGTTGCAGGCGTAGCCGAACATCAGGCCCTGGTCGCCCGCGCCCTGTTCTTCCGGCTTCTTGCGGTCCACGCCCTGGTTGATGTCGGGCGACTGCTTGCCGATCATGTTGACGATGGCGCAGGTGTGGCCGTCGAAGCCGACATTGCTGTTGTCGTAGCCGATGTCGTTGATGACGCCGCGCGCCAGGGCTTCGATGTCCACCCAGGCGCTGGTGGTGATCTCGCCGGCGACGATGGCGGCGCCGGTCTTCACCAGCGTTTCGCAGGCGACGCGGGCCTTCGGATCCTGGGCGAGGATCGCGTCCAGCACCGCATCGGAAATCTGGTCGGCCATCTTGTCCGGGTGGCCTTCGGAGACCGACTCGGAGGTGAAGAGGTAGCTGGACATCGTCGCTTATATCCCTTGATTGAGATGAAAGGATGGGTGGGGCCGGGCATGATACATGGCGCGGCCCCGGGGTGCATCCTCGCGCTGCGGATGTTGCGCGGGTGTTAAGCGATCCTAAACGGGGCAGGGCGCGGGGTTGGCCCGGGGAAGCGATGGGGTTAGGGTCGGGCCTCCCCCCGCAAAACCCATGAGGAGGTACCCCGCATGGCATCACTGAAATCCAGCCTGCGTCCCCTGCTTGCCGCCACCCTGGCGGTGTCCTTCACCGGCTGCGCCAGCTACGTCAAACGCGACGAGTTCGACGCCACCGTGTCCGAGCTGCGTGCCGCCGACCAGCGCCTGGACGGCCGCCTGAACGAGCTCCAGGCCACCATGGAAGCCCGCTTCGGCCAATACGACGCCCGCATCGCCCAGTTCGAGGGCCGCCTGCACGTCGAAACCACCGCCCACTTCGGCTACGACGACGCCACCCTGCGCGAGGTCGACAAGCCGATGCTGGCCGATTTCGCCAAGACCCTGTCCGCCCACCACGAAGGCGTTGTCGTCACCGTGGAAGGCTTTACCGATGCCGCCGGTTCGGCCGCCTACAACAAGCGCCTGGCCCAGCGCCGCGCCGAGGCCGTGCGCGACTTCCTGGTCACCCAGGGCCTGTCCGCCGACCAGGTGCGCGCCGTGGGTTATGGCGAAGACAGCAACCGCCAGATCCGCCCCGGCGCCTGGGGCGAAGAGGGCCTGGCCAACCGCCGCGTCGCCCTGGTCATCGACTTCGTCGAGGCCGTCGCCGCCCGCTGAAGCACCGACAGGCCGGGCCCCGCGCCCGGCCTGTCACCGGCCTGACGTTTCCGGGTAACGCCGCTGACGCCTGCGGGTCACGGCGCTGAAAGCCGGCCCCGCCACCCTTCGCGGCATCGCCGTCGACGGGATCCGCCGCATGTTGGACCTCGAGCGCCAGCTCACCGAACGTTACCCGCACTGGTTCCGGGGGTCGCGCGCCGGTTTGCTGCGCCCGCTGCTGCGCGGGCTGGGCCGGTTCGCGAAGCTCGACCAAGCCGGCGCCTTCCTGGCCGCGAACGGGCACCTGTGCGGGCGGGCCTTCATCGAGGCGGCGCTGGAGCACCTGGACGTGCGCTACACGGTGGACCAGGTCGAGCGCGAGCGCATTCCCCAGACCGGGCGGCTGCTGATCGTCGCCAACCATCCTTCCGGCGCGCTGGACGCGCTGGCCCTGCTGCACTTCGTGCTGGGCATCCGCCGCGACGTGCGCATCCTGGCCAACGACGTGCTGGCCGGCATCGCGCCGCTGCGCGAGCATCTGCTGCCGCTGCGCATCCTCGGCGGCCGGCCCACGCCCGACAGCCTGGCGGCGGTGGAAGAAGCGCTGCAGCGCGAGGAGTGCGTCATCGTGTTCCCGGCCGGCGAGGTGTCGCGGCTGGGGCTGGCGGGCATCCGCGACGGGCGCTGGCGGCAGGGCTTCGTCAGGTTCGCGAAGGCCACCGGCGCGCCGGTGCTGCCGGTGCGGGTGGGGGCGCGCAACTCGGCGTTGTTCTATGGAGCATCGGCGCTGTACAAGCCGGCCGGCACCGCCCTGCTGCCGCGCGAGATCTTCGCGCGCCGCGGCTGCCGCATCGAACTGCGGATCGGCCGGCCGGGTCTGCTGCCCGAGGCCGCGGCGCCGGAGAAGGCGCTGGCCTCGGTGCGGCAGGCGCTGTATGCGATCGGTTCGCGCCGCGAGACGCAGCCGGCCGGGCCCGAGCCGCTGGTGCACGCGGTCGACCGGCGCCTGCTGCTGCAGGAGCTGGCGCGGCTGCCGCGCCTGGGCGACACGCCCGACGGCAAGCGCATCCACGCTGGCCGGCTTGCCGCCGACTCGCCGCTGCTGCGCGAGATCGGCCGCCTGCGCGAACTCACCTTCCGCGCGGTGGGCGAGGGCACCGGCCAGCGGCTGGACCTGGACCGGTTCGACGCGTACTACGACCACATCGTGCTGTGGGACCCCGAGGCGCTGGAGATCGCCGGCGCCTACCGGGTGGCGCCGGGCGAACGCATCCTGGCCGAACATGGGCGGGAGGGTTTCTACACCACCACGCTGTTCCGCTATCCGTGTTCGATGCTCGGGCGCCTGGCGCAGGGCATGGAGCTGGGCCGCAGCTTCGTGGCGCCGGCCTACCAGGGCACGCGCAGCCTGGACTATCTGTGGCTGGGCATCGGCGCCTACCTGCGGGCGCATCCGGGCGTGCGCTACCTGTTCGGGCCGGTGTCGATCAGCGCCGACCTGCCGATCGCCGCACGCGAGCAGCTGGTGGCATATTACGACCGCTATTTCGGCTGCCGCGAGAACGTGGTGGCGGCGAACCGGCCCTTCCGATTCCTGGCCACGCCGCCCGCCTTCGGCGAGGTCGATGCCGACACCGCGTTCCGGGTGCTGAAGGCCAACCTGGGCGCGCTCGGGGCGCGGGTGCCGACGCTGTACAAGCAGTACACCGAGCTGTGCGAACCGGGCGGCGCGCGCTTCCTGGCCTTCGGGGTGGACCCGGATTTCAATAATGCGGTGGACGGGCTGATCGAACTCGACCTGGCCCGGGTGCGGCCGCGCAAGCGCGAGCGTTATCTGTCGGGCGCGGCCGTGCCGCTGGCGGCACCCGAAGCGGCCTGAGCGCCGCGGCCCGACACGGGTGGGGTCACCACGTGGCGGTCACCGGGAGCTCGGCTAGCATGGGCACATGGATTCCCTGACCCAGCTCGTGCTCGGCGGCGCGGTCGCCGCCGCCATCGCTCCCGCCCGCCATCGCCGCGCGGCCCTGTTGGCCGGCGCGGCCCTGGGCACGCTGCCCGACCTCGATGCGATCGCGCTCTGGGCGATGCAGGTGGACCCGGTGCGCAACATGACCTGGCACCGGTCGGCCTCGCACTCGCTGCTGGTGCTGGTGCCGCTGGCGGCCCTGGTCTGGGCCTTCTTCCGCAGCCGCGGCGGTCGTGTCACCGAAGCGCCCCGGCGCTGGTACTGGGCCATCACCCTGGCCTTGGTCACGCATCCGCTGCTCGATGCGCTCACGGTCTACGGCACCCAGCTGCTGTGGCCGCTGCCGCCGTCGCCGGTGATGTGGTCGAGCGTGTTCATCATCGACCCGCTGTACACGCTGCCGCTGCTGGTCGCCTGCGCGCTGGCCTGGGCGAAACAGTGGCGGCCGGCGGCGCAGACCGCGCTGGTGGCGGGCCTGGCGCTCAGCACCGCCTACCTGGGCTGGTCGCTGCTGGCCAAGTCCCTGGTCGAGCGCGCGGCCGAACGCACGCTGGCGGATCGCGGGCTGCAGGACGCGCCGCGTTTCTCGGTACCGATGCCCTTCAACACCCTGCTTTGGCGCGTGGTGGTGATGACGCCCCGGGGCTACCTGGAAGGCGAGTATTCGGTGCTGGCGGACGAAGGGCCCATCCGGTTCCGCGAATACCCGTCGGATGTCCGGGCGCTCGAGGGGGTCGGCGGACTGGATGCGGTACGGCGGCTTCGTTGGTTCAACCGCGGCTTCATGAAGGCCGAAACCCGGGACGGAACCCTGGTGCTGTCGGACCTGCGCATGGGCGTCGAACCCGACTACATCTTCCGGTTCGCGGTGGCCGAAAGCGACGGCGCCGGCTGGCGCGAAGTGCCGGTGCAGCAGCTGCGCCCGCCCTTCGACGCGGCTCGACGGCTGCCGGCGGTCTGGCGCAGGATATGGACCTCGCCGGACGCCGGGGCCACCGAATGAGCCAGAACCTTCCGCAGGGCATCGATCTTTCGGGCCTGCCGCCGGAGATCCGGCGCAAGGTCGAGGCCGGCCTGGCGCGGCTGTCGCCCGAGATGCGCCAGCACTGGGAACAGCAGGGCTCGCCGCTGCTGGCCAAGCTGGTGGCCAATGCCGGCGGCAAGCTGCCGCGCGCCACGCCGCCGCCGATCCCGAAAACCGCCGCCGCGCCGCGCACCACGGGCGGCATGGACCTGCCCGCGCACCCGCCACACCACGTCAATCCGCGCTCGGCGCCGCGCGGCCATTACAACGACACCATCCGCCCCGGCGACGGCCAGAGTTTGCGCTGGCTGCCGCTGATCATCCTGGTGTCGGTGGGGCTGGCGGTCTGGTACCAGCTCTGAACACAACGCCGCCGGACTCGCGTCCGGCGGCGTTGGCAATCCAAGGCACCGCAGTGCCGTCGTGCAGCGATCAGAAGTGGTTGACCGCCGGCCAGGTCACTTCGTCGGCGATGGCGTTCATCATGTCGTTCATCGCCTTGGTGCTGTCGTTGTTGGCATTGCTGGCCGCGGCCAGGCCGAAGCCGTCGCTGCGGCGGCGGTAGATCGAGGTGGTGCCGCTCATCTCGCCGTAGTGCGAGTAGGGCGTGCCCAGCCAGGTTTCGTGCTTCATGAAGCGCAGCAGGTCGAGCGGGCGGGCGATCCAGCCGCCGTGCGAGTCGAAGCGCTCGGGCTTGACGCTCGAATACGCGCCGCCGCCGTAATAGACCACTTCGTCGGCCTTGCGGTCGGCCAGCTTGTCGCCGCCGATCACGATGTCGCCGGCGCCGGCCGGCTTGAGGATGGAATCGCGCACGTAGGCTTCGTAGGACTTGCCGCTGCGGGCCTCGATCACCCGGCCCAGCAGGCAGTAGCCGAAGTTGGAGTACATGTCGCTGCTCTCCAGGCCGGCCGGCGTGGTGCCGGGCGTGTAGCCGAGCGGGTAGTTCTCCAGCGCCCAGGTGATCAGCCCCGCGTGGTCGGTGCCGGTGTAGTCGAACATCGGATCGCTGCCTTCGCCGTCGGCGTTGATGCGGCGGAAGCCGGCGCGGTGCCGGATCAGGTGGTCGACGGTGATGTCCTCGATGTCCGGGTTGCTGTCGGGCGTGGCGTAGGTGCCGCCCAGGACGCTGTTGGGGCCAAACACGCGGTTGCCGACGTCCAGCGAGGTGTCGTTGGCGAGCTTGAGCACCGCGGCGTGGGTGATGGGCTTGGACACGCTGGCGATGCGGAAGCGGTGGCGCGGGCTGACCGGCAGGCCGCTGTCCTTGTCGGCGACGCCGAAACCGGCGGCGTAGACCAGCTTGCCGTTGCGCATCACGGCGATGGACAGGCCGGGCACGTCGTTGGCGCGCATGTAGGCGCGCACCTTGCGGTCGATCAGCGCCAGATCGTTGCCGCTGAAGGCGGTGTTGCGCCAGATGCCGTTGAAGCGCACGCCGTCGGCGCCGTTGAAGGCTTCGATGTAGTCCGGCTCGTAGGACTGGTAGCTGTGGTTGTCGAACACCGACTGGTAGTGCGCGGCCGGAATGCCGTGGCGCGCGCTCATCGCCGGGCCGCCGGCCTTGGTCCAGATCGCGGCGTAGCGGTCACTGCCGCCCTCGCGGTAGCCGCTGACCACCTTCAGCCGGTAACCCTGGCGCCCGAACTGGTCGAAGGCAGCCTGGTACTGCGCGGAGGTGAGGCCGTGGCGCGCCTGCCAGGCCGGGCCGCCCTTCTCGAAGATGGCGGCGAAGTAGGGTGTGTTGCCGACGGTGTAGGCGCTGACGTGGGTGAGTGCGAACCCCTTCTCGACGTGCTCGTTCACCGCGGCTTGGTACTGCGCGGCGTTCAGGCCGTGGCGCGCCGACATCGCCGGGCCGCCGGCCTTGGTCCAGATGGCGGCGTAGTAGGCCGTGTTGCCGATGGCGTAGCCGTTGATGTAGCTCAGGCGGTAGCCCTTCTCGGAAAATTCATTGAACGCGGCCTGGTATTGCGCGGCGTTCAGGCCGTGGCGCGCGGCCCAGGCCGGGCCGGGCTGCTTTTTCCAGACGGCCGCGTAGCGGGCCTGGCCGCGACCGCCGTCGTAGCCGCTCACCGACACCAGGCGGAAGCCCTTGCCGGTGTAGTCGGTGAAGGCGTCCTGGTACTGCGCGGCGGTGAGGCCGTGGCGCGCGACCCAGTCGGCGGCCATCGCGGGGGCGATGGCGGCGAGGCACAGCGCGGCGGCGAAGATCAGGCGTTTGAGCATCGGCCGCGTGGCCGGTGCGGAAGGTTTGTACAGGGACATGTCGGTCTCCGGGGGAAGATCGGTGGGGTGGACGCGGCGCGATCGCGTCCGCCCTTCCATCAACGCGGGTCCATGCGCAAACCGGACTTGTCGGTTCCCCAACGGAATTTCAGGCGGCAGCGGCCACGTCCCAGGGCACGCCCGCGGCGAGTGCGTCGAAATAGTCGCGCGTCAAACGCAGTTGGTCCTGCGCGGTTTCGGCGCGGTTGACCACGTGCCGGAACGCGGCGTTTTCCGGCCGGTCCTTCGCGTACCAGCCCAGGTGCTTGCGCGCGATGCGCACGCCGGACACTTCGCCGTAGAAGGCGTGCAGGTGTTCGAGGTGGCCCAGCAGCACGTCGCGCACCTCGTGCAGCGAGGGCTCCGGCAGGATCTCGCCGGTGGCCAGGTAGTGGGCGATCTCGCGGAAGATCCACGGCCG
>CAMLKR010000115.1 GCA_946480565.1 uncultured Arenimonas sp. | reverse complement strand
CTGCGAGAACACGAACTCGGTGGTGGCCGACGGGTCGTGCATGGTGGTGATGCCGAAGGCCAGGTTGGCGTGGTAGGCCCAATTCTGCTGCGGCACGACACCCTGGCCGAAGTGCGCCGCGTGGGCGTGCGCATCCACGATGCCCGGGAACACGGTCTTGCCCGCCACGTCGATCTCGCGCGCGCCGGCCGGGATGGCGACCTCGCCGCGGCTGCCGACCGCGACGATGCGTTCGCCGCGCACCAGCACCACGCCGTCCTCGATCACTTCCTGCGTGTTCTCGGCATCGCGCATCGTCACCACGCGGCCGCCGACCAGGGCGAAGGTGTCGGCCGGGCGGTCGGTGGGCAGGCGCAGGCCCACCGGGATGCCGGCGTCGGCCTTGGCGGCGCCCAGGGCGCGGCTGTGGTAGCGGTCGCCCACCATCCAGTGCAGCGACTTCGAATCGGCGCCCCAGTGCAGGTAGCTGCCCATGTCGGTGCCCAGCGCGGTCACCGGCACGGCCTTGGTGTCCTTGCTCAGCTCGATGGATCCGCCGGTGACCGGCAGCGGCGCCACGTAGCCGTTGAACAGCTCGGTGAAGGCCACCGACTTGCCGTCCGGGCTCACCGACACGTGGTCGACGTACTTGAGGTTGAACACCTCGCGCGGGCGCTCGCCGGCCAGGCCGACGCTCATCAGCTTCTTCTCCAGGCCGCCCCCGGTGAGGTAGAACACCCGCTGGCCGTCGGCCGAGAACTGCGGCTCGGCGCCGTTGGTCGCCACCTGCACCGGCTCGCCGCCCGCGGCCGGCATCACGAACACGCCGCGGGTGCCGCTCCACAGGCTGCCGGTGAGGCCGCTGCCGCCCTGGCGGGCGTAGACCACGCGCGTGCCGTCGGGCGAATAGCGCGGGCCGTAGTAGAAGCCCGGCTGGGTGGTCAACGCGCGCGACTGGCCGCTGGCCAAGTCCAGTTCGCGGATCGCGCCCATCTTCTGGTCCGACCACACGGTGTAAAGGAGCTTGCGGCCGTCGGGGCTGAAGCTGGGCTGGTATTCGAAGTTCGCGGCGTCGCCGGTCAGGCGGCGCGGCTCGCCGTTGGGAAGCGCGCGGGTCCACAGCTGGCCGACCGCGTGGAAGACCAGGGTCTTGCCGTCCGGGCTGGTGGCCACGTCTCGGATCATCTTCGGCGCGAAGCTGTCGCCCTCCAGCGTCTGGTCGAAGCGCAGGGCCGGCAGCACCGTCTGCGAGACCTCGGCGGTGAAGGGGATGCCGCGGGGCGTGCCGCTGGCGATGTCGACGTTCCAGAGCTTGCCCTGGGCCCAGATCACCACGGCCTTCGAGTCCGGCGTCCAGTCGAAGTTCGGGTAGGGCCCGAAGATCGCCCAGGCCTCCTGCTGGTCGTGCGACAGGCCGTCCCAGACCGGGCGCACGTGGCCCGAGGCCAGGTCGAGCACGTGCAGCACCGACTTGTCGCGCACGCGCTTGACGAAGGCCAGCGACTTGCCGTCCGGGGAGGGCTGCGGCCGCACCGCGCCGCCGGCGCTGGAAACCACGTTCTCGATCTCGCCGGTCTCGCGGTCGAGCCGGCGGATCGCGTAGATCAGGCCGTGCACGTTGCGGTTGTAGTCGAAGGCGCCGCCGGGGCTCATGTCCTCGGAGAAATAGACGTAGCGGCCGTCCGGCGAGACCGCCGGTTCGCCCTGGTCCTGCTGGTCGTTCTTGCGCTTGGTCAGCTGCAGGCCGGCGCCGCCGCTGCGGTGGTACATCCACAGCTCGCCCGCGCCCAGCGAGCGGCCCGAGGTGAAGTGCTTGCGACCGACCAGGTACTGGCCGTCCGGCGTCCACCAGGGATTGTTGAGCAGGCGGAAATCCTCCTTGCTCACCGCGGTCGCGCCGCTGCCGTCCACGCCCATGCGCCAGAGGTTGTTGCCGCCGCCGCGGTCGGAGGTGAAGGCGATTTCCTTGCCGTCCGGCGAGAACCGCGGCTGCACGTCCCAGGCCGCGCCGCTGCTGATGCGCCGCGCCTGGCCGCCGTCGGCCGGCAGCAGGTAGAGGTCGCCGAGCATCGAGAACACGATCTGTTTGCCGTCCGGGCTCAGGTCCAGGTCCAGCCACGTGCCCTCGTCGGTGGAAAAACTTACACGCTTGCCTTTGGCATGGGCGCCGTTGACGTCCCACTTGGGAGGATCGGCGGCGAAGGCGCCGGCGCTGAGGCAGGCGGCGAGGGCAAGGGCGAGCGGACGCGGCGACATGGCGACTCCAGACAGAAGGGACCGGCGGATGCTAGGCGAAATGCCCGATCTTCCCTGTAGGCCGAAGGTCATGGCGGGGTGAAAGCGTGAGCCGCTTGGCGGAATACAAACCCTAGGCGGGACAATCGCTTGCGGTCGCGCCCCGGGTGCCGGACAGTAGCGGCATGCCGCCGTCCTTCACGCCCTGGATCCGAGCCGCCACGTTGCTGGCGGCCGCAGGCGCCTGCGCGCCCGCCGAGGCGTCGATGCCGGGCGTGCACGTGGCCGAACATCTGCTGTGGTTCGTGGTGGGCGCGGCTACCGCTGTCGCGCTGGTGATGGTGTTGTCCTCGCGCATCCTGCGCGAGCGGGTGGCGCCCCGTTCGTCCTGGCTGCCCTACGCTGTCACCGCGTTCGTGCTGCTGGCCCTTGCGGGGCTGCTGTTGTGGTTCTCGCCCTGGCTGGGCGTAGTGCTGGCCGCGGCCGTGTTGGCCTGGGGCCTGTGGCTCGTGGACCACATGGCGCGGCGCATGCGCCGACTGCTGGACGAGCGCGACCACGCCCGCGCCGAAGCCAAACGCGCGAAGCAGGATTCCGAACGCGACCCGCTGACCGGCGCGCTCAACCGCGGCGCCTGGCACAAGCGCCTGGAGCAGCTGACCGAAAACCATCGCGAAGACAACGGCCAGGCCAAGCCGGTGTCGGTGCTGTTCTTCGACATCGACCTGTTCAAGCTGATCAACGACAGCCTGGGCCACGGCGTCGGCGACGACTGCCTGAAGGCGGTGGCGCGCACGGTCGGCGAGGAGCTGCGCGGCGGCGACGTGCTGGGCCGGGTCGGCGGCGAGGAATTCGCGGTGGTGCTGCCGGGCGCGCGCCGCATCCATGCGATCGCGGTCGCCGAACGCATCCGCACCGCCGTGCAGTCGCGCTGCCACACCGTGGGCGAGGAAGTGGTGGAGCTGACGGTCAGCATCGGCGCTGCCGAGTACCTGGGCGCCGACGAGAACCTGGAGGCCCTGATCGAACGTGCCGACCGGGCGATGTACAACGCCAAGGGCTCCGGCCGGAACATGGTGGTCGCCGACCCCGCGGTGCCGTCCACCGCGAACTGAGTCAGATCCGCGAGGCGGCCACCGGCAGGGCTTCCAGGGCGCGCATCGCCGGGTCACGCAGCACGGCCGGATCGTCCAGCACCGCGACCGCGAAGTCGAAGGCGTCGTCGCCCCAGAACAGCTCGCCGTCGACCGCCAGGGTCGGCACCCCGAACAGTCCTGCCGCGCTCGCGGCCTCGAAGTTCGCCTTCAGCCGGGCCTTCACCGCCGGCGCGGCGATCGCGGCCGCCACGTCGCCCACGCCCAGCGACGCCGCCAGCGGCGCCAGGGCCTCGGCGCTGTCGCCGGACCGGCCGTCGCGCCAGATCCAGTCGAAGATCGCCGTGATCGCGTCCGGCCGTGCGTCCAGCGCCAGGCAGAGCCGCAGCGCCGCCAGCGGGTTGAAGGGATGCGCGGGCGGGAAACGCATCGGCAGCCCGCGTTCGCGCGCCCGCCACAGCACGTGCCGGTAGGTGAACAGCCGCTTGGCGGGGATCTCCGCGGGACCCTTCTGCCCGACCTGGTCGAGCACGCCGGCGAACAGCACCGGCCGGAACTCGACCGGGTGCCGTGCCTTCAGCGCGCGCACCTTCGGCCACTGCAGGTAGGCGAAGGGGGAGATGAAGTCGAAGTACCAGTGCACCGTGGCCATGGGGCGACGATAGCGGCTGCGGGGCCGGGCGACGAGGGCGGATTCGGACAATCGGGCCGCTCCCGCCCCCTCTCCCCGGCAAGGGGAGAGGGGGGCGGTGCCTCAGCGTCCCGGATAGGCGCGCGGCAGCGCACCTTCGGGCGCCTGGTAGCGTTCGAACAGCTCCGTCTGCCGCGAGCGCATGCCCGCTGCCCGTCCGCCGAACCAGACCTGCTCGGCGTAGGTGTTGACCTCCAGCGGGTCGCCGCTCCACAGCACCAGGTCGGCGGCCTGGCCGACCTCGATGCGCCCGCGCTGGCCCGACAGCCCGAACACCTGCGCCGGCACCGCGGTCAGCCCGGCCAGGCCGGCCTCCCAGGGCAGGCCGTGGGCGACGGCATTGCCGGCCAGCTGGCGGATCTTGCGCGCGTTGTGGGTGGCGTCGCCGCCCTGCGAGAAGCCCACCAGCACGCCGGCGCGGTGCAGGCGCGCGGCGTTCTCCAGGCTCGAGCCCAGGGCATCGAAGCTCGAGGGCAGGTTGGCCAGCGCGTCCAGCAGCACCGGCGCGTTCGCCGCCTTCAGCTCGGCGGCCACGCGCCAGGCTTCGGCGCCGCCGACGATCACCGGCCGCATGCCGTGTTTTTTCGCGAAGGCCAGGGCCTGGCGGATGTCGGCCGCGCGGTCGACGTGGAAGACCACGCGGCCGCCGGCCAGGTAGCCCGACAGCGCCGCGCGCCCGGCCCGCGTCAGTAGCTCGCCGCTGCCGGCGCGCGCTTCCGACACCGCCTGTTCCAGCAGCATCCACTGACCCGCGCGGCTGCCGCCCGACAGCGGCGAGGCGCCGCCGCCCAGGTTCACGAACAGGCTGCGGCTGCCGGGCAGGGCGGCGTCGTAGCGGCCGTCGAGCAGCACCGCGCTGCCCTGGCCTGCAACGAAGCTGCCGCCGGGCAGGCTGCCGGGCGACAGCACGGTGTGGGTGATGCCTTCGACGCGGCTGACGGCGATCGCGGCCGAGTGGGGGTTGAAGGCCACGTCCACGTCGAACTCGGGGCGCCAGACCACGTGGTCGGCAGCGGGTACCATCGCGCCCAGCGCCAGGTTGGCGTCGACGGTGGCGGCTTCGCCCGACACCTCCTCGATGCCCAGGCCGGTGAGCCCACCGAACAGGCCCGGCGTCAGCGGCCGGCCCCTGGCGTCGACCACGGTGGCGCCGGCGGGCGCGGCGAGGTCGGGCGCGACGGCGCGCACCACGCCGCCCTGCACCAGCACGTCGTGGTCCTTGAGCGTGCCGCGGGCGCCGGCGGTGTGCACCGTGGCGTTCGTGACCAGCAGGTCCTGCGCGGCGGCCGGCACGGACGCGGCGAGCAGGAGGGACAGGATCAGCAGGCGCTTCACGGCGACACCTCCTGGCCGAGCATGAAGTCGGTGACCGGCTGCCTCGCCTTGTCGCCGCGGTCGTAGAGCAGGGCGCCGTCCACCCAGACCTTCTCGGCCTTGGCATAGACGCTGAAGGGATTGCCGTTCCACAGCACCACGTCGGCCATCTTTCCTTCCTGCAGCGAGCCGGTCTGCGCATCGATGCCGATGGCCTTCGCGGCGTTGCTGGTCAGCCAGCGGATCGCGCGCTCCGGCGGCAGCGACAGCCCGGCGCGTTCGCCGCGGGCCATCACCTTGGCGGCCTCCTGGTTCAGGCGCTGGATGCCCTCGCTGGAATCGGAGTGCACGATCGCGCAGCCGTTCTCGGGCCGGTCGACCAGGGCGATGTTTTCCTGGATGCCGTCGTAGGCCTCCATCTTGAAGCCCCACCAGTCGGCCCAGAGCGCGCCGCAGACGCCTTCCTGCGCCAGCCGGTCGGCCAGCTTGTAGGCCTCGACGCCGTGGTGGAAGGCGGCGACCTTGAAGCCGAATTCCTCGGCCAGGTCCAGCATCAGCGCCATTTCGTCGGCGCGATAGCAGTGGATCTGCACGGTGATCTCGCCGCGCAGCACGCCGGCCAGGGTGTCCATGCGCAGGTCGCGCGCGGGCGGTTCGCCGCCGCCCTTCTTCTTGTCCTTGCCGGCCTCGTACTTGTCCCAGGCGGCGCGGTATTTCTGCGCTTCGTAGAAGGCGGCGCGGTAGCCGGCCAGGTTGCCCATGCGGGTCATCGGCGACTGGCCGCGGCCGCCGTAGACGCGCTTGGGGTTCTCGCCGCAGGCCATCTTCAGGCCATGCGGCGCATCCGGGAACTTCATCGCCTGCATGGTCACGGCCGGCACGTTCTTTAGCACCGTGCCGCGGCCGCCGATCAGGTTGGCCGAGCCGGGCAGGATCATCATCGAGGTCACGCCGCCGGCGAGCGCCGCGCCGAAGCCCGGGTCCTGCGGCCACACGCCGTGTTCGGCCCAGACCTGGGCGGTGACCGGGCCGGTGATCTCGTTGCCGTCGCTGTGCGCGGTGGCGCCCGGGCTGGGGTACACGCCCAGGTGCGAATGCACGTCGATGATGCCGGGCGTGACCCACTTGCCGCTGCCATCCACCACGGTGGCGCCGCCGGCGTCCAGGCCGGTGCCGACCGCGGCGATGCGGCCGTCGCGCATCAGCACGTCGGCGCCTTCCAGGCGTTCGCCGGTGCCGGTGAGCACGGTGGCGTTGCGCACCAGCACCGGGCCGGACGCGACCGGCGTGTAGGTGCTGGCATAGGGCTGGTCGGCGGCCGGCGCCAGGGCCGGCAGGGCGAGCAGGGCGGTGGCCAGCAGCGTGGCCTTCACGTGGTTTGGCATGGATGGACTCCCCTGAGACCGGCCCACCCTAGCCGCGGGCGGGCGGCCTTGCCAAGTGCGCGGGGGCCCGGTTCACCGGCCGCGTGGCAGAATGCCCGGGCAAGGCTGAGAAAAACAAAAACAAAGGAAAAACATGAAAGACAAGAACGAGATCGTCAGCAACTGGCTTCCCCGCTATACCGGCGTGCCGCTGGAAGGTTTCGGCGAGCACGTGCTGCTCACCAACTTCGGCGGCTACCTCAACACCTTCTCGCGCCTCACCGGCGCGCCCATCGTCGGCCTGGACCGGCCGATGCCCAGCGCCACCGCCGACGGCATCACCCTGATCAACTTCGGCATGGGCAGCGCCAACGCCGCCACCGTGATGGACCTGCTGTCGGCCATCGGCCCCAAGGCGGTGCTGTTCCTGGGCAAGTGCGGCGGCCTGAAGAAGAAAAACCAGCTCGGCGACCTGGTGCTGCCGATCGCCGCCATCCGCGGCGAAGGCACGTCCAACGATTACCTGCTGCCCGAGGTCCCGGCCCTGCCGGCCTTCGCCCTGCAGCGCGCCGTGTCCACCATGATCCGCGACCTCGGCCACGACTACTGGACCGGCACGGTGTACA
>CAMLKR010000114.1 GCA_946480565.1 uncultured Arenimonas sp. | reverse complement strand
TCGCAGTCCTTCCTCACCGTGCCGATGAAGGACCACGACGGCCGCGTGATCGGCGTGCTGCAGCTGATCAACGCCAAGGGCCCCGACGGCGCCACCCGCGCCTTCACCGACGCCGACCAGAGCCTGGTGGAATCGCTGGCCTCGCAGGCGGCGATCGCGCTCAACAACCGGCGCCTGGTCGACCAGCTCGAGAACCTGTTCGAGGCCCTGATCAAGCTGATCAACACCGCCATCGACGAGAAGTCGCCTTACACCGGCGGCCACTGCGAGCGGGTGCCGGCCCTGACCAACCTGCTGGCCGACGCGGTGGCGCGCACCACGGTCGGGCCGCTGGCCGAGTTCACGATGGACGAGGCCGACCGCTACGAGCTCAAGATCGCCGGCCTGCTGCACGACTGCGGCAAGATCACCACGCCGGTGCACGTGGTGGACAAGGCGACCAAACTGCAGACCCTGTTCGACCGCATCGAGCTGGTGGATACGCGCTTCGAGGTACTCAAGCGCGATGCGGAGATCGCCCATCTGCGCGGCGAGCTCGATGCCGCCGCGTATGCCGCGCGCCTGGCCGCGCTGGATGCCGACCGCGAGGCCGTGCGCGCCGCCAACACCGGCGGCGAGTTCATGGACGACGCGAAGATCGAGCACCTGCGCCGCATCGCCGCCTACCGCTGGCGCGCGCCGGACGGCAGCGGGCAGCCCTTCCTCAGCGCCGACGAACTCGAGAACCTGTGCATCCGCCGCGGCACGCTCAACAACGCCGAGCGCGATATCATCAACCACCACATCACCATGACCATCCGCCTGCTCGAAGCGCTGCCCTGGCCGGCGCACCTGACGCGCGTGCCCGAATACGCCGGCGGCCACCACGAACGCATGGACGGCAAGGGCTATCCGCGCGGGCTGACGCGCGAACAGATGAGCGTGCAGGCGCGGGTGATGGGCATCGCCGACATCTTCGAGGCGCTCACTGCCAGCGACCGGCCCTACAAGTCCGGAAAGACGCTCAGCGAGTCGCTGACCATCCTGGGCCGCATGAAGCTCGACCACCACGTGGACCCGGACCTGTTCGACGTGTTCCTGCGCGAGCGCGTGTACCTTGAATACGCCCGCCGGTTCCTGCCGGCCGAACAGATCGACCGCATCGACTGGAGCCGCATCCCCGGCGTGTCGCCGGAGCTCGCGGCGGAGCTGGCGGCGGGCGACGACGGGGTCTGAGCGACGTTCAAGCGGGGTTCGCCGACGCCCAACCGCTTCCCTGGGCCGAAGACGTCCACATGACGCACGCGCTCAGCGGCGCGGCCGCTCCAGCCACCACAGCGCGGCACTGACCAGCAGCCAGGCCAGGCCCCAGGGCCAGCGGGGTCCAGGTGCCGGCATCGGCGCACTCGAGCCCGGTGCGGGCGGAGTGGCGGCCAAGCGTTCGGTGGCGCCGCGCAGCGCCGCCGCCATGAGGCCCGGCGCTTCGTCCACCGTGCGAACGGCGAAGGCGGTGCGCGTGCCGCCAACGGACAGTTCATGCCAGCCGGCCTGGCTCGGCCACCACGCCGCGCAGGCGCGCCCGCCGCTCGCGACGTCGCGCACCAGCGGAACGGCAGCGCCATCGGGGCCCGCCACCGTGGCCGCATCGCCGACATCGCAGAACACCGAACGCTGGCCGACCCGCGCATCCGTGGGCACCGGCCGCGGCGCCTGGCCCGACGGCCGCGCCAGCGTCGCGACCGTTTCCGCCCACAGGCTGCCGTACGCCGCGCGGCGACCGGCGAGTACCAGCCTGAAGCTGTCGGACAGCGTCCACAGCGCGAGCCGGCCGCGGCCCTCGGGGCGCCACAGCCCCAGCGGCTCGCCATCCGGCGCAAGCCGCAGCGCCCGGCCATCGGCGGCGCGCAGGCGCAGCGGCCGGCGGCCGAGCAGGGGCGCGGTGTCGGTCGCTTGTGCGCCGGCCTGCCCGGACGCCGGCGCGTCCGCGGCGCCCGCTCCGGAGGTGTCCGGGTCGACCGGTATCGGATCGGCAGTCTCGGTGCCCGGCAGCCTCAGGCTTTGGCCGAGGTCCGCGGCCTCGACGGTGAAACCCCAATCGCGGAGCAGGCGGCGTTCGCCCTCTCCCGGGTCGGCCGTCAGGCGCAGCAGCAGGCCCAGGCCGCCGCGCACGGCCTCGCGCAGCACGCCGCGGCCGCGTTCGCCGAGGTCGCGCCAGCTGCGTTCGTCCAGCACCACCAGGTCGAATTCGCGCAGCGTCGCGGCCGTCACCGGCAGCGGCGGATCGCCCAGGTCGACGCCGCCGCCGACCGCCATCTGCGTGCGCAGCGTCAGGCCGGCGTCTTGCGCCCAGCGGCGCAGATATTTGAGTTCGGGGCCCGGGCCGCCGGCGAGCATCCAGACGCGCAGCGGCGCGCCGGCACGCACCTCCAGCGGCAGGGCGATCTCTTCCAGCGTGGCCTCGTCGCGGGCCTGGATCCGCAGGCGATAGTCCATGCGCCCCGCCGGCCCGGCGCTGGCGCCCAGCTGGAAGCGGCCCTTGGCATCCAGCGTCGCCTGGTCGGCACGCGCGCCGGCGGGATCGAGCAGTTCGACCCGACCCCCGGCCGCCCCTTCGACCCGGCCCTGTACCTGGAAACGGCGGCCGCGTCCGGCCTGCAGCGGCGCGCTGAGTTCGACCAGGCCGGCCGGCAGCGGCAGCGGCGTGAATTCGATCGAATGCCCGCCCGCCGCATCGCGGTCGCGCGCGACCAGGCCGGCGCCGCGCACGCGCAGCGGCGTCGCGCCCGGGAAGCGGCGCAGCGCGGTGCCGAGGTCGGGAACCCGCGCCACGCCCGCCAGCGCCGGCGCTTCCGGCAGCGCGACCACGACGTCGTCGGCACCGGCGCGCGCGTCGGTGATCGTGCTGCCGGCGGTCAGCACCACCAGGGCGCGCGGCCGCGGCGTGGCGTCGGGCGGCAGCAGGAAAAAATAGAGCAGGGCGGCGCTGGCGACCACGCCGGCCAGGCGAGCGGCGGTGCGCAGCGGCGAGACCGGCGTCGCGCGCGCCGCGAGCACGATGCGCAGCGCCGCGATCGTCGCGACCGCCGCCAGCGCCCACGCCAGCATCACCGGGGTGCTCATGGTTTGTCCTCCGCCAGCGCGTCCAGATAGGCCTGGCCGGCGCGGTCCGGCGCGGCGCGCGGCAGCACGGCCGCGGCCGGGCGCGGCAGCAGCGGCCACAGGCGTCCGCGCAGGCGCGCGCGGCAGTCGGCGCAGGCCGGGTCGGCGCGCACGGTCTCGAGCGCGGCGACCAGGTCGAGCGGGTCGGCCAACGCATCTTCGTGCTCGCCCAGCCAGGCGGCGAAGGCCTCGAGCGCGGCGTCGGCGCCGTCGCCATCACGTTCCGGCGCCAGCGCCTGCCACAGCGCCAGCGCGGGACTTTCCGGCGCGGTCGCGGCGACCAGGCCGTCGCGGCGGTCGCCCAGGCCGTCGCGTTTCCCCGTCATGCGCCGCGTCTCGTCGATCGGCGGCAGCTCCAGGCCCACGCGCGCCAGGTAGATGCGGCTGGCCTGCTGAACCTGCTTGATGAAGCCGAGCGCGCGATAGGCATGCGGCAGGGCGCGCTCCGGCTGGCCCTGGCGCAGCTCGCCTTCCGAGGACCACATGGCGTCCAGCGCCTGCTTCAGCAGGGCGCGGGTTTCCGGGTCGAGCAGGGTGGCGGCTTCGGCGTCGTCGTGGGTATGGCCGTAGTCTTCCAGCACGTTGATCTCGCCGCCGAAGTCCGCCGGCGCCTCGCCTTCATGGTCGTGGCCGTCGCCTTCGGAATGTTCTTCTTCGCCGGGGGCTTCCGGGCCGCCGACGTTTTCCTCGCCCAGGAACTGGCCGTAGCGCATGCGCAGGATGCGCTGGTCGACACCGATGCCGTCGGAGCGTTCGACGAAGGTGTCGGCGTCCAGCCGCGGTCGTTCGGCGACCAGGGCCTCGGCGTCGAGGATGATCTGGCGCTGGCTGCGGAAGTAGGCCGGCAGCGCGCGTTTGACCAGGCCCTCCATGCCGGTGGCCTCGGTGGCCGGCGGCATCGGCCAGCGCAGGATGTAGCTGGCGCTGCGCGCGGTCTGCGGCTTCGGTGCGCGCTGGTCGTCCACCTCCAGGCGGACGATCAGGTCGTCGCCCTCGGCCAGGCCGAGCGCGGCCAGGTCGAGCCGGTGCGCGTAGCGGCGCTGCCGGCGGTCGCCTTCGCCGCGCAGCGCCAGCACCCGTTCGCTCACGGTCACCTGTTCGCCGCTGCCCTGGGCCAGCGTCACCCGCAGGCGGGCGGCGCCCAGGCCGTGGTCGTCGCTGGCTTCGACCGACAGCGACCAGTCGCGCTGGCCTTCGCTGCGCAGCGTGAGATTGCGTTCGGGCGCGACCACCCGCAGCTGCGGCGGCTGGTCGGCGATGGCGTCGAGCCGGTGCAGCTTTCCGTCGTGCAGCGGCAGTTCGCCGCCGGGAACGATGCGGTAGAGCGTGGAACGCGCGAGCAGGTGCTGGCCGGTCCAGTCCTCGCCTTCGCGCTGCAGCTGGATCCGGCGGCCGTCGTGCAGCCGCAGCGACACCGACGGCGGCTGCGGCGAAAAGCGCAGCCGCCAGGTCAGGCGCGAACCTTCCGGCGCTTTTCCGTCCAGCTCGCTACCGCCTCGCGCCGGCAGCCCGGTATAGGCCGGCGGCGCGATGTCGAGGCGGGCCGAGACCAGGGTGATCTCGGTGGCTGCCGCCGCCGGCGCGGCGGTCGCAGCCGGGGCAGGTTCCGTCGTGCTGATCGTATCCATGGGCCAGTACAGCAGCGCGGCGGCCAGCAGCAGCGCGCCGCCGGTGAGCCCCAGCAGCCGGCGCAGCGGCCAGGGTTCGCGCAGGTCGGGCGCGGCACCGTCAGCGAGGCGCGCCTTCAGGCGTTCGCGCTGCAGCGCCTGCAATCCGTTGAGGTGGGAGGGATCGGCGAACAGAAGGTCGGCGCTGTCCTCCATGTCCGCGCGGCGGTCGAGCCGGCGGGCCAGCCAGCGGGCGTCGATGCGGCCCGCGGCGCGCCAGGCGAGCAGGGCGAGCGTGCCTGCCAGCAGTGCGGCCACCGCGAACGCGGCGCCCTCGCCGGCCAGGCGCCACGCAGCGGCGACAACGGCCACGGCGGGTGCGAAGCCCAGCACAGCGACGATCGCGGCGCGACGGCGCCTTGCGGCGCGCGCGGCCTGCCGCAGGCGGACCTCGACGCTCATGGTGTCGGCTCCGGCCGGCGGCGCGTCGCCCACAGGCGCTCCATCGCGAACAGGACGACGATCAGCCAGAGCAGCGGCGTCTCGAGCGGGCGCGGCGTTTCCGGGAAGCCGGGGCCCCCGGTGAGCGGGGCGTGTGACGCGGCATCGGCGCGGCTCGGCGCCGGCACCGGGGCCTGCAGCAGTTCGCGCAGCCGGTGCGGGAAGTCGGGCTCGAGCAGGGCCGGCAGTTCGCCGGGCGCCAGGGGCTGCAGCAGCTGCGTGACGCGGCCGCGCCCCAGCGCGGCGCTGCGGGCGAGGTCGCGGCCTTCGGTGTCGCGCCAACTCACCGCGCCGGGGGCGGGCAGGGGCCATTCGCTGCCAGGTTCGATCAGGACATGGCCGCCGGCCCGTACCCAGTCGCGCAGCGCGCCGGGCAGTTCACCGGGCACCAGCCAGACCAGGGCGGTGTCGACCGTGGGCAGCGGCGCGTCCACATCTCCGGAATCCAGCGGTGGCGCCGCGGGCAGATCGTCGGCGCCCACGCTGTCCTGCGCCGCGTCCGTTGCACCCGTCGCGGCCGGGCCATCCGATGCATCCGGCGCATCGATCTGTGGCCAGGCTGCCGCGGCCGCGTGCAGGAAACGCAGGGCCGGTTCGCGCTCCCCGACCGAGCGCACCGCCAAGGCGCGCGGCGGCGTCGACGCGGTGGGCGCGGGCGCGGTTTCTCCGGCGACGATCCGCCAGTCCAGCCCGCGTTTGAGCCGGGGGCGCTCGCCATCGGCACCCGCGAACACGGGCGGCACCAGCACGGTCACCGGCGTCGCGGCCGGCAGTTCGGCGTCGAGCTGGCGCAGCAGGCTCGACACCGGCACGGGCGCATCGGGCCGCGGCGCGTCCAGGGGCGGGAAACCCGGCGCCAGCCAGCGGCGCTGCGCGCCTTCCGGCAGCGGTGGCGCCGCGGCGGGGTCGGCGCCGGGCACCACCAGCAGCCAGGGCGTGTCGCCGGCGCCGCCGTACAGCACCGGCTTCGCAAGCAACAGCGCCAGCGCGGCCACCAGGGCCAGGCGCAGTGCGAGCAACAGCAGGTCTTCGAAGCGGATCCTGGCCCGCGGCTTTAGGCGCGCCGACAGCCAGCGCAGCGCGGCGAAATCGGTCGGGCGCTGTTCCTCGCGGCGCACCAGATGGATCAGCAGGGGCACCAGCCACGCCCCCAGCGCGGCCAGGCCAAGCGGGAACAGCAGGCCCAGACTCATGCGCGCTCCGCCGGCGATGCCGCGAACAGCCGCCGCAGGGGCGCATCCAGCGCCTCGTCGAGCACGTGGGAGGTGTGGCGGATGCCGCTGGCGGCCAGGCGCGCCGACAGTTCACGCTGCGCCTGCGCGAACGCGGCGAGGAAACCCTGGCGGACGGACACACCGTCGCTCAGCAGCTCCGCGCCCGACTCGGGGTCGCGGAAACGATGGCCGCCGCGGAAGGGAAAGTCCCGCTCCTCGGCGGTGAGGATCTGCAGGTTCAGTACTTCGCGGCGCGCGGCCGCGAGGCGCTCGCACAGCTGCACGGTACCGTCATCGAAATCGTCGCTGAGCACCAGCACCAGGTGCCCGGCCGCGATGCGTTCCCACAGCGGCCGGAGCGTCGCCTCGGTCGGCCAGTCGCCGCGCGCCGAAAGGCCCTGCAGTTCGAGCAGGCAGCGGTCGCGCTGGCGCGGACCGGCGCCGGGCGGCACCAGGCGCAGGCCGTCGCCGCCGATCGCGGCCAGGCCAAAACGGTCGCCCTGGCGCAGCGCCAGTTCGAACACACAGGCGGCCAGCGCGCGCGCCGCGTCGAGCCGCGACCAGCCCGGCCGCGCCGCATCGCCCTGCGCCATCGAGGCGGTGCAGTCGACGATCACCCAGGCGGTCAGCGGACTGTCGCGCTCGGCCTCGCGCACGAAGAACTTGTCGGAGCGCGCGTAGAGCTTCCAGTCGATCTGGCGCAGTTCATCGCCCGGCTCGTAGGCCCGGTACTGCGCGAACTCCAGCCCGGCGCCGCGGCTGCGGCTGGGGTGCTGGCCGAAGCCATGCCCGCCCGCGGTCCGGCGCCCGGCCAGGCGCAGGTCCTTGAGCCGGGCGCGCACCGGCGCGGGGATGAAGTCGGGTCCGGACATCGGCTCAGGCGGCGAAGGGCACGCCGCGCAGCAGCACGCCGACCACGTCGTCGGCGGATTTCTGTTCGGCTTCGGCGGCGAA
>CAMLKR010000113.1 GCA_946480565.1 uncultured Arenimonas sp. | reverse complement strand
ACCTGCAGCCCTCCGACCACCTGGTCGAGATCGGCACCGGCTGGGGCGGCATGGCGCTGTATGCCGCGCGCAACTTCGGCTGCCGGGTCACCACCACCACCATCTCGAAGGAACAGCACGCCCTGGCCACCGCGCGCATCGCCGAGGCCGGGCTGTCGGACCGGATCACCGTGCTGCTGGAGGACTACCGCGACCTGCAGGGCCAGTACGACAAGCTGGTGTCGATCGAGATGATCGAAGCCATCGGCCACCAGTACCTCGACACCTACCTGGCCAAGTGCGCCAGCCTGCTCAAACCCGAGGGCCTGGCCCTGATCCAGGCCATCACCATCGAGGACCACCGCTATGCGCAGGCGCTGCGTTCGGTGGACTTCATCAAGCGGCACATCTTCCCGGGCAGCTTCATTCCCTGCGTCAGCGCGATCGCCGCGTCCAGCGCGCGCGCCAGCGACCTGCGCCTGGTGAACCTGGAGGACATCGGCCCGAGCTACGCGCTCACCCTGCACCACTGGCGCCAGCGCTTCATGGCGCAGCTGGAGGCGGTGCGGGCCCTGGGCTACGACGAGCGCTTCATCCGGATGTGGGAGTTCTACCTCTGCTACTGCGAGGGCGGCTTCATCGAGCGTTCCATCGGCGACGTGCACCTGCTGTTCGCCCGGCCCGGCAACCGCCGCGACCAGTACCTGCCCGCGCCCGAGGCCACCTGAGGTGAACCGGCTGCTGCAGATGGCGGGCAACGTCGTCGGCTTCCAGGCGGTCTGGCTGGCGAGCATCGCCGGCGCCGGCGCCGGCCTGGCCTGGGCGGGTCCGGTGGCGGCGGCGGTTTTCGTCGCGGCCACCCTGGCGTGGGGCGGCAAGCGGGGCGCGGACCTGCGCATGCTGGTGGTCGCGCTGCCGCTGGGATTCCTGCTGGACAGCGCCTTCGCGGCCTCGGGCTGGCTGGTCTATGCCGAGGCCCGGCCCTGGGTGTCGCTGGCCCCGGTCTGGATCTGGTCGCTGTGGGCGGGTTTCGCCCTGACGCTCAATCATTCGATGGCCTTCCTGCGTGACCGCCCGGCCTCCGCCGCGCTGTTCGGACTGGTCGGCGGCCCGCTGGCCTACTGGACGGCGGCAGGCGCGTTCGACGCCGTGAGTTTCGGCGCGCCGGTGGCCTGGGTGCTGGGTGCGCTGGCGGCCGGCTGGGCCGTGGCCCTGCCCCTGCTGTTTGCGCTGGAGCGGCTGCTCTGGGCCCGTACCCGGCCGGTCGCTGCGGTTCCCAAGGCGGCGGCGTGAATCCCTGGCTGAGCGTTTTCTGGGTCTGGGCCGGTTCTGCGGTCGCGATGGCGGCGCTTTGGGTGTTTGCCATGCGCGTGCGCAATATCGGCTACGTGGACGTCGGCTGGGCCGGACTGATGGCGGTCGCGGCGCTGTTCATCGGCTTGACCGCCGAAGGTTCGCCGCTGGCGCGTGGGCTGGTGGCCATGTTCGGCAGCGTCTGGGGCGCGCGGCTGTGCCTGCACCTGCTGCATCGCGTGCTCAACGAGGAAGAGGACGGACGCTACCAGGCGCTGCGCGCCGCCTGGTCGGGCAGTCCGCTGCGCTTCTTCCTCTTCTTCCAGCTCCAGGCCGTGGTCGTGGCGCTGTTCTCGATTCCGTTCGTGGCGGCCGCATCCAACCCCGAGGATGGGTTCGGGCCCTGGATGCTGGCCGGCGCCGTGGTCTGGCTGCTGTCCATGGCCGGCGAGGCAGTGGCGGACCGCCAACTGGCGGCCTTCCGCGCCGATCCCGGCAACCGCGGCCGCACCTGCCGGGCGGGACTTTGGGCCTGGTCGCGGCACCCCAATTATTTCTTCGAATGGCTGCACTGGTTCAGCTACGTGCTGGTGGCCCTGGGCGGAGGTCTGTTCTGGGCCAGCCTCGTCGGTCCGGTGCTGATGTTCGCCTTCCTCTATCGCGTCAGCGGCATCCCCTGGACCGAAGCGCAGTCCCTGCGCTCGCGCGGCGAGGACTATCGCCGCTACCAGCGCGAAGTGAGCGCCTTCTTCCCCTGGCCCCCGCGCCGGAACCCTTGAAATACCGGAGTCCTGAATGTCCCTGATCGACCTGTGCGAGCGCGGCCTGGTGCCCGATCTCCTGACGCGGTACGGCATCCGTCGCCTCTGCGCACAGCGGCTGGCGCAGGAGGGCGCACGCAACGTCGCCGCCGCCGACCGACGCTTTCGCGAGCTGCTGGACGCACTGCGGCGCAGCCCGATCGCGATCGAGACCGCGGCCGCCAACGAGCAGCACTACGAAGTGCCGACCCGCTTCTTCGAGCTCTGCCTGGGCCGCCGGCTCAAGTACTCCAGCGCCTACTACCCCAGCGGCACCGAAACCCTGGACGAGGCCGAGGAGGCGATGCTGGCGCTGTACGGCGAACGCGCCGAACTGGCGGACGGCCAGCGTATCCTGGAGCTGGGCTGCGGCTGGGGCTCGCTGACGCTGTGGATGGCCGAACGTTTCCCGAAGGCGCGCATCACCGGCGTGTCGAACTCGCGCACCCAGCGCGAGCACATCCTGGCGCAGGCGGCGCGGCGCGGCCTGGGCAACGTCGAGATCATCACCCGCGACGTCAACCAGCTTGAGCTTCCGGAGGGCGAGTTCGACCGGGCCGTGTCGATCGAGATGTTCGAGCACATGCGCAACTACCGGCACCTGCTGGGCCGGGTCTCGCGCTGGCTGGAGCCGGAGGGAAAGCTGTTCGTGCACATCTTCGTGCACCGCTACCTGATGTACCCGTTCGAGACCGAAGGCGACGACAACTGGATGGGCCGCTATTTCTTCACCGGCGGCCTGATGCCTTCCGCCGACACCCTGCTGCATTTCCAGGAAGACCTGACGCTGGAACAGCGCTGGCTGGTGCCGGGCACCCACTACGAACGCACCGCCAACCATTGGCTGGAAAACCAGGACCACCACCGCGAAGAGGTGATGGCCGTGCTGACCGAGGCCTACGGAGCCGACGAGGCGGCGCGCTGGTTCCAGCGCTGGCGCATGTTCTGGATGGCCTGCGCCGAGCTGTTCGGCTATTCAGGCGGCGACGAGTGGCTCGTCGCACACTACCGCTTCAGCAACGCACGCTAGCCGAGGGCTTGCACTCGACTTTGACCGCGGCGGCGGGCACCGCGGCCGGCGCCTGCGCGCCCGGCTTGCCGGTGGCCACGCGGATGCCCTTGGCCTTCATCCACGCGTCGAACTCCTCCGCGGTCATGCGGCGACCGTTTTGGTTCATGTCGAAGCGCCAGGGCGTGTTGTCGTGCTGGGTCTTGGGCACGTAGGCCCCCTGCGCTCCGGCGCGGGCGGCCGGGGCCGCCGCCGGGCGCGTCGCCGCGGCCGTGGAAGGCGCCGCGGCCGCGGGGCGGCGGGCACGCTCGACGAAGGCCTGGACGTTGACGCAGCTCACGGGCACCGGCGCGCCGTGCTTCATCTCCGGCGCGGGCACCGAGGCCGGCAGCGGCGCCGGCGCCGCGGTGTTGCAGGCCGGCAGGGCGGCCATGGCCGGCGCGGCGGCGAAAACCGCGGAAAGGGCCAGGGAAGACAGGAGCGCGCGTCGGATCATGGTGCACCGGGGGATGGGGGGTGCCGGAAGCTTAGGCGCGGCCCCTTCCCCTGGCAAACGGAATAGTGAGACCTGGGTCACAAAAACGAAGCCCGGCACGAGGCCGGGCTTCGGGTCTTGCCGTGGAACTGAAGGATCAGTTCTGCACGTTCAGCTCGGTGCGGCGGTTGCGCGCACGGCCTTCGGCGGTGTCGTTGGTGTCGATCGGACGGCTCTCGCCGAAACCGTTCGGGCCCACCAGGCGATCGGCAGTGATGCCGTTGCTGGTGAGGTAGTTGTACACCGTGGCGGCACGACGCTCCGACAGGCCCTGGTTGTACTGCTCGGTACCGACGGAGTCGGTGTGGCCGGCCACTTCAACCTTCAGCTGCGGGTACTTCTGCAGGATCGACACGGCCTCGGCCAGGATGGCCTCGGCGTCCGGACGCAGGGTGTCCTTGTCGAAGTCGAAGTTCACGCCCTTCAGGTCGATGGTCAGCGGGACCGGGCAACCGTCCGGACCGATGGCCTGGCCAGCGGCCGAACCCGGGCACTTGTCGTCGCAGTTGTTGACGCCGTCACCGTCGTCGTCGAGGTCGGCGCAGGTCTGCTGCGGAACCGGCTCTTCCTTCTCCGGCTCGACCACGGCGGCCTTGTCGCCCAGCTTCACCAGCAGGGTGAACGAGGCCAGCAGGTCGGTGAAGCGGTCGGAGTCCGGGCTGACGACGCTGGAGTCGTCGAACGCGACGCGGGTGCCGATTTCGCCGCGCACGGAGACGCGGTCGTAGTCACCCTGCAGGCCGACGCCGAGGTTGGCCGCCATCATGGTGTCTTCGCGCTGGCCCGGCGAGGCGGGGCTCGGGAAGGTGCTGTACTCCTCCTCGGCCTTCTGCACGCCCAGGCCCATGCGCACGTACGGCCACCAGTTGCGGCCCTCGCGCAGGAAGTGGTAGCGGGCGTCGAGCGACGCGCCGTACTGGCTGAAGAGCAGGTCGTTGCCCGGGAACTGCGGGTTCTGGTAGTTCAGCTCGCCGTCGATCGACCAGTTCGGGGAGATGAACTTGCCGAGGCCGAGGGTACCGAACATGTCGTTGCGGGTACCGCGGTCGCTGTCCTGGAAGTTCTGGCCCAGGCCGCCGCTGATGTACCAGCGGTCATCGAAATCTTGCGCCGACGCGGACTGCGCCAGGGCCATCGCGCCGAACAGGGCGCAGCACAGGAGATTCTTCTTCATGGTTTGCTCCATTTTCACGGGGGAACTTCACACTGGTTGCGAAGCCGAGGGTCGGCGACGCGCGTATGAAACGAGATCAGCAGCTATACCGGTTAACGGGAATCTAACAAGTTCGACCAGCGTTGGCAAGCTTGCCCTTCACAACGTGAACAAATCGATAAAACGGTGGATCGGAGTGGCCTCGAAGCGGGAGGTGTCGCTGGTCAGGTTCAGGATCTGTTCCACCCGGCGGGCGGGCAGCTGGCCCCGGACCGCGGCCTCGAACTTCTGCAGGAGCACCGGGATGCCCTCGCCGCGGCGCTCACGGTGGCCGATGGGGTAGTCGACGGAGACCTTGCCGGTCGAACTGCCGTCCTTGAAGAAAACCTCGACCGAGTTGCCGATGTAGCGCTTCTCCGGGTCGAAGTAGTCCTTGGTGAACTGCGGGTTCTCCCGGACCTCCATCCGTCCCCGGAGGGCGTCGATGCGGGGGTCGGCCGCGACCGCGTCCCCGTAGTCGTCGGCGTTCAGCCGGCCGTGGATCAGCGGCACCGCCACCATGTACTGCAGGCAGTGGTCGCGGTCGGCGTAGTTCGCCAGCGGGCCGGTCTTGTCGATGATGCGCAGGGCGGCCTCCTGGGTCTCGACCACGATGCGCTCGACCTGGTCCAGCCTGCCGGCGACCTTCGGGTGGAGCTGCATCGCGCACTCGACCGCGGTCTGGGCGTGGAATTCGGCCGGGTGGCTGATCTTGAAGAGCACGTTCTCCATCACATAGCTGCCGAAGGGGCGCTCGAATTCGAACTCCTTGCCCTTGAACAGCACGTCGTAGAAGCCCCAGGTCTTGGCGGTGAGCGCGCTCGGATAGCCGACCACGCCCTTCACCGCGTTGAGCGCATGGGTGACCGCCCGGCGGCAGGCGTCGCCGGCGGCCCAGCTCTTGCGAGGACCGGCATTGGGCGCATGGCGGTAGGCGCGCAGCGCGCCGCCGTCGAGCCAGCTGTGGCTGACGGCGTTGATGATCTCTTCCTTGCTGCCGCCGAACATGTGGGTGGCCACGGCGCTGGAGGCCAGCCGCACCAGGATGACGTGGTCCAGCCCGGCCTTGTTGAAGCTGTTCTTCAGCGCATAGGCGCCCTGGATCTCGTGGGCCTTGATCGCCCAGGTCAGCACGTCGCGGACCGTGATCATCTTGCCGTGTTCACGCTCGGCCTTGCGGCTCAGGTAGTCGCCGACCGCCAGGATGGCGCCGAGGTTGTCGGACGGGTGGCCCCATTCGGCCGCCAGCCAGGTGTCGTTGAAGTCGAGCCAGCGGACCTGCACGCCGATGTTGTAGGCGGCCTGCGCCGGGTCGAGTTCGTGGGAGGTGCCCGGGACGCGGGCGCCGCCGGCCATCGAGGCACCGGGGACCAGGGGCCCGAGGTGCTTGACGCATTCCGGATGCCGCATCGCGAGCATCGAGCAGGCCAGCGAGTCCAGCAGCATGTAGCGCGCCGTGGTGTAGGCCTCGGACGAACCGATGTAGTAGTCGGTGATGTAGTTGGCGATGTCGACCATCGCCTGGTCGGGCTCGGGTCGCTTGGCGGAACGGAGGTCGGGCTGGCTCATGGGCGGGCGGTCCGTGCGTGCGTGGCGTGGTGGTTTCCATGGTGCCAGATCGCGGCGGGGAACGCCGGGCACCGCAGGGGTAAACGCACACTCCACGCGGCGGCGGCCGCCCTGCCCCTCAGGCGGCGCGCGCGTCCAGGAAGCCGACGATCCGCTCGATCACCTGCGGGTCGCGCAACACGTCGCGATGGCCCAGGCCACGGGTCTCGTGCAGCTCGGCGCGGGTCGCATGGGTGATGCGCAGCGCATCGGCGAACGGGATCACCGCGTCGTCGCGGTCGTGCACGACCAGCAGCGGCTGGGTCAGGCCGTCCGCGAGGCGGTCGATGTCCAGTGCCTCCGGCGCCACGCCCGTCCGCAGCGTCATCTTTGCGAAGAATCGCCGCCGCGCCTCTTCCGGCAGGCCCAGGGCACGGCTCATTCGGGTCAGCACGCCGGCCAGCCCCGCGGGAGCGGCGATGGCCACGCTCCGGGCCGAATCCAGACCGCGGCTGAGCGCATAAAGCGCGGATGCCCCGCCCATGGAGTGGCCGACCACGGCATGCAGCGGACCCAGCTCCGCCGCCACCTCCTGCAGGGCGTCGGCGAAGACCACCGGGTCCGCCTGGGAACCAGGGGAGCGGCCGTGGGCCGGCGCATCCAGTGCGATCAGCTGGAAGCCACGGGCGGCCAAGGTTTCTCCCAGGCCGCGGAACTGTGCGGCCCGGCCTTCCCAACCGTGCAGGGCCAGGACCCGGGGTCCCTGATGCCCCCAGCGCAGCCCGGCCAGGCCGAACCGGAAGGTGACCGGTTCGGCGCCGGTGGGGTCGGGGCGGCGGCTGCGGTTGAGCGGCGTCACGGCGAGGTAGCGCGCCAGGCTGGCAGCCAGGCCGGGAAACGGACGGCCGACCAGGCGGCCCAGGGCACGAAGGACGGTGGGGTTCATCGGCGGCTCCTTTCGGTTTCTTAATGAAACCGAGAGCATCCTGTCACGCAAGGTTGCTTCATGCAACTGGTTTCGGCAGACTCGGTCCATGAAGCGAACCTCTTACGCCGACATGCCCTGCCCCATGGCCCAGGCCCTGGAGCGCGTGGGCGAATGGTGGA
>CAMLKR010000112.1 GCA_946480565.1 uncultured Arenimonas sp. | reverse complement strand
GTCCAGCCCTTGCTGTGCAGGCCGGTGTCCACCACCAGGCGGATCGCGCGCCACATCTCGGCCTGCAGGCGGCCGAAGTACTGGTAGGGGTCGGTGTAGACGCCCAGCTCCTTGCCCAGCGATTCGGCGTACAGGCCCCAGCCTTCGCTGAAGGCGGTTTCGCCGCCGAAGCGGCGGAACTTCGGCAGGCCGGTCAGTTCCTGCTGCAGGGCCAGCTGGAAGTGGTGGCCCGGGATCGCCTCGTGCAGGAACAGGCTTTCGGCGTCCCAGCGCTTGCGCGTGGGCAGGTCGTAGGTGTTCACGTAGAACACGCCCGGGCGGCTGCCGTCCTCGCTGGGACGCATGTAGCTGCCGCCGGCCGCGGACTGCGCGCGGAAGGGTTCCACCGGGCGGATCTCGAACGCGGCCTTGGGCATCAGCGAGAACAGCTCGCCGGTCTTCTGGTTCACCTTGGCCTCGAGCGCGCGGTAGGCGACCAGCAGCTCTTCCTCGCTGCCGAACTCGAACTGCTTGTCCTGGGTGACGAAGGTGAAGAATTCCTCGCGGCTGCCGGTGAAGCCGGTCTGCTGCATCACCGCGTCCATCTCGCCGTGGATGCGCGCCACTTCGGCCAGGCCGATGTCGTGGATCTGCGCCGGCGTCAGCTCGGTGGTGGTGGACTGCTTCACGCGGTAGGCGTACCAGGCCTCGCCGTCGGGCAGGGCGCTCAGCGACACGGTGTCGCGGCAGGCCGGCAGGTATTCGTCGTTCACGAAGGTGCGCAGCTGGCGGTAGGCCGGCATCAGCTGGTCGGCGATCAGCGTGCGGTAGGCCTCGGTCAGGCGCGCCTTGTCGGCCTCGCTGAAGTCGGCCGGCATCTCGGCGATGGGACGCCAGAACAGGGTGTCCTCGGGCTTGTCGTGCACCAGCGCGTCGATCTGCGGGATCACCTTCAGCATCAGCACCTTCGGCTGCACCACGCCGGCCGCCATGCCTTCGCGCATGTTGGCCTGCATGGTGGCCATCAGGCCGGGCACCTTGCCGGCGCGGGCCAGCCAGTTGTCGTAGTCCTGCACGGTCTTGAAGGGCTGGGCGCTGGTGCCCGAGCCGAGCTGGGCGAACTGGCCCGCGATGTTGCGGAACTGGTTCAGCGGCTGCTGCCAGTCGGGGAACCGTTCGCCCTCGATCTCGGACTGCAGGTCGCGCACGAAGATCTCGTAGCTCAGCAGGTCCTGGCCGGCCAGGCCGTCGCTGCCGATGGCCTGGGCCTTGGCCAGCCAGTCGCGGTTGAAGGCTTCGGTCTTGGCGCGGTATTCGGCGCTGAAGAAGTCAGGCAACTGGTCGTTGTAGCGCGCGTCGCCGACGAAGGTGGCCTGCAGCGGGTTCAGGGCCAGCGCGGCTTCCCAGAAGTCCGCGTACAGCGCGTTGAGCTGGGCGGCGCGTTCGGCCGGCTGAACCGCGGCGGGCGCCTGCGCGACGGGCGCTTCGGCGGTGGGCTGGCAGGCGGCCAGCGCGAGGGCCAGGGCAAGGGCGAGCGGACGCAGGGTCATGGGCGGGTTCCGGGCGGCGGGGAAGGGCGCAGCATCGCCGCTGTGGCGCCGGGCCGCCTAGGCCATTGGTCACGGTCGCGCCGCGGCGCGGCTCAGACCAGCCAGGGCGCGAAGAACCAGACCACGATGTGCACCATCGCGCTGCCGATGCCCAGCAGCAGGAAAAGCACGCCGGCGCCGCGGTTCTCCTCGTCGGAAATCGCGACTTCGCCCCCCAGCATGGCCGCGATGCCGAACAGGATCGGCGGCCCCCACATCCACGGGTTGTCCCAGGCCAGGGCGCGCGTCGTGAGCAGCAGCACGAGCAGTGCCCAGCCGGAGAGCAGGGCACCGAGGGCCAGCATCGGCATCCAGGTGCTCCGCTTACTGCCGCGCCGCGCTGGCGCGCAGCTGCCCGGCCTGGTCGCGGCCCAGGAAGCCGGTGATCGCGCGGCGCACGACGTACAGCAGCGGGATCAGCGCGATCGCCGCCGCCATCTTGTAGGCGTAGTTCAGCGTGCCCACCGCCAGGAACAGGTCCATGCCCCACTGCTGCGGCCCCAGCACGAAGGCGATGTAGAGCACGACGAAGCTGTCCACCAGCTGCGACACCGCGGTCGAACCGGTGGCGCGCAGCCACACCATCCTCTCGCCGGTGGCGCGGCGGATGCGGTGGAACACGCTCACGTCGATCAGCTGGCCCAGCAGGAAGGCCACCAGCGAGCCGCCGATGGTCCACAGCCCCTGGCCGAACACCGCGGCGAAGGCCTTCTGGTAGTCGGGCACGCCCTGGTCCGCGGCCACGCCCACCCACCAGCCGGCTGGCGCCAGGCCGATGGCCAGGTAGGCGAACACGAAGCCGTACACGATCACCACGGCGGCCAGCCAGCTGATGAAGCGCACGCCGCGCTTGCCGTAGAACTCGTTGATGATGTCGGTCATCACGAACACGATCGGCCACAGCAGGGTGCCGGCGGTGAAGTTCAGCGAGCCGGTCTGGCCGAACAGGTTCCATTCGAACGGCGACAGGCCCAGGGTCTCTTCCAGCGCGAAGATCTTCACGCCGATGAACTCGGCCAGCAGGGCATTGCCGACGAAGAACACCGCCAGCACCAGGAACAGCCGGCTGGCGCGCTCCTGGCCGGTCACGGGCGCGGCTCCGGGCGTTCGAAGGGCATGGTGTCGGGGCTGACGGCGCCGCCGGAGATGATGAAGGTCATGGCCTCGTCCACGGTCCAGTCGGTGGGCGTGAGTTTGTCCACGGGCACGATCTCCAGGTAGCCCGAGGTCGGGTTGGGCGTGGTCGGCACGTACACGGCGGCCAGCTCGCGGCCGGTGCCCTGCTCGGTGACGATGCGGGTGACGAAGCCCACGCACTTCATGTCCCGGTGCGGGAAGTCGATCAGCACCACGCGCTGGGTGCCGTCGGGTTTTGTCTGCAGCAGGTCCAGCAGCTTGCGGGCGCTGCCGTACACGGTCTTCATCAGCGGGATGCGGGCGATCAGCGCCTCGAACCAGGCCAGCAGGCGCTGGCCGACCACGCGCCGCGCCAGCGCGCCGACCGCGACGATCACCAGCACCGTGCCGACCACCGCGAACGCCGACTGCGCCCAGGGGTCGTCCATCCAGCCCAGCATCTCAGGGTGGGCGGCGGCGAGCCGCGCCGAGAGCGGCCCGACCCAGGGCTGGCTCATCTCCGACAGCAGCGAAAGCACGAACTTGAAGACGATCCAGACCAGCCAGATCGGCAACAGGGTCAGCAGGCCGGTGAAGAAGTAGGCGCGGAGTCTTCGCATGCGCCGATTGTAGGGCAACTAGCGCGCGCCCAGTTCCTCGGCGCTGACGGCGCGCACCAGGCGGAAGCCGATGTCGTCGAAGCCGGTGTCGGCGTCGAAGTCGTCCACGTGCGTGGCCGGCGTGCGGGTGGTGTCGCGCCAGCCCAGGCCCGCGGCCAGGCGCCGGCCGCAGCCGCGCGCGCCGCAGTCCGACAGCCATTCGCGGGCGTTGCCGCGCAGGCCGTTCAGGCCGATCGGGCTGGCCGGTCCCTGGCTGGCGGCGACGGTGCCTTCGCTGCCGCAGTTGATGCGGCCGTCGCGGCAGGCGTTGCCGCTGGCGCGGTAGTCGGCGAGCTGGCGCCATTCCGACGTCGTCGGCAGGCGGTAGTCGTGCCCGGTGCGGCGGCTGAGCCACTGCGCATAGGCCCGCGCATCGTCGTAGCTGACGCAGACGGCGGGATGGTTGCCGCCCTGGTTGAAACCGGGATCGTCCCAGCTGCGCTTCTTCAGCGTGATCGGCGCCAGGCGGTTGCGGCAGCGTGCGGCGGGGCGGCCGCTGCCGGAGGCGAAGGCGGCGTATTCGCTGCGGGTGACCTCGCTGCGCATCGCCGCCAGGCCGGCGCGCTCGCCGCGCGGCAGGCCGACCAGCACCATGGCCACGCCGCTGTCTTCCAGCGCATCGCCGGGCTTGGGCAACTCGATCGCCTGCGACCAGGCCGGCTCGAGCAGGTCCGACGGCACCTCGAGTGCGGTCGCCAGCGCCTTGGTCCGGGCGACGCTGACGCTGTCGACCTTGTCCAGGCCGTCCTTCAGCCGCGCCAGCAGCACCGGCGGCAGGCCCTCGCGCAGCGCGACCCAGGGTTTGCCCTGTCCGCGCTCCATCTCGGCCACGAAGGGCGCGACGCGGGTGTAGTTTTCCAACGCCGCGTCGTCGTCGCCGGCCTGCGCGGCCTCCAGCACCTTGGGGGCGTAATACGCGATGACTTCGTCGGACAGGCGGAACAGGGCCGGTTCGCGCGGCGCCAGCGTGCGCGCCGCGCGCAGCGACTCCATCGCGTTGTCGCCGGGCGGCAGGCTCAGGCGGTTGCGGTCGATCTGGCGGCGGGCGGCCGCCAGTTCGCGGGCGCCGGCGCGGGTCGGGTCGTAATCGAGCGCGACCACGCTGACTTCGGCACTGACGCCGGCGAAGGGCGAGCTGACCACCGGCGGCGGCTGGTCGGCCGCGGCCTGGGCGAGGGCGGCGTCCACCGGGGCCGGCGCCGGTTCGGCGGCGGGCGCGGGCGCGCCGGCGGCAGGGGCCGCGTCTTCGACGGTGAAGAAGTCGGTGTCCGCGCGCGGGTCGGGTTCGCGCTGCAGCCAGGCGATGGCGGCGAACGCGACCAGCACGCCGCCCAGGGCGCCGGCGACCGGCTTCCAGTAGCGCAGGGCGGTTTCGCGCAGCCTGGCGGTGTCGAACTTCGGTTCCGGCGGTTTGCCGGCGGCGATCTGGTTCAGCGCGCCCAGCATCTGTTGGGCGTTGCGGTAGCGGTTGTCCGGCGACTTGGCCATGGCCCGGTCGAGGAAGGGCTGCCAGTGTTTTTTCTCGGGCGGCAGCCGCGGCACCGGGTCCTGGGCGTGCATCAGGGCCAGGGCCAGCGGGTCGGCGGCCTGGTAGGGCAGGCGTCCCATCAGCAGTTCGTAGGCCAGCACGCCGACGCTGTAGAGGTCGGCGCGGCCGTCCACCACTTCGCCGCGCGCCTGTTCCGGCGCCATGTAGCCGCCGCTGCCCACGGCCAGCCCGGCGGTGGTGATGCGGGTCTGGTCGCGCTTGCTCAGCGCGATGCCGAAGTCGGTGAGCAGGGGCCGGTCGGCATTGTCGAACAGCACGTTCTCGGCCTTGACGTCGCGGTGCACGATGCCGCGCGCGTGTGCGTACTCCAGCGCCGACAACAGCGAGCGCAGCACCTCGAGGATGCGGTCCTCGTCGTGGGTGAAGTCGCGCTGGCCCAGGTGGCCCTTGGCCAGGTAGGGCAGCACGTAATACAGCAGGCCCTGGCGGGTGCGGCCGACCTCGTGGATGCCGACGATGCAGGGGTGTTCGAGCTTGGCGATGGTGCGCGCCTCATGTTCGAAGCGCTGCTTGCTGATTTCGTCGGTCAGCGCCGCCGGCGACATCACCTTCACCGCCACCTGGCGGTCCAGCGATTCCTGCACGCCCAGGTAGACCTGGGACATGCCGCCCTTGCCGATCCGGCGCAGCACGCGATAACCGGGGATCTCCGGCATGTAGCTGGAGAGCAGCGCGGTCAGTTCGTCAGGGGAAAGTTCTTCTTCCTGCTGCATGGCGCGGGGGCGGGGCCGGGACGGGGGGGTCGGGAAGGCCAGCATACGGCAGCGGGCCGGGCTGGCAAGCCATTTGTGAATGTGTGAAACCCGTCACAGTTGGCCAGCGACGGACGGGGCGCAGGCCCTGAGACGGGCCTTTTCCGGGTCTTGGACGCTGGGTTCCCGGGGCGGCTCAGGCGGCGGCCGGCCGGTCGCGCTTGCGCCGGACGTAGAGCTGCTTGCGGACGGTGGCCACCACCTCGCCCCCGGCATTGCGGATGTCGACCTCGAACCAGCGCAGCACCTTCTCGCCGCCCGCGGCCGCGGCCCGGATGTCGTCCACCACGGCGTCGTCGAGCCGGAACTCCGCCGTCACGGTGCCCTTGCCGGGCTTGAGGAAACGGATCTCGCCGGCCTGGTCCCAGACCAGGTAATCCGGCCCCAGCCGCTGCAGCATCATGATCATCCAGAACGGATCGGTCATCGCGAACAGGCTGCCGCCGAAGTGTGTCTTGACGTAGTTGCGGTTGTACCAGCGCAGGCGCAGTTCGACCCGCGCGTAGCGGTAGTCGGGCGCCAGCTCGGTGACGTGGATACCGGTGAACAGGAAGGGCGGCCAGACGTTGAAGACGAGTCGGAGGCGGGAGGCTTTCATGCAGGTGCGCGCTGGGCTCTAATCAGGCAAGGGTAGGGGGAAAGCGATGGCCGAGGCCTGCGCCAATTGTGGCGAAATCCTGCGCGGGGCGTACTGCCATGGCTGCGGGCAGAAGCGCATGGCCGACGGCGACCGCCGCCTGGGCCACCTGCTGGGCCAGCTGTTCGCGGCCGCCACCGACCTGGACGGGCGCTTCTGGCGCAGCCTGCGCGCGCTGCTGTTCCAGCCCGGCCGCCTGTCGCGCGATTACCTGGACGGCCGCCGCCGGCACTGGCTGGCGCCGATGACGCTGTTCCTGCTGGCGAACGTGCTGTATTTCCTTTCGCCCGGCACCCTGACCGACTTCAACCTGCCGCTGTCGGACCAGATGTCCCAGGTGCACAGCCGCATCACCAACCCCTGGGTTATGCAGCGCATCGCCGAACGCGACCGCGCGCTGCAGGCCCGGCGCGCGGCCCTGCCCGAGGCGCGCCGGGACGCGGCCCCGGCGCGCTACACGATGGCCGACTACGCGCGCGACTACGGCGCCCAGGCCGGCAATGTCGGCAAGGCGCTGATCATCGTGCACATCCCGTTCCTGGCGGTGGGCCTGGCGCTGATGTTCCGGCGCCGGCGCCTGTATTTTGCCGAACACGCGGTGGTGGCGACCCACCTGTTCACTTTCACCCTGCTCTACATCCAGCTGGTGCTGCTGCCGCTGGGCTGGCTGCTGGACCGGATGGGGCGCATCGAGGGCCCGCTGGCGTTCTGGCTGGTGATGGCGACGCTGGCGCTGATGGGCCTGCACTACGCGCGCGCGGTGCGCCGGGTCTACGCCCCGCCGGGCTGGGTGTCGCTGCTGGCGCCGGTGCTGCTGATCACCGTGATGATGCTCGGCAACCTCTACCTGTACCGCACGCTGCAGTTCCTGCTGACCTTCTGGCTGACCTGATTCAGAACAGCACCGAGGCCATCCTGCGCCGGTAGGTGCCGACCAGGTCCTCGTCCTCGACCACGCGGAAGGCGTCGATCAGGGCCTTGCGCGGCAGGCCGTCGGCGAAATTGCGGTCGCGGCGCAGCATCTCCAGGAACTGCTCCAGGCCGGCTTCGGCGTCGCCTTCGACGATCGCGCGCGCGCCCAGCAGGTGGCGGGCGTGCAGGTCGGCCGGATCGGCGGCGATCGCGGCCTGCAGCACCTGTGCCGGCGGCGCGTCCTTGAGCAGCGCAGCGAAGCCGAGGCGGGCGCGGCCGCGCAGCGCGCGGTCGTCCTGGGCGAGGTTGGCGGGCAGGGCGTCGAGCAG
>CAMLKR010000111.1 GCA_946480565.1 uncultured Arenimonas sp. | reverse complement strand
ATGTTGTCGATGGCGTCGCCGGTCAGGCCCAGGTAGTCGGCGATCTGGTGGGCGTGAACGCCGTAGCGGGCCTTGACGCCGTCGGCACGCCAGCGTTCGTTGCGGGCGTAGTCCCACTGTTCGTCGTCGGCGTCGAGCAGCTGCGACAGGTCCTTGTCGGCCGAGACGATCAGGCCGGCGTGGCCGACGCGGCGCACGTGGCCCAGGGCGGTGCCGATCAGGTCGTCGGCCTCGTAGCGGCCGTCGGCCAGCACCGAAAGGCCGAGCGCGCGGCAAAGGCGCTGGCAGTGGGCGAACTGGCGCTTGAGCTCCTCGGGGGCGGCGTCGCGGTTGGCCTTGTAGGCCGGATAGAGGTCGTTGCGGAAGTTCGAGTCCAGCGATTCATCGAAGGCGATGGCGATGCGGGCCGGCTTCTGGCGCTCGAGCAGCTCGAGCAGGAAGCGCGCGAAGCCGTGCACCGCGTTCACCGGCCAGCCCTCGCGGTCCTCGAACTCCGGCGGCATCGAATGCCAGGCACGGAACACGTAGAGGCTGGCGTCGACCAGGTGGACGGGACCGGTCACGGGGTCCAGTCGCCGAGCAGATGTTCCGGATCCGGGCGCTGGCGCTCGGGTGCCTCCTCGGTCGCGGTGCCGATGTGGATGAAGCCCAGCACCTTCTCGTTCTCGCCCAGCCCCAGACGCGCGGTGACCACCGGGTCGTAGGCCGCCCAGCCGGTGAGCCACTGGGCGCCGAAGCCCAGGGCCTGGGCCGCCTGCAGCAGGGCGAAACAGACCGCGCCGCCGGACAGCAGCTGCTCCTGTTCCGGCACCTTGTGCCCGGGGGTGAGCCGGGCGATGACCGCAAGCACCAGTGGCGCATGTGAGAAGCGCTGACGGTCCTTGTCCACGGCCGCGGCCGGCGCGGCCGGGTCGCGCTCGAGGGCCCGGGCGGCGAGCAGGTCGCCCAGGGCCTGGCGGGCCGGGCCCTGGATGCGCAGGAAGCGCCAAGGAGTTAGTTTGCCGTGGTCGGGCACGCGGACCGCTTCGGTCAGCAGGCTGCGGAGCTGGTCCGGACTGGGTCCGGGCTCCCCGAGCAGGCGGGAGGGCACCGAGCGGCGGCGGCGCAGGGCATCGAGGGCATTCATGAGCGCAAGATTACCATTCGGCCCCGCCGGACCCCCGCCCCTCGGATTCTGGGAAGGGGTTCACAGAACGGTGTGGCAGAGTGCTGGAAACTCCCGCCATAGCGCGTAAACCCCCCGGACGTGCCGAGGCCCATGAGCGAATTCACTCCATCCACCAGCGAACGACGTCCCGGCACCGTGGCGCGGGACCTGATCGCGGCCATGCGCCGGCGCAGCACCGAGCACCTGCAGTCGGTGCTGGCCCGCGTCTTCGCCCGGGCCGACGACTGGCTGTTCGACCTGGCCAAGAAGGATGGCGCCCCGACCGGCTCGCCCTACCTGCATGCGATGCGCGCCCTGCGCAATTCCCGCGCGCCGATCGAGCGCGGTTTCCGCGACCAGTTGGACAAGGGCTTCGAGCAGCTCGACCAGCGCGCCACGCCGAAGCTGCCCGGCGACAGCGACGGCAATGTCGTGCTGTCCCTGCTGGAGGAAAGCGAGCTCGAGGAGCAGCTGGCGACGAACCTGACCGCGGAAGCGATCATGCGCATCCACGGCAACATGCTCGACGAGCTGGCCGGCCGGATGGCGCGTATGCTCGGCCTGGCCCAGCTCGAGCCGGCCCAGAACCCGCTCAGCGCGCACAGCCTGGCCAACGCCATCGCCGAAGCCCACCGCGGCATCGAGGTGCCGGCGGACGTGCGCATGGTGCTGTTCAAATACTACGAGCGCGAGGTCATCCACGACCTGCGCGAACTGCTGGTGGATCTCAACGGCCGCCTCGCGGCTGCCGGCTTCAGCCCGGTCAACGCCGCGCCGAAGCCGGCGCCCAAGCCGGCCGCCCAGCCCGCGACCGAGCGTCCCGACCTGGTCGCGCCGCGCACCGCCGACGGTTATGCGCCGGCGGCCTCGGACTACGCTGCGCCCGGCTCCGGCGCGCCGAGCACCGAAGACCGCGCCGTGTTCGACGCCCTGGTGCAGATGCTGCACGCCTGGCGTCCGGGCGGCGGCGGTTCGCAGCAGCTCGGCGGCCGCCAGACCGGCCGCGGCGGCCAGCGGCCGATGGTCGCCGAAGAAATGATGTCGGTGCTGTCGCTGATGCAGAACAGCGTGCCGGCGGCGGTGACCGAGGCCCTGGAGCGGCCGGAGGTCTCGCTGGCGGCGCTGCTGAAGAACGAACTGCTGCGCGGCGCCAGCCGCATCGGCCTGCCGCCCGAGCAGGTCAGCATGAGCCAGGACGACGAGGACGCGGTCGACCTGGTCGGCATGCTGTTCGACGTGATGTTCGACGAGCGCGATTTCGAGCACTCCGCGCGCACGATGATCTCGCGCCTGGTGGTGCCGTTCGTCAAGGCGGCGGTGATGGACCGCCGGCTGTTCCTCTACAAGTCGCATCCGGCGCGCCGGCTGCTGAATTCGCTGGCCGAGGCGGTCGAGGGCAACCGCGGCGAAGGCCCGCAGGAGCGGGAGCTGCTGCAGAAGGCCGAGAACACCGTCGACCGCCTGATCGCCGAGTTCAACGAAGACATCGCCATCTTCGAGACGCTGGAGCAGGAGCTGCGCCAGTTCCTGGACCAGCACCGCCGCCGGGTCGAACTGGCCGAACGCCGTGCCGCCGAGGCCCAGCGCGGCCAGGAGCGTCTGGAACAGGCCCGCGACCTCGCCTCGAAGGAGCTGGCCCAGCGCACCCAGGGGCTGCAGCCGACCCCGGCGATGGAAGACTTCCTGGGCCGCTGCTGGACCCACCACCTGTCCATGATCGCCCTGCGCGAAGGCCCGGAGAGCAGCTCCTGGCAGTCCGCGCTGTCGGTCGCCGACCGCCTGTTGGCGCTGCTGCCGCGCGAAGGCGAGGCGGCCAAGCCCGCCGGCCCGGCGCTGCAGGCCCTGCGCGAACCGATCGAGAACGTGCTGGCCAGCTCCGGCATCATCGGCGAGGCCGCCCAGGAGATGCAGCGCGCCCTGGCCGATAGCCTGGACCGCCTGGCCCGGGGCCAGGCCCCGGCGCCGGCACCGTCCAACATCATCCCGCCCGAAAACGTCGTGCCGATGCCGGAGCGCCGCAACCCGGCCGCCGCCGCCGCGGCGGCACTGGCCGACCTCAAGCCGCGCCTGGAAGTGGTGGCCGGGAAGGCGCGCCTGGACGTCAGCGAGGAAGACGTCGAGATGATGCGCCAGCTCAAGATCGGCACCTGGATCCACATCGCCGGCGAAGACGGCAAACACCACCCGGTCAAGCTGTCCTGGGTCAGCCCGATCTCGTCGCGCCTGATGTTCGTCAACCGGCGCGGCGTGCGCGTGCTGGTGGCCTCGGTCGAGGAGCTGGCGGCGATGAAGCAGGAGGGCAACCTGCTGGTCCGCGAGCAGGAAGGCGTATTCGACCAGGTCCTGCACCGGGTCATGGGCAAGCTGCGCGACGAAGTCGGCTGATCCCCTGCCGCCCCGGCGGCGCTTCCGGTAGCATCGAAGCCATCCTTTCCGGGGAGTGGCGTGCATGTCGGTGAGCATCGTTCTGGTCCGTGAGTCCGCCGCGGGCGAGCGCCGCGTGGCCCTGAGCCCCGAGACCGCGAAAAAACTCACCGCCCTGGGCGCCCGGCTGCTGGTGCAGCGCGGAGCCGGCCTGCCGGCGCATTTCCGCGACGACACCTATGCCGGCGCCGAGCTGGTGGACGATGCCGACGCGGCCCTGGCCCGCGCCGACGTATTGGTCTGCGTGCAGCCGCCGTCGAACGAGCGGCTGGCGAAACTCAAGCCCGGCGCGGTGGTGGTCGGCCTGCTGGCCCCGCATGCCGACCCGGGCCGCGTCGACGCGCTGGTCGCCGGCAAGCTCACCGGCTTCTCGCTGGAACGCCTGCCGCGCACCACCCGTGCCCAGGCCATGGACGTGCTGAGCTCGCAGGCCGGCATGGCCGGCTACAAGGCCGTGCTGATCGCCGCCCAGCTGGCGCCGCGTTATTTCCCGATGCTCACCACGGCCGCCGGCACCATCCGGCCCTCGAAGGTGCTGATCGTCGGCGCCGGCGTCGCCGGGCTGCAGGCCATCGCCACCGCGCGCCGGCTTGGCGCCCAGGTGGAAGGTTTCGACGTGCGGCCGGAAACCCGCGAGCAGATCGAGTCGCTGGGCGGCAAGTTCCTCGACCTCGGCGTCAGCGCCGCCGGCGAGGGCGGCTACGCGCGCGAGCTCACCGCCGAGGAGCGCGCCGAACAGCAGCGCCGCCTGGCCGAACACCTCAAGACCGTGGACGTGATCGTCACCACCGCGGCGGTGCCGGGACGCCCGGCGCCGAAGATCATCAGTGCGGCGATGGTGGCGGGCATGAAGCCGGGCAGCGTCATCGTCGACCTGGCGGCGGAAACGGGCGGCAACTGCGAACTCACCCGGCCGGGCGAAACCTTCGAGGCCGACGGCGTCACCATCGCCGGCCCGCTGAACCTGGCCAGCCAGGGCGCGCTGCATGCCAGCGAGATGTACGCGCGCAATGTCTACAACTTCCTGGCGCTGTCGCTGAAGGACGGCGCGCTTAATCTGGATTGGAACGACGAGCTGATCGCCAAGACCTGCCTGGCCCACGCCGGCGAGCGCAAGGCCTGAGGTCGGGGTTTCCCGGCGCGCGCCTCAGCGTGCCGGCGGCGGACGGTCGGCGGGCGCCACCTCCGGCGGCGGCGAGAGGCCGGGGCCGCCCTGTTCAAGCCAGGCGCGGCGCTGCGCCGGGTCCAGGCTTCGCCAGAGCCGGAACAGCTCCTTGCGCTCGGCCTCGGGCAGCTGGCGCAGCGTGGCCATGCTGGTGCGCATCTTCTCGCGCAGCTCCGGCGGCAGGTCGCGGAAATTCCGCGCGCCTTCGCGCAGCTTCTCTCGCTGTTCCGGCGTCATCGCGTCCCAGCGGGCCTTGCGCTCAAGGCGTTCGAGCGCGCGCACGCGGCGCGAAGCCGGCATCTGGTCCCAGTGCGCGGCCAGCGGCGCCAGTTTTTGCTGCTGGGCCGGCGACAGCTGGGCCCAGGTCGGCACGCTGACGCCGGCGGGCACCGGCGCGGGGCCATGGCCTTCGTGCCGGCGATCGCGGTGGTCATGGCGATCGTCGGGGCCGTCCGGCGCGTGCGCCGATGCAGGCGCCGCCGCCGTCCACAGCGCCAGGCCCAGCGCCAGCCCGCAGACCCGGCGCATCACAGCCCGGGCCCCTGGGCGGCGGTCGCCACCGGCGCTTCGGCCAGCCAGGCATACAGTTCGGCGTCCTCCTCGATCACCAGCGCATCGAGTTCGGCGGTGCTGGCGGCCAGGGCGGGATCCGTCGCCGGCGGCATGACGGTGCGCTGCGGCAGCCACCAGGCCAGGCCCAGCGCGAGCACGGCGGCGGCGAAGGCGCCGGCGGGCACCGCCAACGCCAGGCCGCGGCGCGCCGGCCGGACCTGCTGGGCCTCGTGCCGGGCGCGTCGCAGGCGGAAGGCCATGCCCTGGTCCAGGCCGTCGCTGGCGCGCTCGAACAGGTCGCGTGCGCGTTCGGTGATCGGGTCGGGGCGGTTCATCGCCAGTCCTCCAGGTGGGTGCGCAGGGCGGCCATCGCCCGCGACAGATGTGTCTTGACCGAGCCGTCGGAGCAGCCCATCGCCGCCGCGGTCTCGGCGACGTCCAGACCCTGCAGCTCGCGCAGCAGGTAGGCCTCGCGCTGGCGCCGGGGCAGCTGGCGCAAGGCCCGGCCAAGTGCGGCCCAGGCTTCGGCGTCGGCGTGCCGGCGGGCGGGATCCTCGCCCGGGTCGGGCAGCATTTCCAGCGGGTCCTCGCGGTCCTCGTCGCCCCGGCCCAGGAAGGTCATCACCCGACGCCGAACCGTGTTGCGGCGGTGCCGGTCGGTGACCTGCCGGCGCAGGATGCTCCAGAACAGCGGGGTCCATTCCTCCGCCGGCCGCTCGCGGTAGCCGACCAGCTTGATCATCGCCTCCTGCACCGCGTCCAGCGCGTCCTCGCGGTGGCCGAGCGCGAGCTCGGCCATCCGGAAGGCGCGCCGCTCCACCGAGGCCAGGAACTGGTCCAGGCTGGCGGGCGGCGCGGCGGGGGCGGCGTCGAAGGGCATCACGGGGCGCGGGTCAGGCCGTCCATGGCGCTGTATAACGCATCCGCGCCGGTTCCGTTGACCGGCTCAATGCCAGCGGTTGTAGCGCTCGCCCCGGCGGTCGAGCCGGTGGTCGATGCGCGAGCCGCGCTGGTCCAGCCGGTGGTCGACGCGGTCGCCCCGGTAGTCGAGTCGTTCGGCGTAGCCGTGGTAGCCGTGGGCGGCGGCGACCCCGGCCCGATGGTCGAGGCGCTGGTCGATGCGGTCGCCGCGGTGGTCGAGGCGCTGCTCGATGCGGTCGCCGCGCTGGTCCAGCCGGTATTCGACGCGATCGCCCTCGGGATGGGCCAGGGCGGGGCCGGCGGCCAGCAGCAGGGCCAGGGCAAGCAGGATCGGGGTGCGCAGGGTATTGGATTGCATCGCCATTTCCTCCGGGGTTGGGTGGCCCCGACCAGAACGCGGCGGCCGCCGGCGCTGTTGACCGGCCCTCTGGCCGATGTTTAACCAGCGGTTATGATGGAACCGGTCGCGCATCCGCGCGGGGAGGGGACATGGACGGCTTCGTCGCGCTGTACATCTTCATGCTGGCCGCGTTCACCGGCTACGAGATCATCGGCCGGGTGCCGGTCATCCTGCACACGCCGCTGATGTCGGGTTCGAACTTCGTGCACGGCATCGTGATGATCGGCGCCATGGTGGTGCTGGGCCATGCCGACACGACCACCGAGAAGGTGATCGGCTTCCTGGCGGTGCTGATGGGGGCCGGCAACGCCGCCGGCGGTTATGTCGTCACCGAGCGCATGCTCGAGATGTTCAAGCCCAGCGCCAAGAAGGAGGGCGGCGCATGAGCTGGCTGCCCCTGCTGGTGAAGGCCAGCTATTTCGTCGCGGCCCTGCTGTTCATCCTCGGCATCAAGCGCATGTCTTCCCCCAGGACGGCGGCCAGCGGCATCCGCTGGGCCGGCGCCGGCATGCTGGTGGCGACCATCGCCACCTTCGCGCTGCCGGGCCTGCACAACCTCGGGCTTATCGCGCTGGCGGTGTTCCTGGGCACGATCGTCGCCTGGGTTTCCGGAAAGCGGGTCGCGATGACCGACATGCCGCAGATGGTCGCGCTGTACAACGGCCTGGGCGGCGGTTCGGCGGCGGCGATCGGCGCGGTGGAGCTGCTGAAGTTCTCCGACGCCGGCATCGCGCCCTCGCAGACGGCCCTGGTGCTGGCCGTGGTCGGCGCGCTGATCGGCTCGGTGTCGCTCACCGGTTCGGTGATCGCCTGGGCCAAGCTCGACGGACGCATGGACAGGCGCTTCACCTTCCCGGGCCAGCAGGCCTTCAACGGGCTGGTGTTCCTGGTGGCGGTGGCCTTGGGCGTGCTCACGGTTTATGGCCTGGAACAGCCGGTGATCATCGGCTTCTTCGTGGCGGCGCTGGCGGTCGGCATCCTGATGACGCTGCCGATCGGCGGCGCCGACATGCCGGTGGTGATCTCGCTGTACA
>CAMLKR010000110.1 GCA_946480565.1 uncultured Arenimonas sp. | reverse complement strand
GGTCGCGCCTTCACCAGCATTCCGCCGCATTCGTCGCGGTACCCCCCTCGCCACGACGACCCTGTGCATCGAGGCTGATGGTTCCGCACAATGTGTCGCGTTCCGCTTGCGCCGCCTGCGGAACGGCCTGCAAGGTGTACGCTTTTGCCGTAGGCGCCGCCTGGAACTGCAGCGTGTAATGCGGCGAGACTTCGGCATCGCACTGCGCCGGGGGATTCGGCGCGCCTGCATAGCTCATGTTGGTACTGTAGAACCGTTCCATGAACTGCGCGCGCTCCTGCAGGCATACCGCAGCCGCGGCGCGCCGGGACTTGACGATCTGGTCCTGGTAGGTCGAGTAGGCGATCGTCGCCAGGATCGCCACGATGGCGATGACGATCAACAGTTCGATCAACGTGAAGCCCGACGCGCGCGAGCGCGATGCACGGCGTCCATGGGTCCGATCCAAGCATTCGGTTTTCATCCCTTACTCCTGTCTGATTTCGCGCCAGGAAACCCGGCCCACGTTACGCGGATCGTTCTTACCGCGGCAACCCAATCCACCTGCCGAGCCTCCCGCACAGATCAGGCCCAAGGCATCCGGATTACCGGAGAACAAGCTGCCCTGCGTTACCATGCCGACGCCCAGATCCACCGACCCGATCGGAACACGGACCGTATTGCCATTTCCGTCTGTATAGGTGACCGTCTCGTCGCTGAAGTCACCGTCGCCGTCCACGTCGAAGTAGGGCTTCTTGGCGCTGGTACCCGTGAAGGCATCGAGTGCATTCAGATAACCGCGACCATCGGCTTGGCATGCGTTGGCAGAGGTCGGAATGATGCTACTGACTTCAAGCACCGAGCCATCCATCTGCGGCGCCGTGACGATGCGCTCGCCTTCGGCCGTACCTGGCGGGGTGGGTGGCGTGACCAGATCGATATACCAGCCACTCGAAGTGACGGGTAGCGCCTGCGTCGCCTCGAATGCTCTCACGGGCTGACCATCCTTCGTCGTGGCGATCATCGTCTTCCGTGACGTCAGCGACGCGCGCGTCAAGGTGGTGGAGTTATCCTCGATGCCGTAAAGGCTCTGGACGGAGCGGTCAGAGACGTCCCCAGTGGTCACGAATCGGCCAGTGCCGAAGAACACCCAGGTCTTGTAAGTCGAGGGATTCATGGCAAGGGTCAGCCCACCGGTAATCGGCTGCACCGTTCCGGTCGAAGAAGTGGCCGTGAACAGCCTCGTACGGTTGGCCGCATTCGACCACGCCGTGGGGGACGAGGACGTGAGGTTGAATTTCCACACGTTGCCGAGCATGTCGCCCGCATAGATGTAGTCCAGCGTACCACTGGCATCCTGATCGATGCCGACCGGCGCAAACAGGCCATTCGGAGCGGCCGCACTACCCACGCCCGTATCTATTTCGCTGATCAGGGCGCCGGTATCGAGATTGTAGACGAGCAGAGCAGCGCGCTCGGCCGTGCTGTTGGGGCCATTGGCCACGATCACTGCCGTCACGTTGTTGTTGAGCTTTGCGATGATCGGACGAGTCAGCACCTGCCCCATCAGGTTGTTCGTCGTTTCGGCCCTTTCCCATTTGAAGTTGGTGGTGCCGAAGGAAGCGGGATTGGAAACATCCAACGCGAAAATACCCTTTCCGCCGCGACCCAATGCACCCACCAGGATGTTCTGACCCGGGGTCTGTTTGCGTGTGGACACGACGATTGCACCATCGACGAAATACTGGTGCGCATAATCAGGGCGGCTCAGCGAGCCCAGGCTGGACCAGTTCACGATATTGGGAATGTAGCCAAACAGTTCCTGCCCGTTACTCGCATTGAATGCGTGCAACATGCCGTCGTTGGCACCCACGTAGAGTGTCTGGGTGTCATCGACATAGGCAGGTGACGAAGACACGATATCGCCCAGCAGATGGTTGCGATTACGCAACGTACCGCCATTGTTCAGTTCCAGCGTGCGGTCGCCCGCCAGATACGCGGCGTTCTGGGCGCCGGTAACGGGAAAGTTGAGCGCCGTGCCTGTGCGAGTCAGTGCACTCAACTGTGCCGTGGTCGCGGAAGCAGGAAACGCGAGACCCAAGGTACCGTTCGAGGTAAATACCTTTCTTCCCGTGGCCGGGATGCCATTCGATGAACGCCAGGTCGGCGTCACCGCAAACCCTGTCTGCGGCGGATTGAGCCTGTCGTAGGCGACCAGCTCGCCCGTCCAGACGCCCGACACGTAGCTGGCCTGGAACAGCTTGGTACCTGTCTGCAGCCGGGCCGAATTGGCTGCGACGTTGGAGAACGACCCGGTGCGCTCCGTGATGGTGGCCAAGGCGGCCTTCAAGCCCGAAGTGAACTCGTTGGGATCACCGGCCGCGATGAACGAGCCACGACCATTCACGGATGCATGGAAAAGATCGTCGATGCGGTGAAAATCTTCGTTGTCATTCGGGTTTGGCCAGAATCTGGTTCCGGCGGTCAGCGCGGGCAGATCCGTATCAGGATTGAGGCTGCCTTTCAGGCCAATCGAGATACCGAAAGTGACCATATGCTGCCAGAAGGCAGGATTGGCCGTCGTAGTCGGCACGATGTTGTCCAGATCGTCGCGCAGATCGGTATTCCAGTAACGCATGGCAACGTCGGCCAGCGTGCTGGGATCAGCGCCTTGATAAGGATTGCCTGGCCTGTACTGATACGTGGCACCAGAGGGACCGGTAATGACAGGCCCATCCTGATTGTCGTAGTTGGCGTAACCGGTGCTGCCATCGTTCCAGTAACCATCCGTCGTGAGGATGGCGAAGTTCTGCCGGCAAGCCAACTGGTTGACGCCTGCCTGTGGGCCCCAAGGTCCGCTCGCGTCGGTCAGTTCGAAATATGAGCCTGCCGAGTTAAGCGCATTGTGCAGCGGGGTACGGCCACTGCCCGCCGCATTGAACAGCCGGTTGAACCACGTGGTTCTATTGTTGTTGGCACCGCCAGTACCGTTGGGGTCGGCGAAGAGGCCATTGTTGTTGTTGACCGGGATGTTGTACGTGTTCCGGTTATGGATGGTGCGAAAGCCCACCCGGACATCGGTACCCAGATCGCTGAAGGCCTGGCTTGCACCGGCCTTGGCCACCTTCATGCGGGTACGATGATAGGAATACCAAGTGGCAAAGTTGTTGCGCTCGGCCTCTTCCGTCCGACCGGTGGGTGTGACACGGGTACAGTTCTTCCAGCGCCACGTATTGGTGGTGCCGCTTTGACAACCTCGCCCCGTCAGGCCCTCGGAACCGGCATTTCCATACAGGCGCTCACTGCGCACGATGACGCCATCGGTATGTATCTGGTAGCGGAAATACTGTGTGGCATCGGCCAGATTGGTCGCTCCCGCCTTGGGCACATAATAAGTGCGCGTGGCACTTGCCAGATCGAGCGTCCCGCCGCTGGCGACATTCAAGCTGCTGTAGGCAGCGCCATACGTAGTGCCACCCGTCAGGATGTTGCCGGAAGCATCAACCCATGGCCGGTAGTCGATAGCAGGGTTGTAGAAAACGGTATTGCCGACATAGGTATTACGTGTAATGCCGGTATACGCGTTGGTGTTCCAATTGTCGTCGCCCGTGTTTTCGATCGACGTAATACTGCCGCCCGTGATGCTGGTGATGTCCGGGTTACCCATGCGCCAGCCCGTATCGGGGGCCATGGAGCCGGAGTCATCAAGAATGAAAAGGATGTTGGGTGGAACTCGACTGCCCGTGGTCAGGGGATCGGTGGGAATGGTAATGCCCGCCTGCACCGGCAAAGCCAGCAGGGTGGCAAGGAATGCGGCCAACGTCGGCGAGATGCGATGCGCCAGACCTTTGCCGGACGACACCCGATGGGTGGAAATCGTTCTGTGCATGACAGGCTCCGCTTACTGCACAAGGAAGTTGGACTGCAGCACGACCTGCGCGCGATCGGCTGCGCTGCTGGTGGACGTGATGCGGTAACGGGGGGCCAGGCAAAGCGGCGAACGATTTGCCTCGTCCAGCAGATCGCAACCCGGCCAAGTGGGGACGTCGCCCATGTACTCGATGAAGTACTGCGGCCTCGCCGTCTGGGCGCCCTGGTCGTCGCCGTTGACCCAGCCATTGAATCCGGCAACGCGCCAGCGCTCGGTATCGGTGGCGACGGGTGTCGAGCAGACGCCGCCGGCACAGCCGGCGGCAGGCACGACCGGACGCGTGGCCGCCAACGCCTCACCGTTGCGCAAGGCTGCCTCCGCGGCCTGGAAACTCCAGCTGCGGTCCAGCAGGTTGGCGGTCATGCGTTCTTCCAGCAGCGCGCTGCGAAGCACGGCCAGGCCCAGCAACGTCATCACCAGAAGGAGGATCAGCACCACGACCAGGGAAGCACCCTGTTGTCGGCGCATGGAGGGAAACGAGGTGGTCTTCATGCGTTGCGGTTCCGCAGCGAGACAGTGTGGACGAGCTGGCGCTGCACCGCCTGACCGTTCGGCCCGACATTTTCCAGGCTCTGCAGCGTGATGGTGATCCGTGCCGCGGTGACATTGGCCCAGTTGGCCACCGCACCTGCCGCGACATAGGCGCCGCCTTCGCGGTAGGTGATCTGCATGTCGGTGACACCGTCCGTGATCTCCTGCGCTTGCGGCGCCCCGCCGTTCAGGCGGACCTGGTAGAGGGAACTGCCTCCCCGCGCATTAGTGCCCACGTACCATGCCGTGGCGTACATGCGCACCATGGTCGAATTGGGCCCGAACGTCTTCTTGACGGATCCGGCTGCGCAGAGCAACGGCACGCCCAGACCGGTGGTGCAGTTGCCGGGGGAACCCCCGCCCTCGGCATGCTCCACCGTGTTGCTCGTCCCCGAGTCCGCACTGGTGACCTGGAAGATGGCCGCCTGACGACCATCGCACACCATCGCGATGTCGCCCGTCTCGAATCCGTGGTTGACGGTATTCACTGTGAACTGGGCGCCGCCAGTCGCATGAGCGGTCACATTGACGCCCCCCGATGCACCCGACTTGAGTTCGATGGCATCGGTGCCGGCCACGCGCACGGGCGCGGGCGCATTGCCGAACGGTGCGGCAGCGCCATCGTCGTAACCGCGGATGCCATCGGCCCAGTTGCTCCACCACGCGGCGCCAGCGCCGTTCAGCACATTTGCGACCGGCGTCCCCTTGTCGCAGGGATTGCCGCCCGCTTCGCGGATGTCGTGCGACATCATTTCGAAAGCCACGCGGGAGGCTTCCTGCACGCGGCCGATGCTCTCGGTGGCGCGATACGCCTGCCGGTTGGACATGAAGATGCCGATGGCAGCACCGACCACTAGCAGACCCAGCACCAGCGCGATCATCAGCTCGATCAGGCTGAGACCCTGCATATGGCGGGGCGAAGAAGGAATCCGCATTGAATAAGCCCTCACAGCTGGGTCCGGGTCACGACGTCGCGGGTCGACGAACCTGCGATGGAAGGCCCATCGGATGCGCGCTGGTCATCCCAGCGCACGGTAATCGTGCATGCGCCGGTATTCGCGCAAGCGATCTGGCCGCAGGTCGTGGTGTCGCCGGCAACGCCCATGGTCGCTTTCAGGGAGGTGATCCAGGCGGCGCGATCGTTCGTGGCAGGGGTGCCGCCCGCAGGCACAGCGCACATCCAGCCATTGGTGTTGTAGGCGCCGGCCACTGCGTCGGCGCGATTCGCACGCATGGCCTCGAGGATCGAATAGGTCTGCACCACCGACTGACTGCGCTCCAGCGAGCTCTGGCTGTTGCGCAGCGCGGTGGTCTGCATGGCGGCGATGCCCAGCAGGCCGACGCCCATCACCAGCACGGCAACCAGCACTTCGATGAGACCCGCGCCGCGCTGGCGGGAGGGGAACGACCGGGTAATAACGCGGGTAGTCTTCATGGTCTTAGGGTCATCACGGCTTCAGGGACAGGCGCCAGCGTTGCCGTCAGTCACGGTTTCGATGCGACTGCCACTGTTGAGGTTCACCCAACGGCGATTGTTGGCGGGCTGATCGGTGGGAATACAGACGGAGAACGCATTGGCCGCCAGCATGCCGGTTGCCTCGTAGGCGAGCCCGTCAGCCGCGTAGGTGACCGCCAGGTCTTGGCTGTTCACCTGTACCGGTGCACGTGCCGTGTTGACGCGCAGCACCTCATTGTTGCGGACGACCAGGGTGATCCATGTATCCCACGCCCCCGCCGCGGCGCTGCAGGTGGCCCCGTCGGTGGACCGACAGACCGTGACGCGCTCGTTGCGGCGTATCGCTTCCGTCCGCGCCACCTGCAGGGAGGTGATCACTTCGTTCGCCTGGGCAGCCAACCGGTTGTTGTTGATGATGGAGGTGAAGCTGGGGACCGCCATCGCGATCAGGATGGCCAGCACGGCCAGGGTGACCATCAGCTCGATCATGCTGAAACCCGCCTGCCGGGCAGACAGGCCGATGGAAGACCGTTTCGGATTGCCGCCAACACGCATTCGCCGCCTCCCCAAGTGAGCGTGGATGCAACCCTAGGCGCAAGCCCAGGTCAGCGCCAGTCCGCAGCCGATGGACGGCCCGACCACCGGCACCAGCGGCCAGGAGGTGCCATGGCGCCGACAGGCAGGGCATCATGGCCGCACCTTGTTCCAGCGGGAAACGCATGGCCCACGCCCACCCCACCACCCCGTTGGATGCGCTGTGGCAGGCCCCCGTTATCATCTGGACGATGCTGGCGGGGGAAGGCCTGGCGGCCGTGCTGGCGCTCGCGCCCGGCTTGCAGAGCGACCGCTGGGCCTACTTCGGCCTGGCCTCGCTGCTGGTGCAATGGGTGCTCCTGCTGACGCTGGGGGGCCTGTACCTGCTGCGGCGGCCGCTTTCGCTGGTAAGGCCTCAAAGGGTGGCCTACGTGGCATTGGGCCTGCTGCTGCTGGCCGCGTGGGCGATCTTCCTGCTGGCGTGGTGGCTGATGCGCGGGCTTTTCGGCGATGCATCGACGGACTGGCAGGGCATGTTCCTGCGCTACACCGCGATCGCCATCACGGTTGGGCTACTGGGCCTGGCGGCCTTCCAGAACCACTGGCGCACGCGTCAGTTGGCCGTGCGCGCGAAGCAGTCGGAGTTGGAAGCCCTGCAGGCCCGCATCCGCCCGCACTTCCTGTTCAACACCCTCAATACCGGGGCGGCGTTGGTGCACCAACGACCGGGCGAGGCCGAACGCCTGCTGCTGGACCTGGCGGATCTTTTCCGCGCGGCGCTGGCGGGCCCGCGCGAGATTCCGTTGACGGAGGAGCTGGCCCTGGCCAGACGCTATCTGGAAATCGAGAGCCTGCGCTTCGGCGACCGGCTTCGCGTCGACTGGCATCTGCCGGAGGCACTGCCCGGGGTGAAGGTGCCTGCCCTTTCCATCCAGCCTCTGGTGGAAAACGCCATCCGGCATGGCGTGGAGCCCTCCTCCAGCGGCGGCGATGTGCACATCGAGGCCGGGCAGACCAACGATGCCGCGTGGATCGTCATCCGTAATTCGTTGCCCACTTCACCCGTGCGCCCGAGCACCGGCCACCAGGTCGGTCTGAACTCCGTACGCGCGCGCGTGCACGCCATGACGGAAGGGCGAGGCAGCGTGGAGACACGCGTCACCGAAGGCCATTACCTGGCCACGGTGACGATACCGCTGGGCACGTGACGCCACTGCCCCCCGCCGAACGCACGCGGGGACAGCCCGAGGGATTCAGGTCACCACGCGGTAGCACGGCTTGTACTCGCCCGCGATCTTCATGCGGCGC
>CAMLKR010000109.1 GCA_946480565.1 uncultured Arenimonas sp. | reverse complement strand
GACCGCGCCTTCCTGGTCATCACCCACTACCAGCGCCTGCTCGACTACATCAAGCCCGACGTGGTGCACGTGCTGGCCGACGGCCGCATCGTCGAAACCGGCGGCCCCGAGCTCGCCCTGCAGCTGGAAGCGCACGGCTACGCCTGGGTGAAGGACCGCATCGCGCCCGAGGCGAAGGCCTGAGATGCCCGGCCTGCTGGAATCACTGAAAGCGGGTTTCGACGCCCTGCCCGCGCCGCTGGTGGAAGCGCAGGGCCTGGGCCCGGCGCGCCGCGCCGCGCTAGAGGCCGCACTGGCCGACGGCCTGCCCGGCGCGCGGGTGGAAGCCTGGAAGTACACCTCGCTGCGGGCGCTGTCGGCGCGCGAGTTCGTGCCGCCGCGCGCCGGCCTGGTCGACGCGGCCCTGGTCGCCGACATCCCGGCGCCTCGCCTGGTCTTCGTCAACGGCCGCTACGACGCCGCGCTGTCGGATCGCGCGGGGCTGCCGGCCGGCGTCGAGCTGCGGCCGATGTCCGAAGCCCTGGCCGGGGACGATCCGCGCGCGGTGTCGGTGCTGGGCCGTCGTTTCGGGCGCGCGGACGAAGTGTTCGCCCGCCTCAATGCCGCGCTGGCGGTCGAGGGCGTGCGCCTGAGCGTGCCGGCCGAGGTCGCGGTCGCGCCGCCGGTGCACCTGGTGTTCGTCGGCACGACCGGCGGCGGCGACCAGGCCACGCACCTGCGCCACCTGGTCGAACTGCGCGCCGGGGCGTCGCTGGCGGTGGTCGAACACCACCTCGGCGGCGGCGCCCACCGTCACCTCGCCAACCACCTGATGCACGTGCACCTGGCCCGCGGCGCGCGCCTTAAGCACGCGCGGGTGCAGGACGAGGACGCCGGCGCCACCCTGCTCGCCCGCACCGACGCCGTGCTCGGCTCCGGCGCCGAATACCGCCGCGCCGACCTCGAGCTCGGCGCCGGACTGTCGCGGCACGAGCTCAACATCGCCCTGCAGGGCGAAGGCGCGACCGCCATCGCGGGCGGCGTGCTGCTTGCCGACGGCCGCCGGCACCTCGACACCCGCCTGGGCATCGAACACCAGGCCCGCGACACCCGCTGCGAACTGCCCTGGCGCGGCCTGGCCGACCAGCGCGGACGCGCGGTCTTCCACGGCGGCATCCTGATCCAGGCCGGCGCCGACGGCAGCGACGCCAACCTGTCGAACAAGAACCTGCTGCTGTCTGAGAACGCCGAGATCGACAGCCAGCCGGTGCTGGTCATCCACGCCGACGAGGTGAAGGCCGCGCACGGCGCCACCGTCGGCCGGCTCGACGAGACCGCGCTGTTCTACCTGCGCAGCCGCGGCCTCGGCGCCGACCAGGCGCGCCGGCTGCTGGTCCAGGCCTTCCTGCGCGAACCACTGGCGGTGCTGGACGACGCCGCGCTGGCCGACACCCTCGGCGCCCGCATCACCGAACGCCTGGACCGCAAGGACGCGAACGCATGAGCCCCCGCCCCGACTGGCTGCGCATCCGCGCCGATTTCCCGGTGCTGACCCGGCAGGTGCACGACAAGCCCCTGGTCTACCTGGATTCGGCCAACACTTCGCAGAAGCCGCAGGCGGTGATCCGCGCGGTGGACGCCTTCTACCGCGAGCACAACGCCAACGTCTCGCGCGCGGTGCACGCGCTGGGCAGCGAGGCCACCGAAGCCTACGAAGGCGCGCGCGCCAAGCTGGCGGCCTTCCTCAACGTGCCGGGCGACGAGCTGGTGCTGACCTCGGGCACCACCTTCGGCATCAACCTGGTGGCCTACAGCTGGGCGTTGCCGCGGCTCAAGGCCGGCGACGTGATCCTGCTGACGCGCATGGAGCACCACGCCAACATCGTGCCCTGGCAGCTGGTGGCCGAGCGCACGGGCGCGAAGATCAAGGTGGTCGAGATCACGCCCAGCGGCGAACTCGACCTGGACGACCTGCGCGCCAAGCTCACCGGCGAAGTGAAGCTGCTCGCCTTCACCCATGTGTCGAACGTGCTCGGCACGGTGAATCCTGTCGCGCAGATCTGCCGCGAGGCGCGCAAGCGCGGCGTGGTGACCTTGGTGGACGGCTCGCAGGCGTTGCCGCACCGCGCCGTGGACATCCCGTCGCTGGGCTGCGACTTCTACGCCTTCACCGGCCACAAGATGCTGGGCCCGACCGGCACCGGCGGCCTGTGGGCGCGGCGCCAGCACCTGCGCGAGATGCCGCCCTTCATCGGCGGCGGCGAGATGATCAAGGAAGTGCGCTTCGAGAAGACGGTGTTCAACGACCCGCCGCACAAGTTCGAGGCCGGCACGCCCAACATCGCCGGCGTGGTCGGCCTGGGCGCCGCGGTCGACTACCTGCGCGGCATCGGCATGGACCAGATCGAGGCGCGCGAGCAGGCGCTGCTGGAGATCGCCACCCGCGAACTGTCGGCCATCGAGGGCCTGCGCATCTTCGGCACCGCGCCCGGCAAGGCGGCGGTGATCAGCTTCCTGGTCGAGGGCGCGCATGCCCACGACCTGGCGACCCTGCTCGACCTGGAGGGCATCGCCGTGCGCTCCGGCCACCACTGCGCGCATCCGCTGATGGCCCACTTCGGCGTGCCGGCGACCTGCCGCGCCTCGCTGGCCTTCTACAACACCCACGTCGAGATCGAGCAGCTGGCCGCGGCCATCGGCAAGGTACGCCGGCTGCTGGCCTGACCGCGGCTGACGTCCGGCCGCGGATTTTCTGACTTCCGGCAGGTATGTCGGCGGGGCGTGCGGGGGATAGTGCCTTCCACGATTCCTTCCGGGCACCGTCGATGAGTGATTCCAACTCCGCCACCCGCCCCAGCCTTCCGCGGCGGCTGCTGCGCCACACGCTGCGCCTGCTCCTGGTCGGCGCCCTGCTGGCCGGACCGAGCCTCGTCTTCATCGCCCGCTGGCAGGCGCCCACGCAGGCGCTGCCGGCGATGCCGGCACAGGTCGAGCAGCGCAGCGGGTCCGGGCTGTCGCCTGCCCTCGCCGCCGATTTCTCCCGGAGCCTGGTCGAAAGCCGCGAGCGTGCGGGCCTGCCCTCGCTTTCCGCGGCCATCGTCTTCGACGGCGAACTGCGCTGGGCCGGCGCGACCGGACTGGCCGGGATTGAAACGGGCCGGGCAGCGACGGTGGATTCGCGCTACCGCACGGGCAGCGTGGCCAAGCCCATCACGGCGATCGCCCTGGTGCGGCTGGCGGAGACGGGGCGCATCGACCTGGACGCGCCGATCTCGATGCACCTGCCGGAGCTGCCCGCCGCGCTGCAGGCCATCACCGCGCGCGAACTGGCCTCGCACCGCGGCGGCATCCGGCACTATTCGCGCCTGCCGGCCTGGTGGCCGGGCTGGCACGAGAACTACTCGCGCAAGGCCTACGCCAGCGTCGCCGAAGGCCTGGAGCTGTTCATCGACGATGCGCCGCGTTTCGCGCCCGGCACCGGCTTCCTCTATTCCACCTTCGGCTATTCGCTGCTGTCGCGGCAGATGGAGGCGGCCAGCGGCCTGCCCTTCGAGACGCTGCTGCAGCGCGAAGTGTTCGCGCCGGCTGGAATGACCGCGACCGCCGTGGACCGCGCCGGCGACATGCCGGGCCGCGTGGCCTTCTACCAGGCTGAAGACGGCCGCTACACGCAGGCCTACCCGATCGACTCCAGCTACAAGATCGCCGGCGGCGGCCTGGTGGCCACGCCCAGCGACCTGGCCCGGCTGGGCCTGGCCCTGCTCGGCGATGACCTGGTGTCCGCGCGCGGCAAGCAGGCGCTGTGGACGCCGCTGGCCCTGGCCGACGGCCGCATGAATCCGGAGAACTACGGCGTCGGCTGGCGCATCGACACCTCGACCCGCCTGCTGGGCGAATCCCGCCCCACCCGCGTGCTGCACCACGGCGGGACCCAGCCCGGCGCCGCGGCCTTTTTCATGCTGGTTCCCGAGCACGGCATCGCGGTCGCGGTGATGAGCAATTCCGGCACCGGCACCGCGCGCGCCGAGGTGCAGGAAGCCGCCTACGAACTGGTGCGGCGGGCGGTGGCGCGCTGAGACCGGCCGGGAGTTTTCGGCGATGATGGGCGCCCCGCCGCTGCCCACCGCCGCCGACCGATGACCGCCCTGTCCTTCCGCGCCGCCACGCCCGCCGACGTCGACGCCGTCGTCGCCCTGGTCGAATCCGCCTATCGCGGGGAACCGAGCCGTGCCGGCTGGACCACCGAGGCCGATTTCCTCGACGGCCGGCGCACCGGCGCCGACGACGTGCTGGCGCAGATCGCGCGGCCGCGCAGCGTCGTCCTGCTGGCCGAACGCGGGGGCGCGCTGCTGGCCTGCGCCCACGTGGCGGTCGAGGACGGGGCCGGTTATTTCGGCATGTTCTCGGTGGTGCCCGGCCTGCAGGGCGGCGGCATCGGCAAGCAGGTGCTGGCCGAAGCCGAACGCATCGCGCGCGAGGACTTCAGCCAGGCCGTGATGCGCATGACCGTGATCGACATCCGCGACGAGCTGATCGCCTTCTACGAACGCCGGGGCTACCGGCGCACCGGGAAGTTCAAGCCCTTCCCCTACGGTGACGAGCGGTTCGGCCTGCCCCGGCGCGGCGACCTGCGCTTCGAGGTGCTGGAGAAACCGCTGTGAGCGGCTGGGTCCGCGTCTGCGCGACGTCGGAGCTGCTGCCCGGCGAATCGCGCGTGGCCTGGGACGGCGACACCGCGATCCTGGTGGTGAACCTGGACGGCGACTTCTACGCGCTCGAGGACAAGTGCACTCACGAGGACTACGAGCTCAGCGCCGGCGCCATCGACGGCGACCAGGTGGAATGCACCCTGCACGGCGCCCGCTTCGACCTGCGCAGCGGCGAGGCGCTGTGCGCGCCGGCGTATTCACCGGTGCCGAAGTTCCCGGTGAAGGTGGAGGATGGCGCCGTCTGGACCCGCGACGACCGCTAGGCCCCGGCCCGCGGTTCGATCTTCACCAGCAGGGCCTCGCCGCCGCCGTCCAGGATCAGGCGCGACGGGCCTTCGGGATCGGGCAGCAGCAGCACGCTGTCGCCCTGCGCCAGCCACAGCGGGCGCTTGAGATCCTTGAACTGCGCCTGGCCCTGCATCAGATGGACCAGCCAGGTGACCCGCGGCTCGGCGAAGAACACCATCGGGCCGACCAGCGGCCGGTGCAGCAGGGTCGCGGCGACCGCGTCGCGTTTCCACATCAGGTTGAAATCGTGGGTCGGCCCCGAATGCAGTTCGGCATGCAGGGAACGTTCGCCGGCGAAGCGCAGGCGGTCGTGCGGCGGCCGCAGCGGCACGCGTTCGCCGTCGTCGAACACCAGGTCCATGCCCTCGCCCGCCAGCAGGACCAGCTCGCGGTCGCAGCCGGGGAAGGCGGAGAATGGCGCGTCCTGGTCGATCTCGGCGATCGACACGCGCCACGACCAGTCGGCGGCACCCTCGGGATGGCGGTAGACCTCGCGCGTCCAGCCGCGCTGGTTGCGCCAGCGCTCGCGGCGGTATTCGTTCGCGGGCAAGTGCACCAGGCGCATCAGGCCGCCTGCAGCGAGGCCAGCCGGCGCGCGCTCAGGGCCAGCGATTCGGCCCAGGAAAAACCGATGATCGCGCCGCCGGTTTCGGCGTCGCGGAAGACCTCCTGCTCGCCCTCGGGCAGCAGGTGGCGGTAGTCCACCGTGAGCTCCTCGCCGGGCGCGAGATCCCGCGCGGCGAAGATGAAACCCAGGTGCCAGAGGCCGTTCGGTTCGAAGCTGTGGTTGACGTAACACTCGTCCGGCCACTCGGGCGTGATCGTGTAGCGGTCCTCGAACCAGCGCACCGTCGCCGCCATCGCCGCCTCCGGATCGGGCTGCGCGCGCACCTGGTCCCAGGTGTAGGTGGCGGGGATCGCGTCCGGCGCGACCAGGATGCGGCCGCGCGCGACGGGCTCGTCGAGGAACAGGCCCTGGCCGGCACCGGGGATACGAGACGCGGCGATGTGGTAACGCGGCAGGATCATGCCGCGCAGTCTAGCGCAGGGCCCGGCGGCGACGGATCAGCCCGGCCCCTCGTCGCCCGGCCGCAGCCAGGCGGCATTCCAGTAGGCGTAATCGCCCAGCCGCTGGACCAGCCCGGCCCGCAGCGGGTGCCCGACCACATGCCGCGCCACCGTCACCGGATCCTCGTCGGCGGCCAGCACGCGGTCGCCGAAGCCGCGCCCCCACAGCCAGCCGTTGACCCGGTGCCGGTCCTCGACGGCGCGAGACGTCAGCGCCTTGAAGCGGCCGACGAGGGTCGAAAGCGTGTCGCGTTCGCCCAGGGTGAGCAGGCCCTGCCAGTGCGCCGGCATCAGCACCCAGGCCAGCAGCCGGGCATCGCGCCACGGCCACGTGGCGGTATGCACCCGGCAGACGGCGCGCGCCGCATCGTCGTCCAGGAACACCGGCCGCCGGTAAAGGGTGGCGACCGTGACCAGGTAGGTCTGCCCGGCCACCGACCGCTGCGCCTGGCGCTGGTCGCGGTTGCGCCGGGCGGGCCGCTGGACGGGAGTGGGCAGGATGGCGGACATCGGGACCTCGCAGGGCGTGCAGGAAGGGGCCCGGCCAGGGCCGGGCCGGGGTGCTCAGTTCGACACGGGCGTGGCCTTGGGCTTGGGTTTGGCCGCGGCCCCGGCCGCCGCCGGACGGGCGGCCGGGGCGCCGCCGCCGACCGTGATGCGGTCGCGGTTCTGCTCGATGGTGGCCAGGCCGATGCCCTTGACCTCGGACAGCTCGTCGGCGCTGCGGAAGGCGCCGTGCTGCTTGCGGTGGGCGACGATGGCTTCGGCCTTGCTGGGGCCGACGCCGTTGAGCACGCGGTCGAGCGTGGCGGCGTCGGCGGTGTTGATGTTGACCTTCTCCTCGGCGGCGAAGGCGCCACCGGCAAGCAGGGCCGAGAACAGCAGGGACAGCAGCGGGATCGACTTCTTCATGGCGCTTCCTCGTGAAGGGTGGCCGCCGGGCCCATGCCGCGGCGGTGTGGCCAGTCTCGGAAAGCCGTCCGCCGGTGCCCATCGCCGTTTCCCCGGCGCGCGGCTCGGAAGCCCGCGGGCCGGGATGTCGGGGCTTTCCTACCCGTTCACCGCGGACGGGCGGCCGAAGGGGGTAAAATCGCGGTCCTGGTATACGAAGGACTTTCCATGGACACCGCCAAGACCGACCGATTCATCGCCGACGCCTGGGATGGCGACATCGTCCCGCAGCTGGTCGAGTACATCCGCATCCCGAACAAGTCGCCGATGTTCGACGCGCAGTGGCGCGAGAACGGCTACATGGACGCGGCGGTGAAGCAGTTCGAGGCCTGGGCCAGGGCCCAGCCCATTGCCGGCATGAAGGTCGAGGTGGTCGAGCTGGAGGGCCGCACGCCGCTGCTCTTCATCGAAGTGCCGGGCGAAGGCGACGACTGCGTGCTGCTCTATGGCCACCTCGACAAGCAGCCGGAGATGACCGGCTGGGCCGACGACCTGGGCCCCTGGAAGCCTGTGATCAAGGGCGACAAGCTCTACGGCCGCGGCGGCGCCGACGACGGTTATGCGCTGTTCGGTTCGCTCACCGCGATCCGCGCGCTGAAGGAACAGGGCAAGCCGCACAGCCGCTGCGTGATCCTGATCGAAGCCTGCGAGGAATCGGGCAGCTACGACCTGCCCTTCTACGTTGACCACCTGGCCGAGCGCATCGGCAAGCCGTCCCTGGTGGTCTGCCTGGATTCGGGCTGCGCCAACTACGACCAGCTCTGGTGCACCACCTCGCTGC
>CAMLKR010000108.1 GCA_946480565.1 uncultured Arenimonas sp. | reverse complement strand
GTCGCCGCCATCGGCCTGCCCTGCGTGGTCAAGCCGGTGATGTCGTCCTCGGGCAAGGGCCAGAGCACGGTGCGCACCGAGGCCGACGCCGACGCCGCCTGGGACTACGCGCAGTCCGGCGGCCGCGCCGGCCAGGGCCGCTGCATCGTCGAGGGCTTCATCCGCTTCGACTACGAGATCACCCTGCTGACCGTGCGCCACCGCGACGGCACCTCCTTCTGCGACCCGATCGGCCACCTGCAGGTGGACGGCGACTACCGCGAGAGCTGGATGCCGCAGCCGATGTCGGCCGCGGCGCTGCGCGAATCGCAGCGCATCGCCCGGGCCGTGACCGACGACCTCGGCGGCTGGGGCCTGTTCGGCGTCGAGCTGTTCGTGCAGGGGGACCAGGTCTGGTTCAGCGAAGTTTCGCCGCGCCCGCACGACACCGGCTTGGTCACGCTGATCTCGCAGGAGCTGAGCGAGTTCGCGCTGCATGCGCGCGCCATCCTCGGCCTGCCGATCCCGAACATCGCCACCCTGGGCCCTTCGGCGTCCTGCGCGGTGCTGGCCACCGGCCATGGCGTGCCCGAGTTCAGCCACGTGGACGCGGCGCTGGCCGAACCCGACACGGCGCTGCGCCTTTTCGGCAAGCCGCGGGTCGAGGGCCACCGGCGCGTGGCGGTGACGCTGGCGCGCGGCGAAGACGTCGATGCCGCGCGCGCCAAGGCGCGGCGGGCGGCCGCCGCGCTGGGCGTGTCCTTGCGCTGAGTCCAGGCGCGCGGGGCCCGCTTCAGCGGCCGCGGAATCCCCGGCGATGCAGCAGCGGCTGGGGCGTGACCTGGGACGGTGCCGGCCCATGTTCGCCCTTGGGCAAGGGGATGCGGGCCTTGGCCGAAATGGCCTGTTCCGGGCCGACGTGGGCCACCGGCGCGACCTTGCCGCCCGGGGTGGCCGGCGCCGGCGCGAGCGGGTTCGGTGACGGCGGAGGATTCGCGGCCGCCGGCGCTGCGGCCGACGGTCGGACCGGCGCCGTGGGCGCCGGGGCCGGCGCCGGGGCCGGCCGGCGCGCCGGGGCGCGGGTCGCGGCGACCTTCGTCGTGGTGGCCTTGCGCGCCACCGTCTTCTTCGCGGCGACCTTGGCCGGCGCGACTTTATTCGCGGCGGTCTTGCGGGTCCGGGCCGTCTTTGTCGCAGTTTTCCTGGTGGCGGGCTTGCGTGCGGCGGTCTTTTTGGTCGCGGCCGTCCTGGTGGTCGACTTGGCGGCCGTCGCCTTCTTTCGGGTGGCGACCTTCTTGACGGCGGCCTTGCGCGCCGGAGCCTTCTTCGCCTTGACCCTTCCAGCGGCGGTCTTGCCTGCGGGCGCCTTCTTCATCGCGGATTTTTTCGGGGCGGTCTTCTTTGCTGCGGCCTTCTTCGCCGCAGTCTTTTTCGCAGCGGCCTTCTTCGCAGCAGTCTTTTTCGCGGCGGTCTTCTTCGCAGCGGTCGTGCTGGTCGCGGCCTTGCGGGCGGTGGCTTTGGCGCGGGGCTTGTTCATCGCAGCGTCTCCTTCGGGATTCGGCGGGCGGCAACCCATCCTAGCCCCAGTGGTGGCCGCGAACTTGAACGCAGACCCCCGTGCCCTCCAGCGGGTTACTGCGGTGTCTGGAGGTCGACCCAGACGAGGCGGTGGTCGGTGGCCTGCAGCCATTCGACGCCGCGCTCGCCCTCGCGCGGCCAGAACACCCCGCTCGCCTTCACCGGCAGGCCCACCGAGGGCAGCACGTAGTCCACGCGGTAATTGCCGTTGCGTGGCCCGAACGAGGCGGTGTCGTGCGCCGGTGAGGACTTCTGGCCGACGTTGCCGCCGCCGACCGCCAGCGCCGACGCCACCGCGCCCTCGCTGCGCGGCGTGGCGAACCGCAGCACGCGCGGGTGTTCGAGCAACTGATGGATGGCGCCGGGCAGGCTGCCGCCGTCGGCCGGGTCGGCGTTGTAGTCGCCGGCGATCACGAAGCGCTCGCCCTCGGGCAGGCCGCCGCAGCGGCCGGCGTCGTCGCAGAGCCAGGGCTTGTCGCCGGGCGACAGGTATTCGGCCCAGAGCCGGATCTCGTCGTGGTTGCGCGCGGCATTGCGGCGCTCGGGGCCGTCGAACACCGGCGGCGTCGGGTGCGCGGCCAGCAGGTGGATGCGGCCCTGCGGCGTGTCGATCGGCAGGTCCCAGTGCGACTTGGAGCTCAGCCGCAGCTGCGTCCAGACCTCGGCCGGGTAGAAGGCGCGGCCGTCGGGATGTTTCGGTTCCAGTGCGCCGGGCATCGTGCTCCAGCGCAGCAGCCGGAAGCTGCGTGCGGCGGCTGCGTCGATCGGGTACTTCGAGAGCACAAGCATGCCGTACTGGCCCGGGTGCAGGCCGTAGCCCCAGGCGTCGTTGCCGTGGAAGCGGCCTTCGCCGCCGATCCGGCCATCGCCGTCCAGGTCCAGGCCGCTGGGCACGCCGGTGTTCACCTCGGCCAGGTAGCGGTAGGGGTAGCGGATGGGTTGTTCGCCGAACTGGCCGACCTCCAGGTAGCGCCGCTGGAACAGGTCCGCGGCCAGCCCGGCGGCGTCGTAGTCGAATTCGTTCAGCAGCAGCACGTCCGGGCGCTGGTGCTGGACGATGGCGGCGATATTGCGTGCGTCCTCGTCGCCCTGGTCCAGGCGCGCGATCAGTCCGCCGTGTTCTTCGTCGTACAGCGAGGTGTTGAGGGTGGCGAAACGCAGGGGCATGGCGGCGGTCATCGCGTCGTTCGGGCGCGAAGCCTCGGCGGCGGGGCCGCTGCATCCGGCGAGGAGAACGGCCAGCAGGCCGGCGGACAAGGGGGCAGGGAAGCGCATGGGCGCGATTGTGCCCGCAAATCAGTCGGCGGGCATCGGGCGCCAGGTGGCGCCGTCGAGGAATTCGAGCGGCCGGAAGCCGCGTTTGTAGGCCATCTTCGGATGGCCGTCGAGCCAGAAACCGAGGTAGACGTGGTCGCGGCCGTCCTCGATCGCGCGCTGCACCTGGCGCAGGATGGCGTAGGTGCCCAGGCTGCGCGCCGCGTGTTCGGGCGCATAGAAGGTGTACACCGCCGACAGCGCCTTCGGCACTACGTCGGTCACCGCCAGTGCGACCAGCGCGCCGTCGAGCCGGAACTCCATGAACTGGGTCGGGCTCCATCCGCAGGCCAGGAAGGCGTCGAAGTTCTCCGGCGCCGGGTCGTCCATGCCGCCGCCGACGTGGCGGGTATCGAGGTAGCGGCGGTAGAGCGCGAAGTTCTCGGCGGTGCGTTTGGGCGGGACGATGCGCAGTTCGAGGTCGGCGTTGCGCGCCAGGCAGCGCTTCTGGCTCCGGTTGGGCCGGAACCCGGCGACCGGGATGCGCACCGAGATGCAGGCGCGGCAGCCGTTGCAGTAGGGACGGTAGACGTGGCCGCCGGAGCGCCGGAAGCCCATCGACAGCGCCTGCGCGAACACGCTGGGCAGGTGCGGGTCGGCCGGATCGATGATCAGGTCGCGCGACAGCCGGTCGGGCCAGTAGCCGCAGGGGTGCTCAAGTGTCTGGAACAGCCGGATGGCGTGCTGGTTGCCCATGCCGACAGTCTAAGGCCCCGGAACGGTGCCGGGGCAAGTTCCGCGCGGTCGGCCCGGCCCGTTACCGGGGCAGGACGCGGCCGAGCCGCTGGCCGACGCGGGTGGGCGTTTCGGTGGCGAAATGGTCCAGCGCCACGACGTCGCGCGGGAACAGCAGGATCACGGTGGAGCCGTAGTTGAAGCGCGCCATCTCGGCGAAGCGGGCGAGGGTGATGCCCTGGCCGCGCCAGTCCCGGCGCACCGGCTTGTGGGCGTAGGCCGGGATCTCCTCGCCGTTCCACACGGTTTCGACGCCCGACACCAGCAGGGCGCCGACCATCACCGAACACATCGGCCCGAAGTCGGTCTCGAAGTGGCAGACCAGGCGCTCGTTGCGCGCGAACAGCCGCGGGATCGCCTGCACGCCCCAGGGCGCGACCGTGAACAGGCGGCCCGGCACGTGCAGCGTTTCCACCAGGGTGCCGGTCCAGGGCATGTGCACCCGATGGTAGTCGCGCGGCGACAGGTAGATGTTGGCGAACCAGCCGTCGGCGTAGGGCGCGGCCATCGCCTCGCTGCCCAGCAGCTCGGCGGCCGTGAAGGCCTGGCCCTTGGCCTGGAAGATGCGGCCGGCCTCGATGCGGCCGGCCTGGCTGATCTTGCCGTCGGCCGGCATCACCAGGGTCGCCGGATCGGCGTCCGCCGTGCGCACGCCCGGCTTGAGTTCGCGGGTGAAGAAGGCGTTGAAGTGCAGGTAGTTGGTCGCGACCGGATCGGCTGCCTCGGCCATGTCCACGTTGAACTTGCGTACCACGAGCTGGATCAGCCAGTTCTTGAACCAGCCCGTGCGCGTGCGCGCCACGCCGTAGGCGAAACGCGACAGCAGGCGGTGCGGCAGCACGTACTGCAGGAAGACCTTCGGGCTCACGGCGTGGCCTCCGTCAGCGTGGCCAGGTCGGCGGCGATGTCGGTCGGCACCAGGGGCGGGCGGATCAGGCCGGCCTGGCGGCCCTGCGGATCGATCACCACCAGGGCCGAGCTGTGGTCCATGGTGTAGTCGCCGTCGTTGGTGGCGACCTTCATGTAGACCAGGCCCAGGCCGGCGGCGAACTGGCCCAGGGCCGGCTCGGGCGCGGTGGCGGCCAGGGTGGTGGGGTTGAAGTAGGCGGCGTATTCGCCGGTCTTGGCCGGAGTGTCGCGCTCGGGGTCCACCGACACGAACAGGACCTGCGGCCGCCGCGCCTCGGGCAGCGCCGCCCATTCGGCCTGGGCCTGGGCCAGCTCGGTCAGCGTGGTCGGGCAGACGTCCGGGCAATGGGTGAAGCCGAGGAAGACCACGGTCCAGCGGCCGAGCAGTTCCTGCGGCGCCAGCGGCGTGCCGTCCGACTGCTGGAGCGCGAAACCGGGAATCGCGCGCGGCCGCGGGAACAGCCGCACCGCCTTGAGCGAGGCCGGGTCCACGGCCGGGCCGGCGGCGTCGGCCGTCGCCCCCGCCGGTGTCGCTCCCGGCGCGAACGCCACCTGGGCGGCCCAGAAGCCGAGTCCGGCCGCGAGCGCGGCCAATACGATGAGCAGGTTGCGGCGATTGAACACGGGTCTTCCGGGACAGCGGGCGAGGGCCGCAATTATAGCCGGGGCACGGCTATACTCGAGCCATCACAAGGAATTTCAAGCACATGCCGGCCGAGCTTCAGACCATCATCGACTTCATCCGCTACGGGACGAGCCGCTTCGGCGCCGCCGGCCTGAGCTTCGGGCACAGCCACGACAACGCCCTGGACGAAGCCACCCAGCTGGTCCTGCACGCCCTGCACCTGCCGCACGACCTGGGCCCGGCCTACGGCCAGGCGCGCCTGACCGCCGACGAGAAGCAGGAAGTGCTGGCGCTGTTCTCGCGTCGCATCAACGAACGCATCCCGGCCTGCTACCTCACCGGCGAGGCCTGGTTCGCCGGCCTGAGCTTCAAGTCCGACCCGCGCGCCCTGGTGCCGCGTTCGCCGATCGCCGAACTGATCGAGTCGGGCTTCGAGCCCTGGCTCGGCGGCCGCGAGGTGAACCGGGCGCTCGACATGTGCACGGGTTCGGGTTGCATCGCCATCGCCACCGCGCACTACCACCCGCACTGGCAGGTGGACGCGGTGGACCTGAGCGAGGACGCGCTGGCCCTGGCGCGCGAGAACGTCGAGCGGCTGGAGGCGCGCAACGTGCGCCTGATCCATTCCGACCTTTTCAAGAACCTCGACGGCGAGGTCTACGACCTGATCGTCACCAATCCGCCCTACGTCACCCACGCCGAGACCGACGCGCTGCCGAAGGAGTACTCGCACGAGCCCGAGATGGGCCTGCGCGCCGGCGACGACGGCCTGGACCTGGCGCTGGAGATCCTGCGCGACGCACCGCGGCACCTGAGCGAAAACGGCCTGCTGATCTGCGAAGTGGGCGAGAGCGAACGCGCCCTGGTGGAGCTGCTGCCCGAACTGCCCTTCGCCTGGGTCGAGTTCAAGGTCGGCCAGATGGGCATCTTCGTGATCGAGCGCGAGGACATCGTCGCCCACCACGCCCGCATCAAGGCCCTGGCCGATGCGCGACGGAGCTGAGCCGCGCGCATGAGCGACAACAGCTTCGGCCGGCTGCTGCGGATCACCACCTTCGGCGAAAGCCACGGGCCGGCGATCGGCTGCGTGCTGGACGGCTGCCCGCCGGGCATCGCCATCGCGCCCGAGGACTTCCGTACCGATCTGGGCCGTCGCGCCACCGGAAAGTCGCGCCACACCTCGCAGCGCCACGAGGCCGACGAGGTCGAGATCCTCAGCGGGGTGTACGAAGGCCGCACCACCGGCACGCCGATCGGCCTGCTGGTGCGCAACACCGACGCGCGCAGCAAGGATTACGCGAAGATCTCTGAGCAGTTCCGCCCCGGCCACGCCGACTACACCTATTGGCAGAAGTACGGCATCCGGGATCCCCGCGGCGGAGGGCGCAGCTCGGCGCGCGAAACGACGATGCGTGTGGCCGCGGCCGTGATCGCCAAGAAGTGGCTGGCGGAAAAGTACGGCATCACCGTGCGCGCCTGCGTCGCGCAGATCGCCGACGTGCGTCCGCGCGCCTTCGACTGGGCCGCGGTCGAGGGCAATGATTTCTTCTGGCCCGACGCCGGCCAGGCCGCCGAGCTCGAGGCCTACATGGACGCGCTGCGCAAGTCCGGCGATTCGGTCGGCGCGCGCGTGGACGTGCAGGCGCTGAACGTGCCGCCGGGCTGGGGCGAGCCCGTCTACGGCAAGCTCGACGCCGAGATCGCCGCGGCGATGATGTCCATCAACGCGGTGAAGGGTGTCGAGATCGGCGCCGGTTTCGCCAGCATCGGGCAGAAGGGCAGCGAGCACCGCGACCTGATGTCGCCGGCCGGCTTCGCCAGCAACCATGCGGGCGGCATCCTGGGCGGAATCAGCAGCGGCCAGGCCATCACGTGTTCGGTGGCCTTCAAGCCCACCTCCAGCCTGCGCCTGCCGGGTGACACCGTGGACATCCACGGCCGGCCGGTCGAAGTTATCACCACCGGCCGCCACGACCCCTGCGTCGGCCTGCGTGCGCCGCCGATCTGCGAGGCCATGCTGGCCCTGGTGCTGATGGACCAGGCCCTGCGTCACCGCGCCCAGTGCGGCGACGTCGGCCCGGTGACGCCGCGCCTGCCGGGGGGGCTGCCATGATTTCGCCGCTTTTCCGCCCGGGCAGCGCCCGCAAATCGCCGCAGACTCGCTGCCGGTGCGATCGAAAACGATCGCCTCGGACGGCCTGGACGGTGACGCGCCCGCGTGGCGCCCCTTGCTCCCTGCCGGCCTGAGGCCGAATCCGTTCGGTGCATCCCCTCCGCGTTTGCCGCGGCATCCAACGAATATCACGAGAACCCCCGAACCATGAGCAAGACCTACAACGTCGCCATCGTCGGCGCCACCGGCGCCGTCGGCGAGACCATGCTGTCCATCCTGGCCGAGCGCCAGTTCCCGATCGGCCGCCTGCACCTGCTGGCCAGCGCCCGATCTGCGGGCGAGAAGATCGATTACGGCGCGAAGAAGATCGTGGTCGAGGACCTGGCCGGCTTCGACCCGGCCGGCATAGACATCGCGCTGTTCTCCGCCGGCGGCTCGGTGTCGAAGGAATACGCGCCCAAGTTTGCCGCCGCCGGCGCGGTGGTCATCGACAACAGCTCGGCCTTCCGCTACGACGACGACGTGCC
>CAMLKR010000107.1 GCA_946480565.1 uncultured Arenimonas sp. | reverse complement strand
GGTGGTGACGAAGCCGCGCTCGAGCAGCGGGTTGTCGCCTTCCGGGCGCAGGATGTCGTCCACCGAGCCGATCGGCTCGGGGTTGTTCATCACGCGCGAAATGGCCGAGCTCACTCCCATTCGAGTGCTCCCTTCTTCCAGACGTAAACGAAGCCGAGCACCAGCAGGCCGATGAAGATGCCCATCTCGGTGAGGCCGACGATGCCGAGGTTGCGGAAATTCACAGCCCACGGGAAAACGAAGGCGATTTCCAGGTCGAAGATGATGAACTGGATGGCGATGAGGTAATAGCGCACGTCGAACTGCATGCGCGCGTCCTCGAAGGCCTCGAAGCCGCATTCGTAGGGCGAGAGTTTCTCGCTGTCGGGACGCTTGGGGCCCAGGGCCCAGCCCGCGAGCAACAGGACGATGCCCAGTCCGGTCGACACGAAGAGGAACAACAGGATCGGCAGATATTCGCCCAGCACGCGCGCGTCCTCACCTTGCGCCCGTAGGCGCGTTCGTGCCGCCGCTCCAGCTGTTGCCGGGCGGCAGCCCGTCTATCGATTGGTGCCCAAGGGGGGACTCGAACCCCCACGACTTACGTCGCTACCACCTCAAGGTAGTGCGTCTACCAATTCCGCCACCTGGGCAGGTGTGCCACGTCCGGATGACCCGGAACGAAGGCGAAAGATTGTACCAGCGGATCAGCCGCCTTGGCTGCCCTGCTCGTCCTTGGCCTCGGCCTCGGAAGCGGCCGGCTCGACCGGCGCGGCGTCCGCCGCGGGCTTCGCCTCGCCTTCACCCACCGGAGCGGCCGGAACGTCGGTCGCCGGAGCCGGGATCACCGGCATGTCGGCGGCCGGGGCCGGGAGCTCGCCCGCCGCCGGGGCCGCGGGCGCGGCCGGGACGTCGGACATCACGCCCAGGTCTTCCGCGGCGGGGTTGTGCGTGATGGTGCGGGTCGCGTTCCAGGCCATGCCCAGGCTCATCGCGAAGAACACGACGGCCAGCCACTTGGTGGCGGTGGACAGGAAGTTCGCCGAACCGCGCGCGCCGAACACCGTGGCCGAGGCGCCGGCACCGAAGCCGGAACCCGCGGCGGCGCCCGAACCGCGCTGCATGAGGATGAGCACGATCATCGCGATCGCGACCAGGACATAAATGACGCTGACGATGGTGAGCAGCATGGCTTGTTCGTTTTACCTCGCCGCCGCGGCGGCGATTGCCAGGAAATCCTGGGCCACGAGGGACGCGCCCCCGATCAGGCCGCCATCGACGTCGGGCTGGGAAAACAGCTCGGCCGCGTTGGCGGGTTTCACGCTGCCACCGTAAAGGATGGGCAGCGAGCCGGCGATTCTAGCATCGTGCGCACGCAGTTCGCCACGGATGAAGGCGTGGACCTCCTGGGCCTGCTCCGGGCTGGCGGTCCGGCCGGTGCCGATGGCCCAGACAGGTTCATAGGCCAGAACGGCATCGGCGAAGGCGGCGATTCCCGCCAGCTCCAGCACCGGGCCGAGCTGCTTTTCGATCGCCCATTCGGTCTGGCCGGCCTCGCGCTGGTGCAGGGTCTCGCCGATGCACAGGATGGGCCGCAGGCCGGCCTTGCGCGCGGCGACGAACTTCTCGGCCACCAGCTGGCTGTCTTCCTCGTGGTACTGCCGGCGCTCGGAATGGCCGACCAGCACGTAGCGGCCGCCGACGTCGTGCAGCATCCGGCCTGAGATCTCGCCGGTATAGGCGCCCTGCTCGTTCAGGCCGAGGTCCTGGGCGCCGAAGGCCAGGCCCAGGGGAGCATAGCGGTCGGCAAGTTCGGCCAGGTAGGGCACCGGGGGAAGGATGACCAGGTCGACCCCGGCCGGGCGCGGTGCGGCGGTCACGGCGTCCATCAGGGCGCGCGCGAAGGCGCGGTCTCCATGCAGTTTCCAGTTGCCGGCGACGATTCTCTGGCGCATCCGTGGCTCCTCGCGTTCCAAGACCGCAAGGATACCGCGCCGGCCTAGGGGCTGACGATGTCCCGGTGCATCGGGGCCAGTCTGCCCAGCAGCCGGTTCTGGGCCCGGCGCGGGATGCCGCGGGCGTCCATGGCGTCCACCAGGTCCTCGACCAGGGCGTTGAAGTCGGCCTCGCTGACGGCCAGGCCGGCGTGCGATTCGGCCATGCTGCGGCCGGTGTAGGTGCAGGGCCCGCCCACCTCCTCGCAGATCTGCTCGACCAGGCGGTGGTTGAGGTTGACCAGGTCCACGTCGGCGAAACCCGCGTTGATGCGCGGGTCCTCCAGGATCCGGACCAGCAGCTCCTCGACCAGGGCCTCGATGCCCGGGCGCTCGCCGAACTGCTGGTACAGCGTCGGCCGGGGCGCCGGCGCGGCGCAGGCCGCCAGGAGCAAGGCCAGCAGGAGGGCGCTGGAAATCCGGTGCGGCGTGTGCATGATCGGCCTCAATAGCTCAGCTGAACGGACAGGTAGGGCCCGCCCTGCCCGTCCAGGCCGGCGATCGAGCCCAGGTCGGCCCAGGCTCCGACGACCGCGACATGTTTGTTGGGAAACCAGGCCACGAATGCGTCCAGCCAGCGGTCCTCGCCGGCGAAGCCGAGGTTGTCGGGCTTCTGGCGGTATTCGATCCCGACCACCCAGCCCGGATCCCAGACCACCGCGGCCGAGCCCTCGAACACCAGCGACCGACGGTTCCGGCGGTCGCCGCCATGGCCGAGCAGGCCCATCTGGTTGGCCCGGGTCGAGCGCAGGGTGGCGTTGAGCAGCAGCTGGTGGCCCGCCGCCCCGTCCAGGAACAGCTTGCTGGCGCTCAGGTAGACGTCGGTCCCGGCGTCGTCCCGGGCACCCACGGCCAGCGGCAAGGCGCCGTCGCGCAGGCGCTTGCGCTGGACGCCGAGGCTGAGCTGGGGCATCGCCGTGTACACCAGGTCGCCGCCCAGGCGCAGCTTCGCGCCGAAGACGTCCTGCTCCAGCGCATCCCAGGGCAAGGCCAGCCGGCGCTGCAGTTCGCCCAGGTCGAAGCGCTGGCGCGCCAGGGAAAGCTCGAGCCGGTTGCGGAAGGTCCAGGCCACGCCCCAGGCGTCCAGCGCGTAATCGCCGGTGTCCACGCGGGTGTAGAAAGCGGTGCCGCCGTCCTGGTCGCGGGTGCCGTAACCGGCCAGCACGGCCCAGGGCACGATGCCGCCGCCGGCCGCGCCCTCGACCTGGGTCGCGCCGCCGGTGGCCAGCAGCCGGCCATCGCCGGCCTGCGCCGCCATCGGCAGGCCGGCCCAGCACAGCATCGCGGCAAAGGCGCCGGCGACGCCCGCGGACGCGGGCCTCACGCCTCGGCCTCGCTGAAGTTGCGGCACCAGTCCAGCAGCGCCTCGCCCTCCAGCGGCGCGCTGAACAGGAAACCCTGCACCATGTCGCAGCGGTAGCGCCTGAGCAGGGCGAGGCTGGAGTCGTTCTCCACGCCTTCGGCGATCACCGACAGGCCCATGTTGTGGCCCAGCTCGATCGTCGAGCGAACGATCACCGCGTCGTCGCTGCCTTCGGTCATCTGCATCACGAAACTCTTGTCGATCTTCAGCTCGTCCACCGGCAGCCGCTTGAGCTGCGCCAGCGAGGAATAACCGGTGCCGAAGTCGTCGATGGACAGGCGCAGGCCGGAGGCGCGCAGCCGGTGCAGGGTCCGCACCGCGTAGTCGACGTCGCGCATCAGCGCGCTTTCGGTCACCTCCAGGATCAGCCGGGCCGGCGGCACGCGGTGCCGGCGCAGGCAGGCCTGGATGAAGTCCGGCAGGTCGGCGTCCATCAGGTCCATCGCCGAGAGGTTGATCGCCACGCCCAGGTCCAGCCCCTGCGCGCGCCAGCGGCTGTTCTCGCCCAGCGCCTGCTCCAGCACGAACCGGGTCAGCTCGTGCACGAAGCCGGAACGTTCGGCCAGCGGGATGAACTCGTCCGGCGGGATCGGCCCCAGCTCGGCGTGACGCCAGCGCAGCAGGGCCTCGGCGTGCTTCACCTGGCGCGTGGCCAGGTCGACCTTGGGCTGGAAGCGCAGGCTGAGCTGGCCGCGCTGGATGGACTGGCGCAGGTCGCCCATCAGGGTCAACTGGCGCAGATGCACCTCGTCGCGCCCGGGCTGGTAGACGGCGACGCCGCTGCGGGCCTGCTTGGCGTCGTAAAGGGCGATGTCGGCGCGGCGCAGCAGGGTCTGGGCGTCGGCGCCGTGGTCCGGGTGCAGCACCAGGCCGATGCTGCAGTCGAGGTTGATGCGGGTGCTCGGCAGGTCCAGCGGCAGGCGCAGGTGTTCGAGCAGGGCGCGGGCCCGGCGCGGCGCGTGTTCGCGCTCGACGTCCTGCATCAGGACCATGAACTCGTCGCCGCCCAGCCGCGCGACCATGTCCTCCGGTCGAACGGCCTGCCGCAGGCGCTTGGCGACCTCCTTCAGCACCTGGTCGCCGAAGCCGTGGCCCAGGGTGTCGTTGATCTCCTTGAAACGGTCCAGGTCGAGCATCAGCACCGCGCAGCAGGCGTCGCCGCGCGGCTGCGCGATCGCCTGCTCGAGCCGGTCGCGGGCGTGGCCCCGGTTCGGCAGGCCGGTCAGGCCGTCGTGGTTGGCCTGATGCAGGATGCGCTCCTCGCGCGCCGCGATGCCCCGCTGCATCAGCGCGAAGGCACTGGCCAGGCCGGAAATCTCGTCCCGGCCGCGACCCTCCTCCACCGGCTGGGAATAGTCGCCGGACTGGATGCGCTGGGCCGCCCGCGCCAGCCGGGTCACCGGGCGGCTGATGCCGCGACCGACCAGCACCGCAACGATCACCGCGATCAGCGCCGCCAGGCCCGACAGCATCAGGATCCGGGCCTTGAGCGCGCCGTATGGTGCCATCGCCTGGTCCAGCGAGCCCTGCAGCATCACCACCACCGGATCGCCGCCGGTGCCGGGCAGCGGCTCGGACAGCACGAAATACTGGTCGCCGCCCAGGTCCACCGGCCGGATCGCCTTGTCGGCCGGCAGGCGCCCGGGCGGCAGGACCTCGAGTGCGGCCCGCGCCGGGGCCGGCAGGCTGGACGCGTAGACCGTGAACCGGCCCGCCCCGGGCCGCGCGAAGCTGGCGTCGAGCCGGGTCAGGGCGCGGAATTCGCCGGCATAGGCGTCGCCGAAATCGGAGCCGATCGCCACCCAGGCGATCTGGTTGGGCGCCATCACCGGAATCAGCGCCATCACCCGCAGTTCGCCGGCCATCGGCACCACCGACAGCGCGAAGCCGTTCCCGCGGGCGTCCGCCAGCAGCGGCGCGATCGCGGCGCGCTGGGCGTCAGGCGTGCCGCCGTCGGCCAGGCCCGCCAGCCAGTCGCCGTCCGGACTCAGCAGCAGGGCCGCGTCGGCGCCGATGCGGCTGGCCTGGTTGCGCAGCGCCGACTCCATGGTGGCCTGGTCGCCGCTGGCGACGGCGGCCTTGAAGCCGAAGTCGTCGGCCAGCACCAGGGCGGTCTCCAGCAGCTGGCTGCTGCGGTTGTCATAGAAGCGCCGCCAGACCCGTTCGCCGACCTGCAGCTCTTCCGACAGCTGCCGGCCGACGCTGCGTCCGGTGGCGACGTGCACCACGGCGAAGGTCGCCAGCTGGGCCGCCAGCACCACCAGGATCAGCAGCGCGATGATCTTGCTCTGCAGGCGCGACCGCATCACGGTTCCCGCTTCAGGCTGCGCAACTTGTCCTGCAGGGCGCGCAGGCGCTCGCTGCCGCGGCGCTCCGGCGGCGGCGGACCGAGAGCCAGGCTGACGGCCTGCTCGTCGCCGGCGGCGGCCAGCGTGATCTCGCGCTCCAGCGCCACCGGCAGACGGGCATGCCAGATCCGCAGGCGGTAGACGCCCGGCGGCGCCTGCAGGCGGACGCGGCCGTCGGCGCCGGTCTTGCCGAAATGCGGGGTGTCGAGCACGACGATGTGGCCGATCATCCAGTCGTGGATGTTGCAGCCCACCACCACCACGCCCGGCGTGTCGAAACGCACCGGCTCCAGCGGCGTGCCGGCATACAGCGGCAGCTCGAAGGACTTGGCGGCGGAAAAGGAATACACCTGGTGCTGCACGCTGTCGCTGTTCGGGAAACTGACCGAGGTGCCGGCCTGCACCGGCAGCACCCCGGGCACGAAGGCGGTGTTGCGCTGGTCCATCACCGCGCGGGTGCCGGCGGCGGCGGGGGCGGCGGCGGCATGCAGGCTGGCCACGGCATCGGCCACCGGGGCGGCGCCGTCGTCGATCCGCAGCTGCAGCGGGGCGGCCGGGGCCAGCGCCGGCAGCCACAGGCATAACAGCAGCGGGGACAGCCGAGGGCGGCCCCTTCGTTCACGCTTCGATGTCGTGGGCTCCATGGCACCCCCTGTCGGGCCAGTCGCCGGATGTCAGCCGCGATTAGGGCCCGCGGAAAGTGATAATGGCGCGAAGCCCTGTCCCGAACCCCCCGACATGCCCGACGCCTCCCTCACCGGCCACGCCCTGATCACAGGCGCCTCCAGCGGCATCGGCGCCGCCATCGCCCGCGAGTACGCCCGCCGCGGCAAGCCGCTGGTGCTGGTGGCGCGCCGGCGCGAGCGCCTCGAAGCCCTGGCCGCTGAACTCTCGGCGCAGGTGCCCTGCGTGGTGATCGCCGCGGACCTGGCGGATCCGGCCGCACCCGCCCGGCTGTTCGAGGAAACGAACCGGCGGGGTCTGTTCGTCGACACCCTGGTCAACAACGCCGGCTACGGCGTGCCCGGCCGCTACCTGTCGGCCGACTGGAAGACCCACGCCGACTTCCTGCAGGTGCTGATGACCTCGGTGGCCGAACTGACCCACCGCTACCTGCCGGCGATGGAAGCCGCCGGCCGCGGCCGCATCCTCAACGTCGCCTCGCTGGCGGCGCTGGTGCCCGCCAGTGCCGGCCATACGCTCTACGGGGCGGCCAAGATCTGGCTGGTGAAGTTCTCGGAGTCGCTGGCGCTGGAGATGAAGCCCCGCGGCGTGCACGTCACCGCCGTCTGCCCGGGCATGACCTATACCGAGTTCCACGACGTCAACGGCATGCGCGAGAAGGTCAACAAGCTGCCGAAGGGCATCTGGCTGTCCAGCGAGGCCGTGGCCAGGCGGGCCGTGGACGCCGTGGAGGCCGGCCGGGTGCGCGTGGTCACCGGCAAGGCCAACAACGTGATCGCGGCGCTGTCGAAATACCTGCCCGACCGGCTGGCCAGTGCCCTGATCGGCTCCCGCTCCAAGGACTTCCGCGACGCTGATTGACGCGGGTTCGCGTCCATCCCCACGGTTCGCTTCGCGAACCGCGGGCCCCAGCTCACCATCCGATCCCCGCGCCTTCGGCGCGCCCCCTCACCAAGGGGGCTTCCTTCTGCGCGACTTCCCGGTAGCGGCGTCGAATCGGCTCAGGCCAGCTTGATCTCGCGCAGGCGCTCCATCAGGTACTCGTGCGCGGTGATCGGCGTCGGATAGCGGTCCGGATTGTCCGCGCTGACGCACTGCGGCAGGGTCTTGATCAGGAAATCAGGGTTCGGGTGCAGGAAATACGGGGTCGAATACCGCGGCTTGCGCGCCGCTTCGCCAGGCGGGTTCACCACGCGGTGGGTGGTGGACGGGTACACATGGTTGCTCAGGCGCTGCAGCATGTCGCCGATGTTGACCACGATGGTGTCGGCGTCGGAGGTGAAGGGGACCCATTCGCCCTTCTTCGACAGTACCTCGAGGCCCGCGGCGCTGGCGCCGACCAGCAGGGTGATGAAGTTGATGTCCTCGTGGGCGCCGGCGCGCACGTTCGGGATGTCGTCGGCGGTGATCGGCGGGTAGTGGAT
>CAMLKR010000106.1 GCA_946480565.1 uncultured Arenimonas sp. | reverse complement strand
AGGCTGCGCTCGAACAACTCCAGGATGCGCCGGTACTGGTCGTACCAGCTTTCCGGATGCTGGTAGGCGTGGCGCTCCAGCGGATAGCTGGCCATCTCCCACTTGTCCTTCTTCAGCTCGATCAGGCGCTGCGCCAGCCGCACCGAGTCCTGGTAGAACACGTTGTCGTCGATCATGCCGTGGCTGATCAGCAGGTGGCCGCGCAGGTTCTGCGCGTATTCGATCGGCGAGGACTTGCGGAAGGCCTCGGGGTCGAGCTCGGGCGTGTTGAGGATGTTCGAGGTGTACTCGTGGTTGTAGCTGGTCCAGTCGGTGACCGGGCGCAGCGCGGCGCCGGCCTTGAACTCATCCGGGGCGCGGAACAGGGCCATGAAGCTCATGAAGCCGCCGTAGCTGCCGCCGTAGATGCCGACGTTGGCGGCATCGCCCTGGTGTTCGGCGACCAGGTACTTCACGCCGTCCAGGTAGTCCTCGAGCTCCGGATGGCCCATCTGCCGGTAGATCGCCGTACGCCAGTCGCGGCCGTAGCCCTCGGAGGCGCGGTAGTCGAGGTCGAGCACGATGTAGCCGCGTTCGACCAGCAGCTGGTGGAACATCTGCTCGCGGAAGTACACCGGGAAACGCGCGTGCACGTTCTGCAGGTAGCCGGCGCCGTGCACGAACATCACCACCGGGTACTTGCGGCCGGCCTCCAGCGTTTCCGGGCGGTAGAGCTTGCCCCAGATGGTGCCGGCGCCGTGCGTCGACGGCACCTTGACGATCTTCGGCGCCAGCCACTGGCGCGACCGGTAGTCTTCGCTGCGGGTGTCGGTGAGCTTGAGCGCCTCGCCGCCGGCCACCGGCTGCACCGCCAGCTGCGCCGGCGTGTGGTGCGCCGACCAGCGCAGCAGCAGGCGCGAACCGTCGGGGGAGAGCGAGAACGATTCGACGCCGTCCAGCGCCGTCAGCTCGCGCACTTCGCCGCCCGTGCTGGGCACCGCGCAGACCTCGTAGTCGCCCGGCCATTCGCGGTTGCAGACGAAATACGCGGTGCTGCCGTCCGGCGACCACACCGGAGAGGACGCTTCCCAGCCGCCGCGCGTCAGCGCCTTGGCGCGCTGGCCCGGCACCACGGTGTACAGATGCGAATAGCCGGTCTGTTCGGACAGGAACCACAGCGTGCGGCCGCCCGGCAGCCAGCCGAAATCGTTGAAGTTCCAGTTGATCCAGGCCGGGTCGGTGAGGCGGTGCGCCGGGGCCAGCTTGCCGGCCGCCAGGTCCACGGTGGCGAGCCAGCGGTCCTTGTTGTCGACCGCGCGCGCCATCAGCGCGACGTTGGCGCCGTCGTCGCTCCATGCGATGCCGTCGATGCGCACGGTGCGCTCGCCTTTGAGCGGCTCGAGCTTGGCGGCCTTGCGAAGGTCCGCCAGCGGGTCGCTGTCGATGCCGGGCAGCGCCGACAGCGCGAGGTCGCGCACGCTGCCGTCGACCAGGTCCACCAGCTTGAGCTGCTGGCCCTGCGGCGGGTTGCGGCCGACGCGCACGCGCACGTCCTCGGCCTCCTCGTACCCCGACTCGGTGACGTACTTGGGCATCTTGCCGATCCGGCCGCGTTCGGCGCCCTTGGCCTGGGTCACCACCAGCAGCCAGCGGCCGTCCGGCGACAGCGCGGTGTTGCTGATCTCGACCTTGTCGCCCAGGTAGACAGGTGCGGCGGCGCGGGTGGGGTCGGCGCGGCGGTTGGCCTCGGCCTGGTCGCGCAGCTCCTCACGGTACTGTTTTTCGCGCGCCAGCGCGGCGCTCAGGCGCAGCTGGTGGTCGCGCAGGGCGTCGGCATCCGGAGCGGCCGCGGGATCCTTCTCGGCGCGCGGAAGCGCCACCGGCTGCACCAGGCGGGTGTCGGGCGACCAGCGGAACCAGTCGTTGCCGACGCGCCAGATCACGCCGCGGCCGTCGGCGGCGAAACGCGCCTCGGCCTCGGCTTCGGCGCTGCGGGTGAGCTGCTGCAGCCCGCCGCCCAGTTCGCGCAGGAAGACATCCCCGTTGCGCACGAACACCGCGCGGCGCCGGCTGGCGTCGTATTCGACCTGGGCGCCGTCGAGCGTGGAAAGCTCGGCGCCTTCGACCTTCACCGCGGCGCCGCCGGCGATCGGTTGGCGCCAGGTGTCGCGCACCGGCGAGCCGGCGCGCTTGAGCGTGAAGTAGGCCTGTTGCCCATCCAGCGCCCACCACGCGCTCTCCACCGGGGGGCCGATCCAGTCGGGATGGGCCATGGCCTGGTCCAGCGTCAAGGCCGGCGGCGATGCCGGGGTCTGCGCGTGGGCCAGGGTGGCGGCAGCGGCGAAGGCGACGGCGGTCAGCCGGGCGAGGGCGGTCGGGCGATGGCGCATGGCGGCTCCGGGTTCAGGCAGGCCGGCAAGCCTAACAAAGGCGTCGTCGTCGTCGCCCGTGCTGGATTTCCCGGTTTCCGGCTTTTCCCCCGCGCGGTTTGCGGCGACAATCGCCCGATTCCCCCGGCGCGCCCATGCAATCCTTCATCTATAAATCCCTGCGCAAGCCCGACACCTATCTCTACCTGCGCAAGCGGGACGATTTCGCCGTGCTGCCCGAGGCGGTGCGGGCGCCGCTGGGCGAGCTGGCCTTCGTGATGGAGCTGGCGATCACCGAAGACCGCAAGCTGGCCCGCGCGGACGCCGCCGTCGTCCGGCTGAACCTGGCCACGCACGGCTTCCACCTGCAGTTTCCGCCCACCGTGCTGGACCCGATGGTCGATGGCTGAGCTGCGCCGTCCCGGCCTGGCCTGGGCCTGGCTGGCGCTGGGCGCCGGACTTTCCCTGCTGCCGCTGTTGGCGCATCCGCTGGCACTGCTGGGCACCTGGCTGGCCCAGCCGGCGCTTGCGCTGGGCCTGGCCAGGCTGCGCGGGCTCCGGGCCGACGCCGACGGCCGCGACCATCTGGTTTCGCTGGCGGTGCTGTGGGCGGTGGCGTACGCCGGCCTGGCCCTGGCGGCAGGCTGGCCGCTGTCGGCGCTGCGCGACACCGGTTCGCTGGCGGCGGCCCTGGCGCTGAGCGGCATGGTCGGCGCCGCGCTGCTTTGCCTGTGGCGCGCCTGGCCCGCCTTCGGCCTGGCCGGCCGTGAAGGCGCCCGCCTGCCCGCGGTGGCCGCGGCGGTGGGCTCCGGCACGCCGGCCGATGCCGGCCGCGGGTTCGTGGTCGCGGTGGCCGTGCTGGTCGTGCTGGCCGGGGGCCTGCTGCTGGCCTGGCCGGGCCTGGTGCCCGCCGGCTGGCGCCTGCCCGCGGTGCTGGCGCAGTTGGCTTCGGCCCTGCTGGCCCATGGGCTGATCCAGCGCTTCGGCGCCGCGCCGTCCCCGCCCTCGGTGCTGTCGCTGCCGATCTATGGCGACGAGGCCGACGACGAGCCGGCGCCGGCCATGGGCGCGGACGAAGACGAGGACCCGGACAGCCAGCTCTACGCCGCCGCCCGCGCCGGCCGCATCGAAGCGGCGCTCGCCGCGCTGGAAGCGGGGGCCGATCCGGCCGCCGAACCGCTGCCGGAAGATCGCGACCAGCGCACCCTGCCGATGCTTGCCGCCCTGCTGGGCGACCTGCGCCTGCTGCGCGAGTTGATCGCGCGCGGCGTCGACCTCAATGCCGAACACGCCGGCCTGACGCCGCTGCTGGCCGCCACCCGCGACAGCTGGCACGGCCGCCCCGAGGCGGTGATGACCCTGCTCGCCAACGGCGCCGATGCCCGCCGCGCCGACGCCGATGGCAACACACCCCTGCACCACGCCGCCCGCAGCACCGACCCCGCCGTCGCGGCCCTGCTGCTCGACGCCGGCGCCGCCGTCGAGGCGCTCAATGCCGAGGGTTTCAGCCCGCTGGGCATCGCCTGCGCGGCGGGCAACTGGCGGCTGGCGCGGTTCCTGATCGAACGCGGCGCCAAGCCCGAACCCAAGGACGGGCAGCCCGCCCTGCTCGCCGCCGTGTCCGGCGACGACGACCCGGCCGGCGTGCAGCTGCTGCTGCGGCACAAGGCGCGCGTGGACGCCCGTGGCGCCCGCCAGCGCACCGCGCTGCTGCTGGCCTGCGCCGCCGGCAATGCCGAGATCGTCGCCGAGCTGCTGGACGCCGGCGCCGACCGCAATGCCCGCGACGCCGACGAGATGACGCCGCTGCTGGAAACCGCCCGCGGCGGCCACGCCGCGGTGCTGGCGCGATTGGCGCAGGCCCGGCCCGATGTCGCCGCCGCCGACGCCCGTGGCCGCAACGCGCTGGTGCTGGCCGCCGAGGCCGGCGTGCCGCCCGAGTTCCTCCGCCACCTGATCGCGCTCGGCGTCAGCCCCGAGCAGCGCGACGGCGATGGCCGCCGCGCGCTCGAACACGCCCTGGGCAGTGGTCGCTGGCCGCTGGTCGCGGTGCTGGACCCGTCCTACCCGCTGCCCGCCAGCGTCGCCGAAGGGCTGGCCGAGGGCCACTTCGAGAAAACCCCGCGCGAGCTGCTGCGCGAAGCCCTTCTGGCGGACCGGCGGGAGTCGGCCGAGGCGATGCTGCGCCTGGGCGCGGGACCCGACGAACGCGGCCTGTCCTCGCTGCTGCTGGAGTTCGCCGGCGAAGGCGACGGCGTCGGTTTCGACTGGCTGCTGCGCCACGGCGCCAGCGCCGACCGGATCATCGACGGCGACGACAGCGTGGTGTTCCACCTGCTGGGCCGCGGCGGCCACGCCGCCGGCGCGCTGCACCGCCTGCTTGAGCGCGGCCAGGCGGTGGGCGGCGCGGGCGGCCTGGCGCGCTGGCTGCAGGCCTGCATGGACGCCGAGCACACCAGCCGTGGCCACGAACAGCTGGCTCTGATGCTGCTCGAACGCGGCGCCGACGCTTTCGGCGGCGCGCCCTCCGATCCGCCGCTGGGCCTGGCCATCCGCCTGGGCTGGCTGCGCCTGGCCGAAGCCCTGCTGGCCGCCGGCGCCGACCCCAATGCCCGCGACGGCCGCGGCCACACCGCGCTGCACTGCGCCGCCACCCTGGGCCGCGAAGGCGCGCTGCGGGTGCTGATCCGCCATGGCGCTTCGCCGGCCCTGGCCGCGCCCGACGGCCAGACGCCGCTGGGCCTGGCACTGGCCGCCGACCGCCGCGAACTTTCACATTGGCTGGAATGGCGGCAGTGGCAGCTGCCCGGCCGCGCGCTGCAGCCGGCCGACCTGCCGTCCGCGGCGATGGCCGGCGACGCCGAGGCGGTGCTGCGCCTGCTGGAGCTGGGTCTGCCGGTGGACGGCGTCGACGCCCAGGGCTGCAGTGCACTGCTGCGCGCCGCAGGCGGCGGCCACGACGTGGTGGTGGCCCTGCTGCTCGAACGCGGCGCCGATACCGGCCTGGCGGCGCGCACCGGCGCCACCGCGCTGTCGGCCGCGATCAGCATGCGCCACGTCGGCGTGGTGGATCAGCTGCTGCGCGCCGGCGCCCAGCCCGACCTGCCCCTGCCCGGCAACGTGACGCCGCTGATGCTGGCCGCCGCCCTGGGCCAGCCGGAGCTGATCTCGCGCCTGCTCGCGCACGGCGCCGATCCGCAGGCGCGCGACGCCCAAGGCCTGGGCCCGCTGCACTGCGCCGCGCTGCACGCGTTCTCGTCGCGCGACCGCCAGCGCGTGCTGGCCCTGGTGGACGTGCTGCTGCTGGCCGACGTCGGCGCCGACGAGGCCAACGGCAGCGGCCAGACCCCGCTGCTGCTGCTGCTGGGCGCGCGCGCCGAACCCGGTACCGCCTGCGACGAGGACGTGCTGCTGGCGGCGCTGGACCGCCTGCTGGGCGAGGACGTCAGCCTGGACGCGCAGGACCCGCGCGGCTTCACTCCGCTGCACCTTGCCGCGCTGCACGGCTTGCCGCGGGTCGTGCAGCGGCTGCTGCGCGAGGGCGCCAACCGCCAGGCCCGCGATTCGCTCGGCCGCACGCCGCACGACATCGCCGTGCTGCGCGGTTTCGTCGACGTGGCGGCGGAGTTCGAACCGGCCCGGGGCGGGGCGCCGTCGTTGGCGCGGTTCCTGCGCGACCCCAGGAGCTAGGCGCTCAGCGTCCCGCGTCGCCGTCGTCGTCCGACGGCACGTCGGCCTCGAACAGCGTCTCGAGCTCGCGCTGCGCCTCCTGCGCCGACGCCACCAGGGCGGCTTCGTCGTCGTAGACCAGGTGCTGCTGGCGCAGCAGCTTCTCGTCGTGTTCGCGGAAACGTTCGGTGTTGCGCGCGGCCTCGTCGGGCGGCACGCCCAGCGCCTCCATCACGCGGCGGCCCATCACCAGGCTGGAGTGGAAGGTCTCGCGCGTCACCTGCACGTCCATGTCCATCAGCCGGAAGGCGTGCTGGCGGTTGCGGGCGCGGGCGTAGATCTTCAGGTGCGGGAACAGGCGCTTGACGATGCGCGCGGTGCGCACGTTGGCCTCGGGGTCGTCGGTGGTCAGCACGAACACTTCGGCGCGGTCGGCGTGCGCGGCGCGCAGCAGCTCGGGCCGCGACGGGTCGCCGAAGTAGATCTTGTTGCCGAAGCGGCGCAGGAAATCGACCTGGTCGGCGCTGGTCTCGAGCGCGGTGAACGGGATCTTCTGCGCCCGCAGCATGCGCCCGACGATCTGCCCGACCCGGCCGAAGCCGGCGATGATCACCCGCGGATGGTCGTGGTCGATCGGGTCCGGTTCGCGCTTGCGCGCCGACTCCGGGTGGTCCTTCAGCCAGCGCGATACCGCCAGCAGGGCCAGCGGCGTGGCCGCCATCGACAGGCCGATCACCACGAACAGCTGGTCGCGCAACGCGCCGTCGATCAACCCGGCCTTGAGCGCCTCCGCGAACACCACGAAGCCGAATTCGCCGCCCATCGCCAGCACCGCGCCCAGCATCAGCGCACTGCGCAGGCCCAGGCCGCCGGCGAGCCGCCCGACCACCACCAGGATCAGGGTCTTGAGCGCCAGCAGGGACAGCACGCCGCCGGCGATCAGGGCCGGCTGCTCGGCGATCACGTTCAGGTCGATGCTCATGCCGATGGCGATGAAGAACAGGCCCAGGAACAGGCCCTTGAACGGCTCGATGTGCGATTCCAGCTCGTGCCGGAACTCCGACTCGGCCAGCAGCACGCCGGCCAGGAAGGCGCCCAGGCCCATCGACAGCCCGGCCTGCTGCATCAGCCAGGCGTTGCCGACCACCACCAGCAGGGCGGTGGCGGTGAACACCTCCACCAGGTTGGCCCGCGCCACCACGCGCAGCAGGTGGCGCAGCAGGAAGCGACCGCCGATGACCACCAGGATGATCGCGCCGACCGCGGTGACCACCGCGTCCATCGGCGGCGCCGACTGCTCCAGCGCCTTGGCCTGGCCCAGCAGCGGGATGGCGGCCAGCAGCGGGATGGCCACCAGGTCCTGGAACAGCAGGATGGCGAAGGCGACGCGGCCGTGTTCGGCGGTCAGTTCCTTGCGCTCGGCCAGCAGCTGCAGGCCTACCGCGGTGGACGACAGGGCCAGGCCCAGGCCGATCACCACCGGCGCCTTCCAGCCGCCGAGCAGGAAGGCCAGGCCGGCGCCGATCGCCAGCGCCGACACCAGCACCTGCAGGCCGCCGGTGCCGAACACTTGCCGGCGCATCACCCACAGCCGCGGCGGGCTCAGCTCCAGGCCGATGACGAACAGCAGCATGACGACGCCGAATTCGGAGGCGGCCAGCACGTCTTCGGGATCGGGCACCAGCTTCAGGCCGTCGGGGCCGATCGCGACGCCGGCCACCAGGTAACCCAGGATGGCGCCGAGCCCGAGCCGGCGGAACAACGGCACCGCGATCACCGCGGCGACCAGGAAGATCAGGATGATGCCGAGGTAGCCGCCG
>CAMLKR010000105.1 GCA_946480565.1 uncultured Arenimonas sp. | reverse complement strand
CCCCATGTCAGACATCCAGAAGAACCACGCCATCGGCGCCGGCACCGGCGCGCTCGCGGGCGCCGTCGCCGGCGCGGCGGTCGGCACCGTCACGGCGGGCCCGATCGGCATGGCCGCCGGCGCGGTCGTCGGCGGCATCCTCGGCGCCAAGGCCGGCGACAGCCTGGCCGAGGTCGTCAACCCGACCGACTACAGCGACCATTGGCGCACCGTCTACCAGGCCACGCCCTATTACGCGTCCAACCGCGACTGGTCCGATTACGAACCGGCCTACCAGCTCGGCTACCGCAGTTTCAGCGAAAACCGCGGCCGCACCTACGACGAGATCGAGGCCGAACTCGAGCGCAACTGGGATGCGAGCCGCGGGCCGTCCAAGCTGGCCTGGGTGGACGCCCGCCCGGCGATCCGCGACGGCTGGCACTACACGCAGGACACCCGTCCGGTCGTGCCCGTGACCGGCAAGCTCTGAAATCCGCGCAAGGCGGGAAGCGGGGCCGCGGCGGCAGCGTCGCGGCCCCGTTCTTTTTCCTGCCCCGGCGGGCGACGGTGCGCCATCGCACAGACCGCGCCCGAGGCCGCGGCGCAGTCTGGGCACGTGACACCGGCATCGACGCTGCGGGCGCGCCGGTCGCGCCGACGCTGCACCACCCCATGACGAGGACCCACCCATGAAACTCCCGATGATGATATTCGCCGTTTCCGGCCTGGCCCTGCTCGTCGGCTGCGAGCAATCCACCTCCGCCCAGGCCGCCGACGTCGCCGAGGTGCGCGCCGAAGCCCGCGCCGACACCGATGCGGCGGTGGACGACGCCAACGACGAGGTCGCCGCCGCCAATGCCGAGGTGCGCGAGGCCCGCGACGACTTCGACGAGGCCGCCGACGAGGCCAACGACGAGCTCAACGCCACCGAAGCCGAGGCCATGGCGGTCCGCGCCCGCGCCAACTTCGACGTCGCCATCGTCGAGGCCAAGGGGCGCCACGAGATCGCCAAGGAAAACTGCGGCAACCTGACCGGCGTCGAGAAGGAGTCCTGCTTCAGCACCGCCGACGCCGAACATGCGGCGGACGAAGCGGCGGCGGTCGCCATCCGCGACGCGGCCCTGGTCGCGGCGGACTACCACTGACGCCCAGGGGCAGATCATGTGCACCTTGTGCCTGAGCGACATGGGCGAGATCCGGGATGATTGGCTGCGCGAGCCCAACCGCCTGCCCTCACTCCCGGCACAGGAAGAGGGCGCCGTCCGCGTCCTGCGGCCCGGGCCGACCCGCCCTCCGGTGTCCGCGCCGGCGCCGGTCCGGGACGCCGCATGAGGCTGGCCCGGACCGCCCGGCGTGCCCTGCGCTCGCCCACGCTCTGGATCGGGGCGCTGATCTTCGCCATCGGCCTGGCGGCGACGGTCGCGGTCGGCGTCGAGCTTTACCGGAGCACCGCCGAGCCGATGTCCTACAACCGGCGATGAGGCACGAGCGCCGCCAGGACCGGCGCGGCTCCGGGCGGCCCGAGGACAGCGACGATGACGGCATGATTCTTGCTACCTGGCTTGGAGTAAGCTCCCTCGAGCCCACGGACGCCCGAATGCCCGAACCGACGCCGGCCAGCCCCTCCGATCCGTCCCGCGAGATGCGCGCGACGCGGCTGCAGTCGCTGCCGCGCCGGACCTACGGATTCCGCGTGCTGGGCATGAGCCTGGCCGCCCTGCCCCTGATCGCCGTGATGCGCGAGCTGGATTCGTCATGGCCGGCCTGGGCCTGGATGGTGTTCGGCTGTTTCGTCTGGCCACACCTGGCCTACCTGCTGGCCCGGCGCAGCCGCGATCCGTTCCGCGCCGAACTGGCCAACTTCGTCGCGGACTCCTTCTTCGCCGGCAGCTGGGTGCCGCTGATGCACTTCAACCTGCTTCCGTCGGTGGTGCTGGTGACGGTGGTGACGGCGGACAAGATCAACTCCGGCATCCGCGGCCTGTGGCTGCGCTCGCTGCCCGCCGTGGTGCTGGCGATCCTGGTCGGCGGCGTGGTCACGGGTTTCGCCTTCCAGCCGCACAGCAGCTTCGTGGTGGTCGCGGCCAGCCTGCCGATCCTGGTCATCCATACCCTGGCGGTCAGCCTGAGCAGCTACCAGCTGGTTCGCCGCGTGCAGCAGCAGAACCTGCAGCTCGAGGCCGTGAACCAGCGCGACGCGCTCACCGGCCTGGACAGCCGCGGCCACTGGGAGGAACAGTCGCTGGCCTTGCTGCGCCGCCACCAGGCCAGCGCCGAACCGGCGACGCTGATGCTGATCGACGCCGACCGGTTCAAGGGCATCAACGACCGCTACGGCCACGGCGTCGGCGACGACGTGCTGCGCGCCATCGCCGACCTGCTGCGTCGCGAGCTGAAGGGCCAGGGCCATGCGGGGCGGCTCGGCGGCGACGAGTTCGTCGTCACCCTGGCCGGCGACCTCGCGCAGGCCCGGTCGCTGGCCGAGCGGCTACGGACGGCGGTGGAAACGCTGCGCTTCGCGCGCGCGGCCGGGCTGCAGGGTTCGGTCAGCATCGGCCTGGCCGCGGCGCCCGAGGCGCCGCTGGGCCTGCGCGAATGGATCGAGGCGGCCGACCGCGCGCTCTATCGCGCCAAGCACGAAGGCCGCAACCGCACCGCCGGCAGCGACGCCCTGCCCTCCGCCGGGCGCTGAGCGCGCCGCGGCGGCGACTGGTTCAAGCGTTTTCCGACAGGCGCCGCATCAACTCCAGCGTTTCGGCATCGGCCGGGTAGAAGGCCTCGATCACCAGCTCCGACAGCAGCACGTCCACCGCCGTGCCGAACACCGTGGTGGTGCTGAGGAAACGCAGGGTGCCCAGCGGCGTCACCAGTTCGAAGGGAACGGCCAGGCCCACCAGCGGATCGGCGCCACCGCGCGCATGCGGCTGGGCCTGGGCCGGCACGGGGTAGCCGCGGATCTCGTCCATCAGCGCGGCCAGCGCCAGGTTCGGCGCCTGCGCATGCTGGCGTTCCAGCCGGGCGAGCACGTGGTCGCGCCACTGCCGGTAGTTGCCCACGCGTGGTCCCAGGCCGTCCGGATGCAGGCTCAGGCGCAGCACGTTGACCGGCGCGGCGAGCAGCGAAGGCGCGGCGCCCGCCATCAGCAGACTGGCCGCCTGGTTGCCATCGAGCAGGTTCCAGTGCCGGTCGACCGCCAGCGCCGGGTGCGGATCGTGCGCGGCCAGGATGCGCCGGACGGCGTCGCGGGCATTGGCCAGGCCGGGATCGTCGAACCGGCGCTCGTTCGCCGCCGGCGCGAAGCCCGCCGCGACCAGCAGCGTATTGCACTCGCGCGGCGGCAGGTCCAGGCCGCGGCAGAGCCGCAGCACCAGATCGCGGCTGGGCGAGGCGCGGCCGGACTCCACGAAGCTCAGGTGGCGCTGCGACACATCGACTTCCGCAGCGAGTTCGAGCTGGCTCAGGCGCCGACGGCGGCGCCAGACCTGCAGCAGTGGGCCTATGCCCGGCAGATTCCTGTTCATGACTGAAGCCTAGCCTCGTGTACCGGGGAACATCCATTACCTCGCACGTAATCGCCGCCGAATGGTTGCCGCTGCACATTGCCCGCCGATGCCACGGTCCGTGGCCATTTCCTGGAGTCCGCCATGTCTTTCGTCCGATCCCCTTCGATGCTGCGCCGCGTGCTGGTGCTCGACGCCACCACCTGCCTGGCGATGGGCGCCGCGCTGATCTTCGCCAACGCCCCGCTGGCGGAACTGACCGGCTTCTCGCCCGACCTGCTGATGGGCGCCGGCCTGGTGCTGCTGCCCTGCGCCGGCTTCATGCTGGTGTTGGCCAGCCGGCGGTCGCCGCCGGCCGGCGGCGTGCGCGTGGTGGTGGCCGCGAACCTGCTGTGGGTGGTGGCCAGCCTGCTGCTGCCGCTATGGCCCGGGGTGGATCCGAACACCACCGGGCTGGTCGGCCTGTTCGCCCAGGCGGTCGGCGTCCTGGGGCTGGCGGCGCTGGAGCATTTCGCCCAGGGCCGGCCGGCGCCGCTGGCGAACGCGGCCTGATCGCTGCGGTTCATGGCGCCCCCAGGCGCGAACGCGCGGTGGGCGCCAGCTTCAGCACCGTCGGCGGGCCGGCCAGCATCGCGCGCAGCGCGGCCTCGTCGCGGCGCCAGTCGGCCTGCGCGTCGCGACGCGACTCCCATCTGGCCAGCGCCGCCGCGCTGTCGAAGCGCACGAACCAGACGAACACACGTTCGCCCTCGCGCACCGGCAGCCGCGGAAAGTTGTTCGCCGCCGTCTCGCTGACGAAGGCCGCGAGCACCTCGCCCCCTTCGGCACGCAGCCGCGGCGCGAGCCGGGTCTCGAACCAGCGCCGCACCTGCTCTTCCGCATGCGCCTCGACCGGACAGACCACGGCCTCGAGGCGCGCGGCAGGGCGTGGTCCGCTGGCCATGGCGCCGCGCGGCCGGCCCGGCAGCGAAAACCCGCCGCCGACCGGCCGCAGCAGCAGCACGTCGTCGGAATCGATCATGGTGCCGTTGGCCGCGTCGCGGTGCGTGGCCCAGGCCGGGCCGCCGTAGAAGGCCTGCAGCGCCCGCGCGCGGGTCGCCATGTCGGGGAAGCCGCGCAGCCAGACGAAACGGTCGGGGTCGTCCAGGTCCTGGAACTGCCCCAGCACCTGCATCCCCGCCGCCTCCTGCGGCTCGATCAGGAAGTTCTCGAACAGCCACACCAGTGCGTCGCGCTGGCCGCGCTTGAGCGTGTACTGGCGCAGCTCGACCACGGCGCAGCGGGTGCCGGCGGGCGCATCGGCGACGACGGTGTGCATGCGGTGCTCCTCGGGGGCGGTGTGGACATCACCTTCACATCCATACAGGACAGATTCCGCCCTATTGAGTGCTACCCTCCCGGGGCATGAGCCACGCCCCTGCCACCCGGCTTCTCGCCCTGCTTGAACTGCTGCAGGCCCGGCGCGTCTGCAGCGGCGCCGAGCTGGCCCAGGCGCTCGACATCGACCGGCGCACGGTGCGCCGCTACATCGCGCAGCTCGAGGCCCTGGGGGTGCCCCTGGTCGCCAACCGCGGGCGCGACGGCGGCTACGGCCTGGTGCCGGGCTTCAAGCTGCCGCCGATGATGTTCAGCAACGACGAGGCCCTGGCCCTGGCGCTGGGCCTGCTGATGGCACGCGGCCTGGGCCTGGCCGAATCCGCCCCGGCCATCGCCAGCGCCCAGGCCAAGCTGGAGCGCGTGATGCCGGCGGCGCTGCGGGCGCAGGCGCGCGCGGTGGACGAAACCGTCAAGATCGACGCGGCCAGCCGCACCACCCTGCGCGACAACCGCGCGCTGTCCCTGCTGAGCACCGCCGCCCGCGCCCAGCAGCGTGTGCGCCTGCACTATCGCTCGGCGACCGGCGCCGACAGCGTCCGCGACTTCGATCCCTACGGCCTGGCGCTGCGCAGCGGCCGCTGGTACGTGTCTGGCCATTGCCACCTGCGCCAGGGCCTGCGCTCGTTCCGGCTCGACCGCATCACCGGCGTGGACCTGCTGCCCGCGAGCTTCCTGCGCCCCGCCGGTTTCGACGCGCTGGCGCACCTGGTGCAGTCGCTGGCGAACATGCCGCGCAACCAGCGCGCCGAGATCCTGCTGCACGCCACGATGGACGACGCCAAATGCTGTCTGTTCCCCGAACTGGGCACCTTCGAGCCGACGGCCGAAGGCACCCTGCTCAGCGTGCAGGTGGACGACCTGGACTGGCTGGCGCGCGAACTTTCCCGCCTGCCGTTTTCGTTCCGCGTGGTCTCGCCCGACGCCCTGCGCGGGTCCCTGGCCCGGCACGCCCGGCGGCTGGGCGAATTCGCCCGCTGAAGCGCCGCGCGCGGGTCAGGCGTTGGCGCTGGGCGGCTGCCGCGCGGAGGCGAAGAACATCAGGTAGACCAGCCGGCCGTTGTGCAGCGAGTCGCCGAAGGCTTCGCCGGCGGTATGCCACAGCCACGGCCGCAGCAGCACCAGGCGGTTGAAACGCATCGGCACGCGCATGGTCAGGTCCCACTTGCTGTCGTCGAGCGTGTCGCGCGAGATGATCTCGTCGATCAGCTGCTTGGCCGAAGGATGGCCCATGGCGCGGCTTTCGGCATCGCTGATCGGCGCGCGTTCGGTATTGGTCGGCAGGTGGCGGAAGAACTCGGTGCCGCCGCGACAGTCCTCCGGCCGGCTCAGGTAGAGGATTCCCGACCAGTGCGCCGTGTCCACGTGCACCTTGGCGCGCCCCCGGTCGCCGGCCAGGGCCAGGCGGAACTTGCCGTGGGCCTGGCTCGGCGGCATCGGCACCACCGGCTCTCCGACCAGGCGCGAAACCTGCTGGTCCAGCCCCTGCAGGTCGATGCGCTGAGCGGAATTGCGGCCCGGGAACGCGCCGCGCACATCGGAGTAATCCAGGCGCAGCGCGGCATCGCGGAGCGCCTGGGCGTTGTCGAGGAAGTCGTCGACGATGATCACGGACGTGGGCATGGGCGACGACAGTAAGGACGCCGGCGAGGCCCGGCATCTCCCATCAGTCACAGCCACTTTCCGGCGGAAGTAAAGCTCACATTCAGCGAGTAAGCGGTCTCAGCGCAGCTGGCTGTCCTTGCTGCCGCGGCGGTTGTAGCCGCTCACCGCGCCCTGCTGCTTGTCGTGCTCTTCCTGGCAGGGCACGCACAGGCGCACGCCGGGCAGTGCCTTGCGGCGCGCCTCGGGGATCTTGGCGTCGCATTCCTCGCAGCGCTTCAGGCTGGGGCCCTTGGGCAACTGGTCGCGCACGCGCTGGATGCCGTCCTTGATGGTGGCATCGATCTGGTCCTGCACGGCGCCGTCGCCGGCCCATCCGGTGGCCATGGTTCGCTCCGGGGAATCGTCGGGGGATGTCCGGATGATGTGGTCCTTGCCGATGGATTCCAAGGCCGGACCGCGGTTTGACCTCCCGCCAAGCCGCTGGAGTAGGATGCGGACGCCTGCCTACCGGCCCTTTCCCCGTCCACGCCCACCCGTTGGAGCGACCCATGCGCCTGCCCCTGTCCCTGCTGCTCGCCACCGCCCTGGGCCTTGCCGCCTGCGGCCAGGACGCCGGCCCGGCGCCTTCCGGCGCGGCGCCGGTCGCCGGTCCCGATGCCGAATCGGTGCCGCCGGCCGCCGAAGCCACCGCCGCCGGCGTGACCGAGCTGCGCTACGAGGACGAGGCCGCGCCGCAGGACGTGGCCGAGCCCGTGGCCGCGCAGGGCATCGCCGTTGGCGAACCGAATCCGGCGACGCCTGCGGCGCCCGCCGATTTCGATCCCGCCAGCGTGCCCGAATCCAGCGCCAGCCTGCCGCCCTTCCCGTTCTTCAAGGAGCCGGAGGGCCTGGTCACCACGCTCGACGACAAGGACCGCAACAAGAACTTCGATCGCGAGCACATGATCGCCGGCAGCAAGATCGTCGCCGTCGAAGGCAAGGTGTTCCGCGACCGCTTCCAGCTGACCAACCCGGACCAGCGCGAATACAGCGACATCGAATTCCAGCGCAACTACGCCGACGCCATCGCCGCGCTCGGCGGCGTGAAGGTGAGCGACATCCAGTACACCGGCGAGGCACTGCACGCCTTCGGCGGCCGCGCCAAGGTCGACAAGCACTACCACGGCACCTGCGCCAGCGACGGCTGCGAGAACAACACCTACCTGATCCGCCAGGGCGGCAAGGAATGGTGGATCCAGGTCAGCACCGGCGCCATCCCGCTGCACGGCGAGGTGGTGGTGCTGGAGCGCCAGGGCATGAGCAGCAAGCTCGGTTTCGTCGACGCCGCCGAGATGAAGAAGAAGCTCGACGCCGATGGCCGCATCGCGCTGTACATCAACTTCGACCT
>CAMLKR010000104.1 GCA_946480565.1 uncultured Arenimonas sp. | reverse complement strand
TGGTGCTGGTGGGCTGCGACAAGACCATTCCCGCCGCCGCGATGGCGCTGGCGCGGCTGGACCTGCCCAGCGCCATCCTCTACGGCGGCACGATCATGCCGGGCGAGTGCAAGGGCAAGAAAGTCACGGTGCAGGATGTGTTCGAGGCCGTCGGCGCCCATGCGGCCGGCACGCTCGATGACGCTGGGCTGGCAGAAGTGGAGCGCCACGCCTGCCCGGGCGCAGGCGCCTGCGGCGGCCAGTTCACCGCCAACACGATGGCGATGGTGCTGACCTTCCTGGGCCTGTCGCCGCTGGGCCTGAACGACATCCCTGCCTTGCATCCCGACAAGGCCGCGGCCGCCTTCGCCTGCGGCGATCTGGTGATGCAGCGGCATCGCGACCAGGGCCCCACGCCATCGACGATCCTGACGCGGGCGGCATTCTCCAATGCCGCCCGCGCCGTTTCCGCCACCGCCGGATCCACCAACGCGGCCCTGCACCTGCTGGCGATCGCGCACGAGGCCGGCGTTGATTTCACGCTGGAGGATTTCGAACAGGCGGCACGCACGCCGATCATCGCCGATCTGAAACCGGGCGGCCGCTACACCGCGGCAGAGATGTTCGACCTGGGCGGCAGCGCCCTGGTCGCCAATGAGTTGCGTGCGGCCGGCCTGTTGCTGGATGGGGCGACGGTGACCGGCCGCACGCTGTTCACCGAGCTGGATGCGGTGCCGACGCCCGCGCCGCAGGACTGCGTGTTCCCCGTGTCCCGTCCGCTGAAGCCGCGCGGCGGGTATTCGATCCTGTACGGAGACCTCGCGCCCGACGGCTGCATCGTCAAGCTCGCCGGCCACGGCCGCGACAGCTTCGAAGGCCCCGCCCGCGTGTTCGACTCCGAAGACGCCGCCTTCGCCGCCGTGCAGTCGCGCACGATCCGTGCCGGCGACGTGGTCGTGATCCGCTTCGAAGGCCCGGCCGGCGGCCCCGGCATGCGCGAGATGCTGGCCGTGACTGCGGCGCTGGTGGGCCAGGGCCTGGGCAACGATGTCGCGCTGGTGACCGACGGCCGGTTTTCCGGCGCCACCCATGGCTTCATGGTCGGCCACGTTTCACCCGAAGCCGCGCATGGTGGCCCGATCGCGCGCCTGCGCGAGGGCGACCGCGTGCGCATCGACGTCGCCACCAGACGCATCGACGTGGACGCCGATCTCTCCAGGCGTGAACCCGTGCGCATCGCGCCGCGCGTGGCCGGCGGCGCGCTTGCCAAGTACGCGCGCGATGTCGGCTCGGCGTCGTCCGGCGCCGTCACCAGCCCGCCGCCGGCACGCAAACCCACCCGCATCGCCGCGCAGCTGGTCGATGCGGGGAAAGGGGGTCAGGTTCACTTTTCGAACCCGGCCATCACGGAGACCACCTGACCCTTCTTCGAAAAGTGAACCTGACCTCCTTTCCCCACCCTTTCCCCCCGCCTGCCCTCAACCCAAGGACCCGCCGCCATGACCCAGCCCAACGCCAAGACTCCGTCGCAACCCCGCCCGCGCATCGCCGTCGTCGGCTACGGCAGCCAGGGCCGCGCGCACGCGCTGAACCTGCGCGAATCCGGCTTCGAGGTCATCGTCGGCCTGCGTCCGGGTGGCCCGACCGAAGCCAAGGCCCAGGCCGACGGCTTCACGGTGAAGACCCCGGCGGAAGCCGTCGCCGACGCCGAACTGGTGGCGGTGCTGACCCCTGACATGGTGCAGCCGCGCCTCTATCGCGAATCCATCGAGCCCTACATCGCCAAGAGCGCCTGCCTGCTGTTCGCACACGGCTTCAATGTGCACTACGGCCAGATCGCGCCGCGCGCCGATCTCGACGTCATACTCGTCGCCCCCAAGGGCCCGGGTGCGCTGGTGCGGCGTGAGTTTGAAATCGGCCGCGGCGTGCCCTGCGTCTACGCCGTGCAGCAGGACACCAGCGGCCGCGCCGAACAGTTGGCCCTGGCCTATGCCGCCGGCCTCGGCGGCGCCCGCGCCAACGTGATCAAGACCACCTTCAAGGAAGAAACCGAAACCGACCTGTTCGGCGAACAGGCGGTGCTCTGCGGCGGCGCGACCAAGCTGGTCCAGGCCGGCTGGGAAACCCTGGTCGAAGCGGGTTACCAGCCGGAAGTCGCCTACTACGAGTGCCTGCACGAGCTGAAGCTGATCGTCGACCTGCTGTACGAAGGCGGCATCACCCGCATGCACGAGTTCATCAGCGAGACCGCGCAATACGGCGACCTGACCCGCGGCCCCTACGTCATCGACGTGCACGCCCGCACGCAGATGAAGAAGATCCTGACGGAGATCCAGGACGGCACCTTCGCGCGCCAATGGATCGCGGAATACGCCGCGGGCAACCCCAACTACAAGGCGCTCAAGCAGGCCGACCTGGACCACCCGATCGAAGCCACCGGCCGCAAGCTGCGCGCGGCGATGAGCTGGATCGGCGCCGACGGCAATGTGCAGCCCGCGCGACCCTCCGCGCCCCGACCCACGACGGAGGCAGCCGCCGCATGAACACACGACAGAACGGCGCGCAGCTCCTGGCGCGATGCCTCGAGGCCGAAGGCACCGACCGCCTGTTCGGCTATCCGGGCGGCGCGATCATGCCCTTCTACGACGCCCTCACCGGCTCGAAACTCCGGCACATCCTGGTGCGGCACGAACAGGGGGCGGCCCTGGCCGCGAACGGCTACGCCCGCGCCAGCGGCCGTGTCGGCGTCTGCATCGCGACCTCCGGCCCGGGCGCATCGAACCTGGTGACCGGCATCGCCGACGCCTTCCTGGACTCCGCGCCGATGGTGGTCATCACCGGCCAGGTCAGCACCGCGCTGATGGGCACCGACGCCTTCCAGGAACTGGATGTGTTCGGCATGACACTGCCCATCGTCAAGCACAGCTTCCTGTTGCGCGGCGTCGACGACCTGCCCGAGGTGGTGCACGAAGCCTTCCGCATCGCCCGCGAAGGCCGCCCCGGCCCGGTGCTGATCGACCTGCCCAAGGACGTGCAGCTGGCCGATGCCAGCCACCTTTCCCCGAGGATCCCCGCGGCGGCGGTGCCTCCCCCGCCGCCGTCGCGGGAATCCCTTGCCGGCGCGATCGCCGCGATCGAAGCGGCGGAACGCCCGGTGATCTACGGCGGTGGCGGCATCGCGCTGGCCGAGGCGGTGAATGCCTTCCGCGGCTTCGTCGATTCCAGCGGCATTCCGACCGTGCTGACCCTGAGAGGCCTGGGCGCCCTGCCCACCGGCCATCCGCTGCTGCTGGGCATGCTGGGCATGCACGGCTGCCGGGCCGCCAACATGGCCGTGCAGGAGGCCGACCTGCTGATCGTGGTCGGCGCGCGTTTCGACGACCGCGCCACCGGCAAGCTGGCCGAGTTCGCGCCGCGCGCGCGCATCGTGCACCTGGATGCCGATCGCCGAGAGATCGGCAAGCTGCGCCACGCCGATGTCGGTGTGGCGGGCGACGTCGCCACCGCGCTCAAGTCGCTGACCGGCGTGCACCCGGACTGCAGCGACTGGCGCCAGCACTGCCTGGACCAGCGCGAACGCCATGCCGCGCGCTACGACGCCCCGGGCCGCGACGTCTACGCACCGGCGCTGCTGCGCCGCCTGTCCGAAATCGCCCCACGCGACGCCATCGTCGCCTGCGATGTCGGCCAGCACCAGATGTGGGTGGCCCAGCACTGGAAGTTCAGCCACCCGCGCAACCATCTGACTTCCGGCGCGCTGGGCACGATGGGTTTCGGCCTGCCGGCGGCGATCGGCGCGCAGTTCGCCTGCCCGAACCGTACCGTGGTTCTGGTCAGCGGCGACGGCAGCTTCATGATGAACCTGCAGGAGCTGGCGACGGTGGCGCGCTGCAGGCTGCCGATCAAGATGGTGCTGCTCGACAACCAGGCGCTGGGCATGGTCCGGCAGTGGCAGGAGCTGTTCTTCGACCAGAACTACAGCGAGGTGGACCTGAGCGACAACCCGGACTTCGCCGCGCTCGCCCGCGTGTTCGGCATCCCGGCGATGCAGGTGGACCAGCGCGCCGACGTCGAGGATGCGCTGCATGCGCTGATGGCGACGCCAGGTCCGGCCTTCCTGCACGTGGCCATCGACGCGCGCAGCAATGTCTGGCCGCTGGTGCCGCCCAACCACAGCAACGCGACGATGCTGGAGGGCGAGCCCACGGTCGCACAGGCCGCCGCGCCGGAGCCCGCCCATGCGCTACCGGCTTGACCTGGTGCTGCGCCCGGCCGAGGGCGCCCTGCTGCGCGTGCTCGGCACCGCCGAGCGCCGCGGCTTCACGCCGCTGTCGATCCAGGGCGCGTTGCCGCCGGGTGGCGGCGACTGGCGCCTGCAGCTGACCGTGCGCGGCCAGCGCCCGCCCGAACCGCTGCAGCGCCAGATCGAGCAACTGCACGACTGCCTTTCCGTGGAGATCGCCCCATGTCCCTGAACCTCTGGTTCGACGGCCGCATCGGCCCGCAGGACCAAACACTCGCCCCGCTCACCACCCACGCCATGCACTACGGCACGGCCGTGTTCGAGGGCATCCGCAGCTACGCCACGCCCGACGGCGCCGCGGTGTTCCGCCTGCCCGAACACCTCGAGCGCATGCGCAGGGGCGCCGACGCCTTCGGCGCGTCCTTCGACGCCGTCGAAGCGGCCGCGGCCGTGATCGCGGTGCTGCAGGCCAACAAACACCGCGACGCTTACATCCGCCCGTTGCTCTGGTACGGCACCGGCTCCCTGGGCCTGGACGTGGCCCCGCTGCGCCGGCACCTGATGGTGGCTTCGATGCCGTGGAAGCCGCACCTGGGCGACAAGCCGGTGCGCCTGACCGTCTCGCCGTTCCGCCGCAACCGCGCCGAGGCGCTGCCGCCGCTCAAGCTCAGCGGCGCCTACGTCAATTCGATCCTGGCCAAGCGCGAAGCCGGCAGCCGCGGGTTCGACGATGCGCTGTTCATCGACGACGCCGGCTTCGTGGTCGAGTGCACCGGCGTCAATGTGTTCCTGGTGAAGCATGGCCAGGTGGTCGCGGTCGAACACCCCGACGCGCTGCCGGGCATCACCCGCGACACCATCGTCGAACTGGCGGGTGCCGTCTCGCGGCCGGTGACGCTGGAGGAACTGCTCGAGGCCGATGAAGTTTTCCTGACCGGCACCTCCGCGGAGGTGATGCCGGTGGCGGCGCTGGACCGCAGGACCTACGGCCCGACGCCGGTCGCCGACGGCCTGCGCACCCGCTATCTGCGGATCGTGCGCGGCGGCTCGCCAGCCCACGCCCACTGGCTGACCCCCGTATGACCCGCACCCATCCGGAGGACGAGGTCGGCGTCGCCGACGTGCTGGCCGCGCATGCCCGCCTGCGCCGCTACCTGCCGCCGACGCCGCTGCACTACGCCGAACGCTTCGGCACCTGGCTCAAGCTCGAGAACCTGCAGCGTACCGGCTCCTACAAGGTGCGCGGTGCGCTGAACGCGCTGCTGGCGGCGCGCGAGCGCGGCGACCGCCGTCCCGTGATCGCGGCGTCGGCCGGCAACCACGCCCAGGGCCTGGCCTGGGCTGCGCATCGTCTTGGCACGCAGGCGATCACGGTGATGCCGGTGGGCGCACCGCAGACAAAGGTCGCCGGCGTCGCGCATTGGGGCGCCGCGGTACGGCTGCATGGCGGCAGCTTCGACGAGGCGCGCGGCTTCGCGCTGGAGCTTGCGGAGCAGCACGGCTATCGATTCCTCTCGGCCTTCGACGACGCGGACGTGATCGCCGGCCAGGGCACGGTCGGCCTGGAGCTGGCCGCCCACGCGCCAGATGTGGTGATCGTGCCGATCGGCGGCGGTGGCCTGGCGGCCGGCGTGGCCCTGGCGCTGAAGGCGCAGGGCGTGCGCATCGTCGGCGCCCAGCCCGAGGGCGTGGACGCGATGGCGCGCGTGCTGCGCGGCGACGACAGCGCGCCCCTGCCCGGCGCCACGCTGGCCGACGGCGTGCGCGTTCGCCACCCCGGCCAGATCACCCGCCGCCTGCTGGCCCACCTGCTCGACGACCTGGTGATCGTGCGCGAGGCCGAACTGCGGGAAACCCTGGTACGCCTGGCGCTGGAGGAACACGTGATCGCGGAAGGCGCCGGCGCCCTGGCTCTGGCCGCCGGCCGCCGCGTGGCCGGAAAGAAGAAATGCGCCGTCGTCTCCGGCGGCAACATCGACGCCGGGGTGCTGGCGGGCCTGCTTTCCGAAGTGCGCCCGCGCGCGCCACGTCGGCCCAGGCGTCGGCAGCAGGCGCCCATGCCCGCCGCCGCACCGCCGGCGTCACGAATCGGGCCGCGGTCCGCACCCGGCCTCCCCCTCCACCGCCACGCTGTCCTGGCCGCCCCCGTACTGGAACAGGAGTTGACCCCGTGACCGCCGACCGCATCCAGATCTTCGACACCACCCTGCGCGACGGCGAGCAGTCCCCCGGCTGCAGCCTGCGCCCGGCGCAGAAGCTGGTGATGGCGCGCGCGCTCGCCGAACTCGGCGTGGACGTGATCGAAACCGGCTTCCCCGCCAGCTCCGCCAGCGACATGGAAGCGACGCGCCTGATCGCCGCCGAAATCCAGCGGCCCAGCCTGTGCGCGCTGTCGCGCTGCTCGCCCGGCGACATCGAAGCCGCGGCCAAAGCACTGGAGAAGGCCCGCAAGCCGCGCATCCACGTCTTCATCTCCACCAGTCCGCTGCATCGTGAACACAAGCTCGGCCTGAGCCGGCAGCAGGTGCTTGACCGCGCGATCGCGGGCGTCCGGTTGGCGCGACGCTATGTCGACGACGTCGAGTTTTCGGCCGAGGATGCGCTGCGCACCGAGGAGGAGTTCCTGGTCGAGGTCTTCGGCGAGGCCATCGCCGCCGGTGCCCGCACCATCAACGTGCCCGACACCGTCGGCTACACCACGCCCGAGGAGATCCGGGGCCTGTTCCAGCGCCTCATCGCCTCGGTCAGCGGCGCCGACCGGGCCGTGTTCAGCGCCCACTGCCACGACGACCTGGGCCTGGCCGTGGCCAACTCGCTGGCGGCGGTCGAGGGTGGCGCACGCCAGGTCGAATGCACCGTCAACGGTATCGGCGAACGTGCCGGCAACGCCGCGCTGGAGGAGGTCGTGATGGCGCTGAAGGTGCGCGGCGCGCGTTACGGCACCGGCACCGGCGTCGACACCCGCGCCCTGCTGCCGGCCTCCCGCCTGCTGTCGCGCCTGACCGGCATGGCCGTCCAGCGCAACAAGGCCGTGGTCGGCGCCAACGCCTTCGCGCACGAGGCCGGCATCCACCAGCACGGCATGCTGCGCAACCGGAACACCTACGAAATCATGCGGCCCGAAGACGTCGGCTGGCCCGCCTCCCAGATGGTGCTCGGCCGGCACAGCGGCCGGCACGCCGTGCAAGACCGGCTGCAGGCGCTGGGCTTCGTGCTCGAGGAGTTCGAGTTCGAGCGCGTGTTCGCCGCCTTCAAGAAGCTCTGCGACCACCAGCGCCTGGTGCGCGACGCCGACCTGCAGGTGCTGGTCACCGGCGACGAGGGCGCCGCCGGCCGCGGCTACCGGCTGGCCGCACTGTCGGTCAGCGACAGCGGCAAACGCGCCCGCGCCCACGTCGAGCTGTCCGACCCCGACGGCCACCTGGTGACCGAAATCGCCGAGGCCGATGGCCCGGTCGCGGCGCTGTTCGAGGCCATGACCCGCGCCACCGGCGTGCCGCTGCAGCTCGAGAGTTACCAGGTGCACAGCATCGGCCTCGGCGCCGACGCCCGCGGCGAAGCCAGCCTTAGCGTGCGCTGCGACGAGGTCGAGCACACCGGCATCGGCACCAGCCGCGACATCATCGAAGCCAGCGCTTTGGCCTGGCTCGACGTCGCCAACCGCGTCCTGCGCCAGCGCGAAGCGCCGGCCACCCTCGCCGCCACCGCCTGAGGACCCCATGGCCCAGCCCAAGACCCTGTTCGACAAACTCTGGGACGCCCACGTGGTGGTGCCGGAAAC
>CAMLKR010000103.1 GCA_946480565.1 uncultured Arenimonas sp. | reverse complement strand
TGGTCGATCCCTTCGGCGGTGCGCGCGACATCGAGGCGCGCGTGCTGCGCCACGTTTCGCCAGCCTTTGCCGAAGACCCGGTGCGCATCCTGCGCGCGGCGCGGTTCCTGGCGCGCTTCGCGCCGCTGGGCTTCACCCTCGCGCCCGAGACGCTGGCGCTGATGCGCGGCATGGTCGCCGCCGGCGAGGTCGACCACCTGGTCGCCGAGCGCGTCTGGCAGGAACTGAAGAAGGCGCTGGAGATGCCGCAGCCCTCGGCCGCCATCGCGCTGCTGCGCGACTGCGGGGCGCTGGCGAAGCTGTTGCCGGAAGTGGACGCGCTCTACGGGGTGCCGCAGCGGCCCGAATACCACCCTGAAGTCGACACCGGCATCCACACGCAGATGGTGCTGGACATGGCGGCGCGGCTGGCGCCCGGTGACGCGCTGGTCGGTTTCTGCGCGCTGACGCACGACCTGGGCAAGGCGCTGACGCCGGCGTCCGAACTTCCCAAGCACATCGGCCACGAGCACAGCGGTGTGCGGCCGCTGCGTGCGGTCTGTGCGCGCTGGAAAGTACCGGCGGAGTTCGCGGCGGTCGCGGAGATCGTCTGCCGGGAGCATCTCAACGTGCATCGTCTGGCCGAGCTGCGGCCGGAGACGGTGCACGATCTGATCGCGCGCTGCGACGGTTTCCGCAAGCCCGAGCGCATCGGGCAGCTGGCGCTGGCCTGCGAGGCGGACAAGCGGGGGCGGCGGGGGCTGTCGGAAGCCGCGTATCCTTCCGGTCCGCTGCTTCTCAAGCTGCACGCGGCCGCCGCCGCGGTCTCGGCCGGCCACGCAGTCGCCACCGGCCTCGAGGGCCCCGCCATCGGCGAATGGCTGCGCAAGGCCCGCATCACCGCCATCCGCGACGCCCTCGCCTCCTGACTTGCGCCCTTGCTTCGCGGGCGCAAGGGAGCTCGTCTTGCTCGCTGGCGGTTGATCCGGCGTGCGCCGCCGCAGACAAGAGGGGGTGCCTGCCCGCTCGGGCGTAAGCGTCATCCTGACCAACTCACGAGCGGCCGTTGCGGGCATCCTGCCCTCCACTTCAGGCACCCCCTCTTGTCTACGTCGTCGCCACGTCTCTTCGAGGCGAGCCGTTGGGACAAGCGCGTGCCCTCAGAAGGCACGGAAGCTCGCGGCCCACGCCCTCGCGAACCTCATAAGTTCGATAACCGGCCCGGACGGTCCGCAGGTCGTCGTGCGTGAGGGCTTTTTCCGGGGCTTCGAAAACATGGACGTTTTCGAAGAGCCCCCATGGATGGGTTCACGGCGTCCCCGGAAAAAGACCTCACGTACGGCGGCCTATCGCCAAGAACGAGCCCGGCGCCAGAAGCGATCCCGGCACGAAAACGCCCTGCTTGCGGAGAAAGCCGGCTAGCGGAAGAACCGGCGGTCGAGGCGCTGCAGGAAGGTGGCGGCAGGGGTCAGCGACAGCGCCAGGCCGGCGAGGATGCCGAGCGTGTTGGCGAGCGCGTCGCGCGGGTCGCCCAGGCGTGTGGTGGTGAGCTGGGCCTGGGCGAACTCTAGCGACAGGCCGAGCACGAACAGCCCCAGCGCGGCCAGGAACTGCGTTCGGCGCCGGCGGAATATCGACACCGCCCAGGCCGAGAGCGTGAAATAGGCCAGCAGATGGCCGAACTTGTCGGAATCGCGCGGCGCGCCCAGCTCGATCGGGGGCAGCAGCGACAGCGCGATGCACAGCGCGATGCCGAACATCCAGACGCCCAGCCACAGCCGCGGCCGGCGGAAATCGCGCATCACAGCCGGCGGCTCAGGTCGCCGCGGGCGAAGGCGGGACGGATGTCGACCCCACGCTGGAACCCGATCACCTGGAAACGCTCGCCCATCTCCCCCGGCAGCGTCAGCCGCTTGACCTCGTTGTGGCGGCGATGGCGCTCGACCTCGTCGCCGATGGCCTCGATCGCCGCCAGGCGTTCGGGCAGACCGTTGTTGATCAGGAAACTCGCCTGCGCGCAGTACCCGGCCAGGTCGAAACCGGCGTTGACCCCGGCCTCGGCGACCGCCGTGAAGTCTACGAAGGCCGTGATGTCCTGCAGCCCCGGCAGGTGGAAGGGGTCGCCGTGCGCCGTGTGGCGGTGGTGGCAGACCAGGGTGCCGTCGCTGCGTTCGGGCAGGTAGAACTCGCGGCGCGGATAGCCGTAGTCGACGAACAGCATCGCCCCGTCCTGCAGCAGGCCGCCGACCGCCTGGATCCAGTACGGCAGCTGCGGCAGAACCTCGGAACGGTAGCCTTCCGCGAAGGGTGCACCGAGATCGTGCTCGAGATGGCGCACGGCCCCGCGCAGCAGCAGGTCGGCCGGCTGGTCGACGCGGATCAGTTCGCCCTGCGCCGACAGCGCCACGAATTCTTCGTACACCTCGCCCTCGTGCAGCACGAAACGTGGTGTCGGTAGCGCGTCCAGCACCTCATTGGCGAACAGCAGGCCGCGCCACGGGCTGTCCGGCGGCCCGTCCAGCCATTCCACGCGGGCGGACAGGTCGGCCGGCAGCGCGGCGGCCAGGCGCGCGCGCTGGCGTTCGCGCAGGTCGGCGCTGGGTTCGAGGATGCGATAGCGCGCGGGCGCGGCGCCCAGCGCCGCCATCTGTCGCAGCGCGACCTCGGCGAAGGCGCCGCTGCCGCCGCCGATCTCGAAGAAATCGGCGTCGCCGCCCAGCTGGCCGAACACCTGCGCCGCGCACTGCGCCACGCATTCGGCGAAGGTCGGGCCGAGCTCGGGCGAGGTGACGAAGTCGCCCTCGGCGCCGAACTTCAGCGAACCCGCGCTGTAGTAGCCGAGCCCGGGGGCGTACAGCGCCAGCTCCATGTAGCGCGAGAACGGGATGGCGCCGCCGGCGGCGGAAATCTGGGCGCGGATCAGGGCAAGCAGGCGCTGGCTGTGGGCCAGCGCGTCGGCGTCCGGGGCGGGGGCTTGCAGGCTCATGATGGAATCTTCAGGTGCGTGCGCGCAGGATACCGGCAAATCCCCGGAGCCCCGAATGCCCGCCCCTGTCGCCCTGATCACCGGCGCCGCCAAGCGTGTCGGCGCAAGCATCGCCCGCCGCCTCCACGGCGCGGGTTACGACCTGGCCCTGCACCACCGCCATTCGGCGGCCGAGATGGCCGCGCTGGCCACCGAACTGGAGGCCGCACGTGCCGGCAGCATCCTGGTGCTGCAGGCCGAACTGGCCGACGACGACGCCCCGCCGCGCCTGATCCACGCCACCCTCGACCGCTTCGGCCGGCTCGATGCCCTGGTCAACAACGCCAGCGCCTTCCGCCCGACGCCGGTCGGCCGCGCGGTGCCCGCCGACTGGGACGCGCTGTTCGCCAGCAACGCGCGCGCGCCGTTCTTCCTGAGCCAGGCGGCGGCCCCGGCGCTGCGTGCCACGGCCGGCGCCATCGTCAACCTGGCCGACATCTACGGCGAGCGGCCGCTGAAGAACCACACGATCTACTGCATGGCCAAGGCCGCGCTGATCATGCTGACGCAGTCGTTGGCGAAGGAGCTCGGCCCCGAGGTCCGCGTCAACGCGGTCGCGCCGGGCGCGGTGCTCTGGCCCGAGGAAGGCAAGGCCGAACACGAGAAGGCGGCGATGCTGGCGGCCACCGCGCTGGGACGGGCCGGCGATCCCGGCGACGTGGCCGAGGCCGTGCGCTGGCTGCTGCAGGACGCGCGCTACACCACCGGCCAGGTGGTCCGCGTCGACGGCGGCCGCAGCCTGAACCTGTGAGCCGCGGCCTGCGCCTTGGGCTGATCGCCGTGCCGGCGCTTGCGCTGGGCGTCGCCCTGCTGGCCTGGCCGGTGACCGGCCGCAGCCTCGCCGCCCGCGCCGAATCCGCCGGCCTCGCGCCACGCGCAGATCGCGCCGCCGCCGCCGAGGCCCGCGTGCGGCCGGCGCTGCAGCGCGACCTCGCCGCAGCCGGCCTGCGCTGGGGCGCACCGGTCTTCATCCGCATCTTCAAGGATGAGAGCGAGCTGGAGCTGTGGCTGGACGACGGCCAGCGCTTCCGCCTGTTCCGCACTTACCCCATCTGCACCTGGTCCGGCGACCTGGGCCCGAAGCTGCGCCAGGGCGATGGTCAGTCGCCGGAGGGCTTCTACCGGATAGCACGCGGCCAGCTCAATCCGCGCAGCCAGTACCACCTGTCCTTCAACCTCGGATACCCGAACGCCTACGACCGCGCGCACGGCCGCACCGGCGACTATCTGATGGTGCACGGCAGCTGCGTGTCGATCGGCTGTTATGCGATGGGCGACGACAACATCGAGCAGATCTACACGCTGCTGTCGGCAGCGCTCGCGAATGGCCAGGGAGCGGCGCCGGTGCACGTGTTCCCATTCCGGTTCGGCGCGCGCGACAGGGCGAGCTGGCGCACCAGCCCCTGGCGGGACTTCTGGCTCAACCTGCGCGAAGGCCACGATGCCTTCGAGCGCACCGGCCGGCCGCCGCGCATCGGCGTCGCGGCCCGGCGCTACGTGGTGACCGAAACGCCGACGCCCCAGCCGCGAGGCTGAGGCGTCGGGAGAGAACCGCGCACCGGACTTCGGCGACGCCGGATCGGATGCGGCCGCCGGATTATTTGGGCCGGAAGGCGTTTTCCAGCTGGCCGGTGCCGAAACCCGCCGGGGCCTGGCCATCCACCGCATAGCGGTACAGCGCCGCAGAATAGATGCCGGACAGCGCCGCCTGCAGCACCGCGACGAAGGCGATGGCCAAGGCGCCGAGCACGCCGACCACGATCGCCAGCTGGGCGCCGCCGACGAAGGCCGCGCCGACCACCAGGGCCACCACCGCCAGCACCACCGCGAAGGTGAGCAGGCCGAAGGCCAGGCCGATGCCGACGTTGCCGGCGATGTTCTCGCCCCAGGTGCGCTTGAGCAGGTCGACGCTTTCCTTCACCGCCTCCAGCGGGCCGACGTCGCGTGCCACCAGCACCGGCACCACCAGGAAGGTGGCCAGGGTCCAGGCCACGCCGACCAGGCCGACGACGATCTTGCCGATCGCACCGGCGCGCTCTTCCAGCGCCTTCAGGATCAGGCCGACCGTCGCGGCGATGGCCGCATAGCCCAGGATCACGCCGACCTTCGAGCGCGCGATGCGCAGGCCGTCGGCCACCGTCGGGTCGCCGCCCTCGAGGCGGATCATGGCCGCGCCGACCAGGGCGGTGTTGAAGAAGAAGATGACGAAGTACTGGCACAGGTAGAACAGGAAGCCGACCACCGCGCCCAGTGGCCCGATGGTGTCGCCCTCGAACAGCTTCAGCCCGAGCACCGGCACCATGAAGGTCGCCAGCACCAGCAGGGTGGCGAAGGCCGAGATCACCGGGAACAGCAGCAGCTCCTTGTCGGAGCGCAACACGGCGGCACTGGCCTTCACCAGGGTCCAGCTGCGGGAAATCCTCTCGAACATGGTCGTGCTCCCCTGACGTTGCCGCGATTATGGATCAGCGGTCCGGAGGCGCAAGGCCAAAGGTCATCCGAGCGTCAGGGCATCCACCACCGGCGGTCGGGCCGCGCCGGGGTGAGCGGCCCAGAGCGCGGCCAGGGTCTGGCCGGTCGTGGGCAGGCGCAGCTGCGGCGCCAGGTCGGCCAGCGGCTTGAGCACGAAGGCGTGCTGCAGCTCCTTGCGCGGCACCTGCAGGTGGCCGGGGCCCTCGATGACCAGGTCGTCGAACAGCACGATGTCGATGTCCAGCGTGCGGCTGGAAAAGCGCGGGCCGCTGCGGTCGCGTCCCTGCGCGTCTTCCAGCGCATGCAGCCAGTGGTTGAGCGCGAACGGGTCCAGGTCGGTGTCGAGCGCGGCGGCGGCGTTGAGGAAGTCCGGTCCGGCGAAGCCGACCGCCGGCGTGCGGTAGACCGGCGAGAAGCGCACGGCCCCGAACCGTTCGCGCAGCGCCGCGGCGGCCGCGCGCAGGTGCCGCTCCGGTTCCAGGTTGCTGCCCAGGCTCAGCCAGGCCGTGCTCATGCCGCGCGCGTGCGCTCGATGATCACGCCGACGGCCTTCGAGCCGCGTACGGCCCCGGGCTTGCTGAGCTTGAGGCGCACGTGCTGCACGCCGAACTCGCCGGTGATGATCGCCGCGCAGCGTTCGGCCAGCGTTTCGACCAGGCCGAAGCTCGATTCGGACACGAACTGGATCAGGCGCTTGCTCACCGCCTTGTAGTCCAGCGTGTCGGCGATGTTGTCGGTGGCGGCCGGTTTGGTGTTGTCGAACGCCATCTCGATGTCGAGCACGACCGGCTGTTTGATCTTGCGTTCCCAGTCGTAGATGCCGATGACGCACTCGATCTCGAGCGCCTCGATGAAGACCTTGTCCATGCGAACTCCGTGTCAGACCGCCGGCAAGCTTGCCATGTCCCAGCGTGGCGCCACGGTGACGGTGGCATCGGCGTGCTGGCCGGCCATCAGCCGCAGGGCGCCGGCGAAGGCGATCATCGCGCCGTTGTCGGTGCAGAAGGCGGGGCGCGGAAAACAGACCCGGGCGCCCCGCTTGGACGCCAGCGCGGTCAGGCGCTCGCGCAGCCGGATATTGGCGCCGACGCCGCCGGCCACCACCAGGGTGCGGGCGCCGCTCTGCTGCAGGGCGCGGTCGCACTTGATGGCCAGGGTCTCGACCACGGCGTCCTCGAAGCCGCGGGCGATATCGGCCCGGGTCTCCGGCGTGCGGTCCGAGGCCTGCCAGGCCAGCAGCACCTGGGTCTTGAGGCCGGAGAAGCTGAAGTCCAGGCCCGGGCGGTCGGTCATCGGCCGGGAGAAGGTGAACAGACCGGGCCGGCCGGTTTGTGCCAGGCGGGCCAGCTCGGGGCCGCCCGGGTAGGGCAGGCCCATCAGCTTGGCGGTCTTGTCGAAGGCCTCGCCGGCGGCGTCGTCCAGGGTCTCGCCCAGCAGGCGGTACTGGCCGATGGCCGCGACCTCGACCAGCTGGGTGTGGCCGCCGGACACCAGCAGGGCCACGAAGGGCGGCTTCAGGCCCGGGTCTTCCAGCAGCGGGGCCAGCAGGTGGCCCTCCATGTGGTGCACCCCGATGGCCGGCACGTCCAGGGCCCAGGCCAGGGCCCGGCCGGCGGCCGCGCCCACCATCAGGGCCCCGACCAGGCCCGGGCCGGCCGTATAGGCCACGCCATCCAGGTCGGCCACGCCCAGTCCGGCCTCGGCCAGGGTCTGGCGGACCAGGGGCAGGAGCTTGCGGACGTGGTCGCGGCTGGCCAGCTCGGGCACGACCCCGCCGTAGTCGGCGTGCAGGGCGATCTGGCTGTAGAGCGCGTGCGCCCGCAGGCCGCGGTCGGTGTCGTACACCGCCACGCCGGTCTCATCGCAGCTGGTTTCGATGCCCAGGACGCGCATGTGCTTGTTTTTTGGGGCCTGCAGGCCGGATTCAAGGGAAAAACCCGGGTCAGGCTTGCCTGGGCCGGGGGAGCCCGCGTATCATACGCGGCTCGCCGGCCGTGCCCGGCGACATCCACGTATCCAGGAATTCCACATGCCGTCTGTCAAAGTCCGCGAAAACGAGCCGTTTGAGTTTGCGCTGCGTCGCTTCAAGCGCACCTGCGAAAAGGCCGGCGTCCTGGCCGAAACCCGCAAGCGCGAGTTCTACGAGAAGCCGACCCAGGAGCGCAAGCGCAAGGCCGCCGCCGCGGTGAAGCGCCAGCTGCGCCGCAGCTCGCGCGACGTCACCAAGCGCCAGCGCCTGTACTGAGCCGCGGTGTTTCCCGGAAAGCCGGCACGCTCGCGCGTCGCCGGCTTTTCGTGTTTCTGGGCCCCGGAGATTCCGGCGCCGATATCCCCCTTCCAGGAGTGATCCATGACCCTCAAAGCCAAGCTGACCGAAGACATGAAGACCGCGATGAAGGCCGGCGAGAAGGATCGCCTGGGCGTCATCCGGCTGATCAACGCGGCGATCAAGCAGAAGGAAGTGGACGAGCGGGTCGAGATGACCGATGCGCTGGTTCTGGCGGTGATCGAGAAGATGGTCAAGCAGCGCAAGGAGTCGATCAG
>CAMLKR010000102.1 GCA_946480565.1 uncultured Arenimonas sp. | reverse complement strand
CCCTGCGGCCGCTACTGGCTGGAAGGCGGCGCCGGCCCGGCGCTGGCCGAGCTGACCCAGGAGGTGTTCGGCCGCCCGCACGATGCCATCTACCAGATGCGCATCGGCAGCGTGGTGATCGGCGGCACCGATCCCGACCTGGACCAGCCGGTCGGCCACGGCGACTGAGCGCCGATCCGCGGCGGCTCAGCGGCCGCCGAACACCTTCCGCAGCAGCGCGCTCGAACGCTGCGCCGGATCCTCGCGGATCGCCCGCTCCTGGTCGGCGACGACCTTGAACAGCCCGTCCATCGCCTCCTCGGTGATGTAGTCGTCCAGGTCCACCGACTCGGAGCCGCCGAGCATCTGCAGCAGCCCGGCATTGCGCCCGACCATGGCCTTGTAGCGCTGGGTGACGCCGGCGTTCTCGGTCGCGTCCTCGACGATGGGATGGAACTGCGCGCGCAGCCGGTCCTCGGTGACGCGGCGGAAGAAACGTGTGCCGGCGTCGGGTTCGCCGCGCACGATGTCGATGGCGTCGCGCACCGTCATCTGCCGCACCGCGTCGGCGAAGATGTCGGCGGCCACCGGCACCGCCTTCTCGGCGGCGCGGTTCATCGCCAGCTCGAACTCGTCCACCTTGCGGCCGGCGCCCAGCTGGCGCGCGGTGTCGGCGATCTTGCCCAGCTGGCCGGGAATGCGGATGCGCACCGCGCTGTCGCCGTAGAAACCGTCGGTGCGGCCCAGCTGGGTGACGGCGCGGTGCACGCCCTGGGCCAGCGCTTCCTTGATGCCGCCCGAGGCCTCGGATTCGCTGAGCCGTGAACTGCGCGAGCCGCCCAGGCTGTCCCGCAGACGGTCCTTCCAGTCGTCGGCCCGGGCGCTGCTGGCGCCGCCGGTGAACAGCACGAGGGCGGCGAGGGCGAGGGCGGGCAGGGCGGTCGGGCGCATGGCGGTCTCCGGCGGGGTCGCTGGCGCCATCCTACGCGTCAGTCGGCGGCAGGGAGCAAGCGCCGCAGCTGGTCGCGCAGTTCGACGACCTCGGCCTCCAGGGCCTCGACGCGGGCCTCGAGCGACGCGCGCGCGGGACTGGCGGCCCGTGGCGCGGCGCTGGCCAGCAGCTCGGGGGACCCCGGGCCGCACAGCAGGTGCATGTAGCGGTCCTCGCGCTGGCCGGCGCCGCGGCCCAGGTTCACGGCCAGGCCGCGCTGGATCAGGCGCTCGAGCTGCTGGCGGGCGTCGTCGAGTTCGCGCGGGCCGTTCAGGCGCTCGCAGCGGGTCAGCAGCTCGGCGGCGGTCTGCGGGCCGCGCAGCAGCAGCACGCTGACCAGGGCCTGCTGCTGGCGGGTCAGCGAATACACCGCCGACAGCCGGTGTTCGTAGCGCTGGGCGCGGGCGCCGTGCACCGCATGCACCAGGCCGCGCGATTCCAGCTCGCGCAGCGCGTGGCCGACCTCGCCGGCCTCCAGCTCCAGGATCGGCTCGCGGTTGTTCTTCTGGTTGCAGGCCAGCTGCACCGCGTTGGCGGTGAGCGGGTAGGCCTCGGGCGTGGTCGCTTCTTTCTCGACCAGGCTGCCCAGGATGCGGGCCTCGGTGGCGCCGAGCAGCGGCAGGGCGGGGGAGTCGGGCGAGGTCATGGCTGGGCGTCCGCGTAAAGAAGCCCATGATGCCGCATCGTCGTCGTCCCGCACGACCTTCGTGCCGGTCCGGGTTAGCATTCCGCCTTCCCCGCCCATCCTGCCTGGCCATGATCCAGCTCATCGGTTTCGACGGCGACGACACGCTCTGGCACAGCGAGGGCTATTACCAGTCCGCGAACGCGGCCTTCGAAGTCATCGTCGGCGGCTACGTCGACCTGGCCGACGCCGGCCTGCACCAGCGCCTGCTGGCCACCGAGCGCGCCAACCTCAAGCTGTTCGGCTATGGCGCCAAGGGCATGACGCTGTCGATGCTGGAGGCCGCCTACGCGGTGACCGAAGGTCGCATCAGCGCCGCCGACCTGCATCGCATCGTCGAGCTGGGCAAGGCGGTGATGGCGCATCCGGTCGAGCTGCTGCCCGGCATCCGCGAAGCGGTGCAGGCGGTGGCGCGCGACTACCCGGTGGTGCTGATCACCAAGGGCGACCTGTTCCACCAGGAAGCCAAGGTCGCGGCCTCGGGCCTGGCCGACCTGTTCCGGCGCATCGAGATCGTGTCGGAGAAGGACGCCCGCGCCTATGCCCGCGTGCTGGGCGAGTTCGGCGTCGACCCGGGCGGTTTCGTGATGGTCGGCAACTCGCTGCGTTCGGACATCGAGCCGGTGCTGCGGCTGGGTGGCTGGGGCGTGCACATGCCCTACCACGTGACCTGGGCGCACGAGCAGGAAAACGGCCTGGAGCCCGGCCACGCGCCGCGCATGGCCACCGTCGACGGACCCGGCGGCATTCCCGCCGCGGTGGCGGAACTGCAGGCGCGCGCCGGCGCGCTGCGCGGCTGACGGCCGCGACGCTGCGCCGGCCGGCGCGCGCTTGCTAAGCTTGGTCCGCCCCTTCCGCAGGCCGCGCCATGCCCGACACCGCACCCTTCGACCGCCGCGACCTGGACTTCCTGCTCAACGAGGTCGAGCAGGCCGACGGCCTGTGCCGGTATCCGCGTTTCGCCGCGCACTCGCGCGAAACCTTCAATGCGGTGCTGGACGCGGCGCAGGCGCTGGCGCTGGCCACCTTCGCCAACCACAACCGCGCCTCGGACGTGCAGGAACCGCGTTTCGAGGACGGCCGCGTGCGCATCCTGCCCGAGGTCAAGACGGCGCTGGACGCCTATGCCGGGGCCGGCTTCCCGGCCCTGCTCACCGACGCCGACGAGGGCGGCATGCAGCTGCCCTACACCGTGGCCCTGGCCTGCGACGCGATGTTCGCGGCCTGCAACGTGTCCACTGCCGGGTATGCGCTGCTGGCGCGCGGCGTCGCCAACCTGCTGAAGGTGCACGCCACGCCGGAGCAGTGCGCGCGCTACCGCACGCCGATCGTGCAGGGGCGTTTCCTGGGCACGATGTGCCTGAGCGAGCCGCAGGCCGGCTCGTCGCTGGGCGACATCAGCACCCGAGCCGAACCCGCGGGCGACGGCAGCTACCGCCTCATCGGCGCCAAGATGTGGATCAGCGGCGGCGAGCACGAGCTGTCCGAGAACATCATCCATCTCGTGCTGGCGCGGCTGCCGGACGCACCGCCGGGCGTGAAGGGCATCAGCCTGTTCATCGTGCCGAAGTTCCGGATCAATGACGACGGCAGCCCGGGCGCGCGCAACGACGTGCAGCTGGCCGGCGTCAACCACAAGCTGGGCCAACGCGGCATCGTCAACACCTTCCTGAAGTTCGGCGAGCGCGGCGAGTGTTTCGCCGAGCTGGTCGGCGCGCCGCACCAGGGCCTGGCGCAGATGTTCCACATGATGAACGAGGCGCGCATCGGCGTCGGCGTCGGCGCGGTGATGCTGGGCGTCGCCGGCGCGCGTTATTCCACCGCCTACGCGCGGGAGCGCCGGCAGGGCCGGCCGCCGGACCAGAAGGATCCGGCCAGCCCGCCGGTGCCGATCATCGAACACGCCGACGTGCGCCGCATGCTGCTGCAGCAGAAGGTCTGGACTGAAGGCGCCCTGGGCCTGGCGATGCACGCCGCGACCCTGGTGGACGTGCAGGCGCAGGACCCGGACCCGGCGCGCCGCGACGACGCCCGCCTGCGGCTGGAGCTGCTGACGCCGGTGGTCAAGGCCTGGTCGGCCGATTGGTGCCTGAAGGCGAACGACCTCGCCATCCAGGTGCTCGGCGGCTACGGCTACACGCGCGAATACCCGGTGGAACAGTACTGGCGCGACAACCGGCTCAATCCCATCCATGAAGGCGCGAACGGCATCCAGGCCCTGGACCTGCTGGGCCGCAAGGCGCTGATGGAAAACGGCGCGGCGCTCAAGGGCCTGCTGCGCGCGATCGCCGCCACCGCCGCCGAGGCCGGCGCGGTGCCGGCGCTGGCCGGACACGCCGCCGCGCTGGCGAAATATGCGGCCCTGGTCGCGCGCACCAGCGCCGGCCTGGGCGCGGCCCTCGCCGGCGGCGAGGCGCGTGCGGCCCTGGCGAATGCGCCGCGCTACCTCACCCTGGTCGGTCATGTCGCCATCGCCTGGAGCTGGCTGCGCCAGGCGCTGGCCGCGTCGCGCGTCGCGCCGCGCAGCGAGGACGAGCGCAACTACCTCGCCGGCAAGCTCGCCGCCTGCCGCTGGTTCTTCGTGCACGAACTGCCGGCGGTCGAACACGAGGCGGCCCTGCTCGAGGCGCTCGACCGCTGCGCGCTCGACACCCGGCCGGAGTGGCTTTGACGGACGCCTACGCCCCTCAGGTAGTGCCGCGGCTGGCGGTCGCGCTGCGGCATTTCGCCCGGTTCAGCGGGCTGGCCACGGTGTTCGTGGCCGCCGCCGCCCTGGTCGGCTGGAGCCTGGACATCGAGCTGCTGAAGACCGTAGTGCCCGGACACGCCGTGATGAAGGCCAACACGGCGATGGGACTGCTGCTGTCGGGCGTCGCCCTGGTCGCCAGCCTGTCGGAGCGGCCCGGTGCCGGAGCCGTGTCGGCGGGCCTGTCGGTGGCGGTGCTGCTGCTGGGCTGCACGGTGCTGCTGGAATACGGCAGCGGCATCGCCACCGGGCTGGACACCCTGCTGTTCGACGATCCGGCCGCGCGTGCCGAGGGCAGCGTGCCCGGCCGCATATCGCAGATCAGCGCGCTGTCCTTCGTGCTGCTGGGTTGGCGTGGCCTGGAGGCGCGATCGATGTCGCGGGTCTGGGTCGGCCAGGCGCTGGCCCTGGGCCTGGTGGTGATCGGCCTGTTCGCGCTCAGCGCCTACGGCTACGCGATGGGCACCGGCACCCGCGAGGCGCCCTTCAACCCGATCTCGGTCCACACCGCCGTGCTGCTGCTGCTGATGGGCCTGGGCTGGCTGGCCTCGCGGCCCGAGCAGGGGCTGATCCGCGTGCTGTCGGCCGACAGCTTCGGCGGTGAACTGGCGCGCCGCACCCTGCTGCCGGCGCTGCTGATCCCGGCGCTGCTGAGCTACCTGGCGCAGTTGCTGCGCGCGGCCGATCTGCTGTCGGAGGGCGCGACCATCACCCTGCTGGCGGTGTCCTCCGGCGCCGCAGTGGCAACGATGATCTGGTGGGCCAGCGCGCTGCTGGACCGGGTGGAGCGCCAGCGCCGACGCGCCGACCAGCTGCGCGACAGCGCGCTCACCGACGCCCTGACCGGGCTGGGCAACCGGCGCTCCTTCGATGGTGCGCTGGCGCGGCTGCTGCAGCGCCGAAGCGACGAGGGCGCCACGTTTTCGCTGCTGCTGATCGACCTGGACCACTTCAAGACCTACAACGACAGCTTCGGCCACCTGGCCGGCGACGAGGCGCTGCGCCAGACCGGGCGCCTGCTGCCGCTGGCGCTGCGGCCGGGCGATATCGCCACCCGCTACGGCGGCGAGGAGTTCGCGGTGCTGCTGCCCGGCACGCGCCGCGAACACGCCCTGGGCGTGGCCGAACGCATCGTGGACGACATCCGCTGCAGCGAATGGCCGTTCCGCGCGGTCACGGCAAGCGTGGGCGTGGCGGAATCGATGCCTGGCGAAAGCGCGGGAACGCTGGTGGCGCGCGCCGACGCCGCGCTGTACGCCGCCAAGCAGGCCGGGCGCGACCGCGCCCTGGCCGCGCCGCCTCAGTCCGGCGAATAACCCAGGCCGAGGAAGACCGCCGTGTTGCTGTCGCCGTCGACGATCGGGCTGTCGCTGATTTCGGACGGCAGCCAGGCGTGGCTGGCGCGCACGAAGAAGGTCCAGCGCTTCGCGAAGGGCAGGGTGGCCAGCACGGACACGTCCGGGGTCAGCGCCGCGTCGCCGGCATAGGCGGGCCGCGCCAGCGTGGCTTCACTGGCGCGCACGCCGTAGTAGTAGTCCACCAGGTCTTCGCTCTGCCAGCGCAGCGACGCGCCCGGCACCACGGTCCAGCGGCCGGCACGGAACAGCAGGTTCCAGGACGCGGCCAGCTCGGCGCCGCCGCTGCGGTCGAGCGCGTCGGCAGCGGCCGAGAGCTCCAGCGCGCCGAGCTTCTTCGAGCTCCAGGTCGAGGCGATGCCCAGGTCCAGCGAGGCGCGGCGGTCGGACATGCCGGCGAGGAAGGGCGAATCCTTGGCGTCGTAGCCGTCCAGGCGGGCCTGGCCGATTACGGCCAGTTCGTAGCCGGGCCTGTCGACCAGCCGCCAGCCGGCGCGCAGGCCGCGCACATAGAAGCGTTCGCCCTCGAAGCGCACCAGGGGCACCACCAGCAGGTCTTCGTCCAGGCCGCGATAGGGCGCGTCGCGGTCGGCGGCGATGACGCCGAAGGTCCAGCGCGGCGGGCCTTCCTGGGCCTGCGCGGCTTGGGCGGCGCAGAGCAGGGCGAGCGGAAGCAGGAGGGTGCGCATGGTGGCGGCCTTGGGGGCGAGGGGCCCCCATTGTGCCGCCGCACCGTCGAACCGGCGTGATTCCCGGTCCGACGGCGCGCGGCACGCCCCCCTCAGGGCAAGGTGAACGCGATCGGCACCAGGGCATAGGCGGCGATGGCGCGGCCTTCGCGCGTGGCCGGATGGAAGCGCCAGCGCGCCAGCACCTGGTCGCGCGCGGCCTGGTCGAGCAGGCGGTGGCCGCTGCTGCGCTCGATCGCCACGTCCTGCGGCCGGCCCTGTTCGTCCACCAGCACCTTCAGCAGCACGGTGCCTTCGGCGCCGCTGCGCAGGGCCTGGCGCGGGTAGCGCGGCGCGGGCGACACGTCGTAGGCCAGGGTCTCGAGCTGCGGCGGGCCGGGCTCGAAGGTGTCCACCACCGGGCCGGCGTCGTCGCTGGGCAGGGCGATCTCGGTGCCGATGTCCATCACGGGGGCGGTGTCGACCACCGGCGTGGGGTCGACGCGCGGCGTCGGCACCGGCGTCGGCGCCACCCGCGGCTGCTGCACCGGGGGCTGCGGCGGAGGCGGCACCACCGGCGGCAGCGGGCGCGGCGGCGTCAGCAGCGGCACCACCACCTCGGTGCGCGGCGCGGGTGTCGGCGGCTCCCAGTTCGAGGGCGCCATCAGCGCGGCGAAGACCAGGGCGTGCACCAGCACGACGACGGTGTTGCCGGCGATGCGCTTGGCGTCGACCTCGGCGAAGACGGACGGATGGGGCAGGCTGCGGACCATGGAACACCTCCTGGGCTTGGGGTCGCAGGCCTTTCAACGTCCCGGTGCCGGAAACGGGGTTGCACGGCGGAACCGCGGCGCCCGCCTGCGGTCCAAACACTCCCGGGCTAGGATGGACGCCCCGATGGAGACGACGATGCGCCTGCCGCGAACCCTCCGGATGATCGCCCTGCCGTTCCTGCTGGCCGCCGCCCTGGCCGGCTGCGGTCGCGAGCCGGCGCAAGACCCGCCCGCCCAGGCGCGCGCCGACCGCGGCGACGCCCCGGCCCTGGCCGAGGACTTCGAGCGCACGTGGCTGGGCGTGCTGCCCTGCGCCGACTGCGACGGCATCCAGACCCGCCTGGTGCTGCGCGGCGAAGACGGCGCCCGCCGCTACCTGCTGGAGGAAACCTACCTGGGCGTCGAGGGCGACAACGCCTTCGTGCAGGAAGGTGCATGGACCGAAGAAACCGTGGCGCTGGAGGGCGTGGACACCCCGGTCTACCGCCTGGACCCGGACGGGCCGGCCAGCCGCTGGTTCTGGATCCAGCCCGACGGGGGCCTGGAAATGCTGGAAGGTCCCGGCCGCAGCTTCGGCGACGGCCTGGGCTACCGCCTGCAGCGGCTGTGACCCGGGTTTCGACGCGGTTCATCGATCCGGTGCAGAATCGCCGCGTTCCCCGGACCCAGGACACCCGATGAAAAAGAAGATCGCCGGACTCGTGCTCACCCTTGGCCTGGCCTTCTCGGCCGGCGCCCAGGCCTTGGTCGACAGCTTCGTGTTCGGCTTCAGCCCGCGCACCGGCGACGCTTTCGTCGACACCCAGCTGGGCGACATCAACGTCTTCGCCAGCGGCAACACCAATGGTTTCATCGACGACGTGGTGGTCAGCTTCGGCGCGCCGCG
>CAMLKR010000101.1 GCA_946480565.1 uncultured Arenimonas sp. | reverse complement strand
ATTCGCAACCTAACGCCCTAGTTAAGCCGCGCCGAAGGCGTCGGCTTGAATGATTGGTTAGGCGCCAGACGCTGGCTAGTGGTCGTGCGGTGGCGCACGGTAGATTCCGTATTCCTCGATCTTGCCGCCAACAAATGTGATCGAAAGGATCTTGTAGGCTTCATCGTCAGGGATCTCCTTGCGCTGGTCGATGAAAGGAAGTTCTAGCACGGAGCAAGTGCCATCTTCGGTGCTGTGGCATGCCTCGACCGAAAGCTTGTATACAAGTGGAGAATCTACATCCGCATAAACGCTCTTTGGTATCTCGACGCGGATCCCGTCCTGGACCACATCAAGGAAGAGAACTCTTCTGTATCGATTGTCTGTACGAAGCTCCAAAGAGAATGAATCTGAGTCGAGCTTTATGTGAGACCAGTTTCTGTACGACGGCGAGCTCGCAGCTGCGGTAGCGCTTAGCAAGAAGATTGCCAATGCGGGGTATGGGTTCATTTCGCCGCCTAACGCCTTGAGTTAAGCCGCGCCGAACGCGTCGGCTTGAATGAGTGGTTAGGCCGCCTACACATTGACGACCTCCTGACACTTTGTCTCCAACTCCTCCGGCAACTCCGCGCCAGCCGTCGCTGCAATAGCCTCAAGAAGAAGCGAAACCGCTCGGCGCTTGTCGCGGGCGGCCGCTGGAGATGAAGGGCAGTACAGGCAAATCACGCGCTCCTTGGGATGGAAGGAAGTGGATAGCGAACTGCCAGCCGCGAGCAAGACTTGGCTGACGTTGGAACTCCAGGATCGGGGCAGCAAGCTAACCACGGACTCAGCGTCCTTCCGGCTCAGGCAGTGGTTTGCGCCATTCTGAATAACGACTTTCATTCCGTGCGGCCTAACGCCTTAGTTAAGCCGCGCCGAAGGCGTCGGCTTGAATGATTAGTTAGGCGCCCGCGTTGCTTTGCGGTGCAGCCACCACAGCAGGAGCCCATTAGATAGCGGTACGGCCACGAACATGAGTGACGCGGGAATAATACCCCAGTGCTTCCACCCCTCGAGATACTGAATCAAGCTCCGCGCTGCCAGTAATGAAGTGACCACGACCAGCACGCCGTAGCCGGAAGCGAGAAGAAAGTAACGGGTGCCAAACAGGAACTTGGTCATTGGAACCAAGAGGACTGCTCCGCCCAACATGCTCGGAAGCCTCGAGGCGATTCGCGTCGACAAGGGCGGCATTTCGTCGGAGTGCGGGATGAAGCCAAGAAGATCAAGAAACCCGGCAAGGAGCACGAACGCCCCTAGTGCCCAGGCCGCGAGCCGCACAAGAAGTCCGACTGGGGTCGCCAACTGAAATGCCATTGCCTAACGCCTATTAGGCCTCAAAAGTGAGGCATATCACCGTATGGTTCTCCGATCCCGCCGATCCGGTCAAGAAGAATTCCGCGCCCCGTCAATGTATTGCCCGGCGGACCGTGCTCCAGGGCTCTTCCTGGATCCGGCGTTATCGAGCGCAAACGACGGATATCTGGTTATTGGAGCGCGGACGCGGGTATATCCGGAGTCGCATGGCGGCGTCCGTAGTGGTGGTTTTCGCCGCCATTCGAATCTCATTCACTGCCGCCTCGCCGCCTCTGTAGACAGAGGGCGCTGCGCTCGGAAGGCGCCGTTCATCTGGGCCAGTCTGCGCCGGCCGCGAAGCATGCACGCCCATCCACGCTAGATGGCGGATGTCAGCGGGCGTCCTTGGCCAGTTCGCCGCCCTTGATCACCACCGGCACCGCCTCGAGCAGGCGCACGTCGGCAGTGGGGTCACCGGCGACGGCGACGAAGTCGGCATAACGACCGACCTCGGCCACGCCGACATCCTTGCGCTGCAGCGCCTCGGCCGCGTTCACCGTGGCCGACTGGATGGCCTGCAGCGGCGTCATGCCATAACGCACCATCACCGCGAACTGGCGGCCGTTCTGTCCGTGCGGGTACACGCCGGCGTCGGTGCCGTAGACCATGCGCACGCCGGCGGCGTGGGCGCGCTTGAAGCCCTGGCGCTGCACTTCGGCGATCTCGCGGTCCTTGCGCAGGTTGTCTTCCAGCACGCCGTTTTTCGCGCCTTCGGCCTGGGTGTAGTCGGTGTTGTAGATGTCCATGGACAGCCAGGCGCCGTGTTTTTTCGCCAGGGCGATGCCCTCGTCGTCGATCAGGCTGGCGTGTTCGATGGTGTCCACGCCGGCGCGGATCGCGGCCTTGATGCCGCTGGCGCCGTGCGCGTGCGCGGCGACCGGCAGGCCCCACTGGTGCGCCTCCTCGACCGCGGCGCGGATCTCGTCCTCGCGCATCTGCTGCTGGCCGGGCTCGGTGTTGCGCGAGAACACGCCGCCGGTGGCGCAGACCTTGATCACCTGGGCGCCGTACTTGCGCAGCTCGCGCACGCTGTGGCGCGCGGCCTCGGGGTTGTCGGCGTTGTAGGGCTTCTTCTGGTCCATGGATGGCGGGAAATAGGTGCTGTCGCAGTGGCCGCCGGTGGCGCCGAAGCTGTAGGCGGCGCTGACGATGCGCGGGCCCGGCAGCTTGCCCTCGTCGATGGCCTGGCGCAGGCCGACGTCGTTCCAGGCGCCGGAGCCGAGGTTGCGCACGGTGGTGAAACCGGCGTCGAGCGTTTCCCGGGCGTGCTTGACCTGCAGCACCGACCAGAAGCGGTCGCTGAACTGCAGGCGGGTGTAGCCGCCGTAGCCGGGGTCGCTGTCCAGGTGCACGTGCATGTCGATCAGGCCCGGCAGCAGGCTGTGGCCTTTGAGGTCGATGACCGGGATGTCGGTGGTGATCATGTGCAGGCCGGCGCCGCCGTGCGCGATCTTCTCGATGCGGCCGTCCGTCACCAGGACGTTGACGTTTTCCAGCCAGCGGCCGGTGCGCACGTCGAGCAGGCGGTCGGCCAGGATCAGGGCATCGCCGCGGTGGCGGTCCGGCAGGGCGTCTTCGGCAGGAACCGCGGAAGGCGCGAGCGCCGCGGCAAACGCCGAGGCAAGGAGGGCGACGGACAGGATGCGCTGGGTCATGGACGGGCTCGGTGGTGGACGCGGCATTGTCGCCGGTCGGACGCCGGCCGGGGTGTGACGGCGTGCGCGGCTCAGGCCGGCTCGCCGGTCTGCAGGCGCCACAGCGCGGCATAGGCGCCGCCGCGGGCCACCAGCTGGTCGTGCGTGCCGGATTCGACGATGCGGCCGGCTTCGAGCACGTGGATGGCATCGGCGTGGCGAACGGTGCTGAGCCGGTGCGCGACCACCAGGGTGGTGCGGCCGCGCGCGGCGGTGGCCAGGGAATGCTGGATCGCGGCTTCGGTTTCGTTGTCGACGGCGGACGTGGCCTCGTCCAGCACCAGGATGGCCGGGTCGCGGTACAGGGCGCGCGCGAGCGCGATGCGCTGGCGCTGGCCGCCGCTGAGCTGGCCGCCGCGTTCACCGACCGGGCTGTCGTAACCCTGCGGCATCGCGGCGATGAAGGCGTGCGCTTCGGCCGCGCGGGCGGCGGCCTCCACGCGCGCGCGGTCCGGCGACCGTTCGCCGTAGGCGATGTTGTCGGCGACCGTTCCGTCGGTGAGGAAGGGTTCCTGCGCGACGTAGCCGACCGCGCGCCGCAGCGCGGCCGGGTCGAGGCCGGCCACGTCGAGGCCATCGAGCGTGATGCGGCCGCGCGCCGGGTCCAGGAAGCGCAGCAGCAGCTTCAGCAGGGTGCTCTTGCCGCCGCCGGTGCCGCCGACCAGGGCCACGGTCTGGCCCGCGGGCACCTGCAGCGACACGCCCTGCACCACCGGGCGGCCGTCGTAGTCGTAGCCCACGGCGTCGAACGCGAGCTCGCCGCGCGGCTTGCCGGGCAGCGGCGCCGTGCCGCGTTCGGGCACCGGCGTGTCCAGCAGGTCCATCACCCGGTTCACCGACGCCATGGCGCGCTGGTAGAGGTCGGTCATGTCGGCCAGGCGGGTCAGCGGCCACAGCAGGCGCTGGGTCAGGTAGACGAGCGCCGAATAACTTCCGACGCCGAGCTCGCCGCGCAGGGTCAGCACGCCGCCGTAAAGCAGGGTCGCGACGAAGCCGGCCAGGATCGCCATCCGGATCACCGGCGTGATCGCCGCCGAGAAGCGGATCGCCTCGGCGTTGCGGGCGCGGAAGCCGTCGCTGGCCTGGCGCAGGTGTTCGGCCTCGAACTCCTCGGCGGTATAGGCCTGGATGGTGGCCATGCCGGCCAGGTTGTTGTTCAGCCGCGCCGACACGGTGGCCGCGGCCTCGCGCGCGGCCGCATACCGCGGCGCCAGCCGCTTCTGGAACCAGAAGGCGCCGATGAGGATCAGCGGTATCGGCAGCATCGCCAGCGCGGCCAGGTCGGCCGTCAGCACGAAGAACACACCGCCCACCAGCAGCGAACTCACGACGACCTGGATCAGGTCGTTGGCGCCGGTGTTGAGGAAACGCTCGATCTGGTTCACATCCTCGTTCATCAGCGCCATCAGCCGGCCGCTGCGCTCGCGTTCGATCATGGCCGGCGGCAGCTTCTGCAGGTGGCCGTACGCGGCCTGGCGCAGCGCGTGCTGCAGGTCCTGCGCCAGCCCGCGCCATTTCAGCGCGTACAGGTATTCGAACAGCGATTCGGCCACCCAGATCACCACCGTCAGCGCCACCAGCACGTAGAGCTGGTGCAGCGGATCGGGCAGGCCGAAACCGGCCAGGAAGGAATCCTGCTGGTTCACCACCACGTCCACCGCGACGCCGATCAACAGCTCGGGCAGCACGTCGAAGATCTTGTTGAGCACCGAGTACACCGTCGCCAGCACGGCATTGCGGCGGTGGGGGCGGGCGAAGCCGGCGAGCCGGCGCAGCGGGTGTTCGGTGGCCATGCGGGAGTCCTGTCGGGGGGCCGCGCGGGGCGTGGCCACGTCGGTGCCGGGGGCAGAGTTTCTCACGGGGGCGTACACTGCCCGGATGCTCCTGGCCTTCAACAAACCCTACGGCGTGCTCTGCCAGTTCACCGACAAGACGGTGCCGCCGCGGCCGACCCTGGCCGGATTCGCCCTGCCGCCCGGCGTTTACGCCGCGGGCCGGCTGGACCAGGACTCCGAGGGCCTGCTGCTGCTGTCCGACGACGGCCCGCTGATCGCCCGCATCAGCTCGCCCAAGTTCCACTGGCCCAAGACCTACCTGGTGCAGGTCGAGGGCCAGGCCGGCGACGAACACCTGGCCCAGCTGCGCGCCGGCGTCACCCTGGCCGACGGCCCGACCCGCCCGGCCAAGGCCCAGGTGCTGGTGGGCGCGCCGGACTGGCTGTGGCCGCGCGACCCGCCGGTGCGCCAGCGCAAGACCGTGCCCGACAGCTGGATCGAACTCACCATCACCGAAGGCCGGAACCGCCAGGTGCGGCGCATGACCGCCGCGGTCGGCCTGCCGACCCTGCGCCTGCTGCGCATCGCCGTCGGCCCGCACCGGCTCGAGGGCCTGCCGCCCGGCCAGTGGCGCGAACTGCAGCAGTAGCCCGCGGCACCGGTACCGGCGGCGGCGGCGCGGCTGGCGGTAAGATCACCCGACCCTGCACCTGCTGGAGGGGCCATGGCGTTCAAGGATCATTTTTCGCGGCACGCGGCGGACTATGCCGCGGCGCGCCCGACCTATCCCGCGGCCCTGTTCGATTGGCTGTCGGAAACCTGCCAGCACCATGAGCTGGCCTGGGATGCGGGCTGCGGCAACGGCCAGGCCAGCCTGGCGCTGGCGCACCATTTCCAGCGCGTGCACGCCAGCGACCCCAGCGAAGAGCAGATCGCGCACGCCCCCGCGGACGCGCGCATCCACTGGCGGGTCGAACCGGCCGAAGCCTGCAGCCTGCGCGACCACAGCGCCGACCTGGTCACCGTGGCCCAGGCCTACCACTGGTTCAACCACGCCCGCTTCTGCACCGAGGCGACCCGCGTGCTGCGACCCGGCGGCGTGATCGCGCTGTGGTGTTACGGCCTCACCCACGTGGACGAACCCGTCGACGCCCTGTTCCGCCGGCTCTACGACGAGCGCCTGGGCGATGCCTACTGGCCGCCCGAACGCCGCCACGTCGAAAACGGCTACCGCGACCTGCCCTTCCCCTTCGAGCCGATCTCGGACGTGCCGCGTTTCACGATGCGCCTGGACTGGACCCTGGCGCAGTACCTGGCCTACCTGCGCAGTTGGTCGGCCAGCCAGAAATACCAGCGCGAAACCGGCCGCGACGCCCTGACCGGACTGGTGGACGACTTCACCGCCGCCTGGGGCGACCCGGCCCTGACGCGTTCGGTGTCGTGGCCGCTGTCGCTGCGCGCCGGCCGCACGCCCGAGGACTGATCCGCACCACCCTTTCCGCCGACTTCCGGAGACTTCCCGCATGACCCGACCGACCCTGCTCGCCGGCGCCCTCGCGTTGGCCCTGTCCAGCCTCGTCCCGAATGCCTGGGCAGCGGCGACCCCCGAGGCCCGGACGTCCGCGGCCAGCACCGAAGCCTCGACGCGTCTGCACGCCCTGTTCGCGGCCGACTGGGAGCGGCAGCTGGCCGAGAACCCGATCATGGCCAGCTTCGTCGGCGACAAACGCTACAACGACCGGCTGCCCGACTATTCCGCCCAGGCCCGGGCCCGCGACCAGGCCGCGACCCGCGCCTCGCTCGCCACGCTGCTGGCGATCGATCCTGCCACGCTGTCGGCGGCCGACCAGCTCAACCACGCCATCTACCGCCGCCAGCTGGAAACGCGGATCGCCGGTTTCGCCTTCCGCGACGACCTGATGCTGGTGGACCAGCGCAGCGGCCCGCACCTGCTGGCGGTGAACCTGTCCCCGGCGCTGCGCTTCGAAACCGCCAAGGACTACGCCGACTGGATCGGCCGGCTGCGCGCCTACGGCCCGGCCATGGACCAGATGATCGCCCGACTGCGCGAGGGCCTGGCCAGCGGCTGGGTGCCGCCGAAGGCGGTGCTGTCGCGGGTGCCGGCGCAGATCGCCGCGCAGCGCGTGGCCGCGCCCGAGGAGAGCAGCTTTTACGCCCCGTTCCGCGAGATGAATCCGGCGCTGTCCGCCGACGAGCAGGCCCGCCTGCGCGCCGAAGGCCGCGCCGCGGTGGCCGAGGTGGTGCTGCCGGCGCTGCAGCGCTTCGAGACCTTCTTCAATGACGACTACCTGCCGGGCGCGCCCGATTCGGTGGCCACCGGCGACCTGCCCGACGGCCGCGCGTATTACGACCACCTGGCGCGCCTGTACACCACCACCGACCTGAGCGCCGAACAGATCCACACCATCGGACTGGCGGAGGTCGCGCGCATCCGCGCCGAGATGGAGAAGCTGCGCACCGAGGTCGGCTTCAAGGGCGACCTGGCGGCGTTCTTCACCCACCTGCGCACCGATCCGAAGTTCTTCCACACCGACCCGCAGGCCCTGCTGGCCGAATACCGCGCGATGAGCCGGCGCATCGACCCGGAGCTGGTGAAGGTGTTCGGCACCCTGCCGCGCACGCCCTACGGCATCATCCCGATCCCGGCGGCGACCGCACCCGACACCACCACGGCCTATTACCAGCGGCCGGCGGCGGACGGCAAACGCGCGGGCTATTACTACGTCAACCTGTACAAGCCCGAATCGCGCCCGCGCTGGGAGATGATGGCGCTGTCGCTGCACGAGGCCGTGCCCGGCCACCACCTGCAGATCTCGCTGGCGCAGGAGATGCCGGACCAGCCGATGTTCCGCCGCCAGGGCGGCTTCACCGCCTTCATCGAGGGCTGGGGCCTGTACGCCGAGCGCCTGGGTTACGACATGGGCCTATACGACGACCCCTACGACCGCATGGGCCAGCTGGCCTACGACATGTGGCGGGCGGTGCGCCTGGTGGTGGACACCGGCCTGCACGCCAAGGGCTGGTCGCGCCAGCAGGCGATCGACTACTTCGCCGCCAACGCGCCCAAGGCCGAACTCGACATCGCCAACGAAGTCGACCGCTACATCAGCACGCCGGGCCAGGCCCTGGCCTACAAGATCGGCCAGCTGAAGATCAGCGAGCTGCGCGCCCGCGCGGAAACGAGGCTGGGCGACCGGTTCGACCTGCGCGCCTTCCACGACGCCCTGCTCGCCGATGGCGCACTGCCGCTGTCGGTGCT
>CAMLKR010000100.1 GCA_946480565.1 uncultured Arenimonas sp. | reverse complement strand
ATCCTGGCGCATACGCTGATGAACGCCATCTTCGTCGCCCAGTCGCACCGGGCCGACGTGGTGGTCTACCTGGTGCTGGAAAGCACGCAGGACTATTCGCGCACGATCCGCTTCGAGGCCAACGCCATGCACGACATCGGCGGCTTCGACGAACGCGCCCTGCTGGGCAAGGTCGCGGCCGCGCTGGACGCCTCCCGCGGCATGGGCAAGGAAGAGACGCGGCCGGTGGAATCCGGCGTCACGGTGCGCACGGTCGCCTTCGAGCGGCTGGTGCAGGAACTGGCCGCCGACCACCAGCTGTTCGTGATGGACCCCAAGGGCACGCCGATCCGCGACCAGGCCTTCGACGGCAAGCCCTGTTTCCTGCTTACCGACCACATCCCGATGCCGAAGAACACCTTCCACACGCTCGACCGCCTGGGCGCGAAGAAGATCGCGCTGGGCCGGAAGATGCTGTTCGCCTCCCAGTGCGTGGTGCTGATCCACCACGCGCTGGACGAACGCTGAGCTTTGGCTCAGGGGCTGGCGGCGGCCTTGAGGGCCTGCGCCAGCACGTCGGCCGAAATCGCCAGGACGTCGGCATTGCCATCGGTGCTGCCGCGCTGGCTGGCCCAGTAAAGCGTGCGGCCATCGGCGCTGAAGGCCGGCGTGAAGTCCATGCCAGGGGCATTGAACGGCGCCGGCAGCCGCACCGCCGGCGACCAGCCGTCGCCGCGGCGCTGCACCGCGAACAGGTCCGGCTCGCGCACGTCGCCGCGCACGCTCCAGAACAGCGCCGTGTTTCCATCCGGCGAGAAGCTCAGGTCGCCCTGCACGCGGCCGTCGTTGAACGGCGCCGGCAGCGCGACGGCGGGGCCGATGCCCGCGTCCCGCGCCGGAGCGCGGTACAGCGCCAGCGGCGCGGGCCCGCCGGTGCGCGTGCTGTTGAACACCAGCCCGCCGTCGTGCAGCTCGGGGCCGAGCTCTTCGCCCGGGCTGGAGGCCGCGGCCAGGTGTTCCGGGGTTCCGACACGGCCATCGACGATGGGCGCGCGCCACAGATCCAGGTCCTTGCGGTCCGCGGCCCGATCGGGGGCGGGCCGATCTGAAACGAAGTACAGCCAGTCTCCGTCCGGCGTCAGCCACGGATCGGAATCGCGGCCACCGGGGCGCGGCGCGAACACCGGCACGGGCGCCGACCATCCCTTTTCCGTCCGCGTCGCCATCAACACCTGGGCGTCCTCGAAATTCCCGGTGGGCGAGCGGCCGAACACCAGCCGGCGGCCGTCGGCGGTCAGCGACAGGTTGTAGTCGTTGGCGGCGGCGGACACCCAGTCCGCGCCGGTGCGCGCAGGTTCGGCCGGGCCCGGGTCGCCGGGTTGATGCGGCGCGGCATTGCCGGTGGCGACGGCCAGGGTGAACAGCAGCGGGGCAGCGAGAGACATCGGCAGGGATCCGGAGGTCGGGAGGCGCGATTGTGCCGACACCCGCACCGTCCGACCCGGGGCGTGTGGCACAACGACTTTCGTCATGCTCCGGGAGCCGTGGGGAGGCTTCCGCTGGTTCGGGTGCCGACCAGGTCCGGGCCGCGCACATAGGTCCGCCACACATAGGCCCAAGGCACCACCAGCGCCAGCAGCGGCAACGCGAGGAAGGATTCGGCGACGGGCTGCACGCTCGAGCCCTGCATCGTGCCCGCCGTCCACAGCGGGATCGCCACGACGGCCAGGAACACCGTCTTGTAGCCCAGGGTGAAGAGCATCAGCGGCAGCCAGCGCAGCGGCTGGAACAAGGCGAATACCGCCAGCGTGGGATAGGTCGCCCACACGGCCCAGGCCACCGCGTGCAGCGGATCCCATTGGCCCGTGTGGCCCAGCAGCACACCCCATGCCTGGGGCGCCACCAGCAACAGCATCAGCAGGTAGAACAGCCGCAGGCCCCAGACCTGCACGGGGCGCACGCCGTCGTGGCGCTGCGGATCGGATCGGAACGGGTAGGCCAGGTCCATGATCATTGCTCCGCGGGCAGGGAGGGGTCGTGCGCCAGCAGGTCGCCGGGCTGGCAGGCCAGCGCGGTGCAGATGGCTTCGAGCGTGGAGAAGCGGATGGCCTTGGCCTTGCCCGTTTTCAGGATCGACAGGTTGGCCACCGTGATGTCCACGCGCGCCGCCAGTTCGGTCAGGGTCATGCGGCGCGCGTGCAGCAGTTCGTCCAGGCGCACGGTGATCGCCATGTCACACCGTCCCTTCCAGGTCGCTGCGCAGGCGCGTGCCCTGGCTGAAGACGCCGGCCAGCACGAACAGCAGCAGCACGGCCAGCCACGGCGTCAGCGCGAAGGCTTCGCCCAGGTCCAGCGGCGTGCCCTGGCGCGCGAAGTTCTCGTAGACCAGGTGAACGGCCAGGCGCAGCACTTCGATGCCCACCAGGCGCCTGGCGATCGACTGCAGGCGCATGGCGTTGTCGGCCACGAAAGGATCGCCGGCGCGCACGGTGTCGATGATGGCCACCAGCCGCCGCAGGATCGTATGCACAAGCGCCGAGCCGACCAGGCCCAGCACCATCACCGTGCGCAGCGCCGAGGGAATGGTGCTGTCCGGGCCTTCGACCTCCAGGCCCAGCGGCACCCAGGGCCAGTCGGCGCGGAAGAAGCTGCTCACCAGCAGGGCGGTGATTCCCGCCGCGTAGACCCAATTTGCCACGGTGAGGATCTGCAGCAGGGGGCGCGAAACGGCGAGGGCGCGGCTGGCGGTGCGGTTCATGCAAGGAGTCTCCTTGGTATCGTTGAACGATAATAACCATATCGAAAAACGATACAACCCTGCTGGAGGTCACGGGGGCAGGGGGGCGCCGGTGCCGCGGGCCGCCGGGGCCTGCCGGGCGGTGCACCGACCCAAAAAGAAGGCCGCCCGAAGGCGGCCGTTCCGGAAGATCAATGGCGCGGAGTCAGCGCTTCACCAGCTCCACCCGCCGGTTCCTGGCGCGGCCTTCCTCGGTCGCGTTGTCCGCCACCGGCTTGGCCATGCCTTCGCCGCGGGCGGTGAGCCGCACCTCGGCGATGCCGTGGTCTTCCACCAGCGAGGTCACCACCGCGTCGGCGCGGCGCTGCGACAGCTTCAGGTTCGCCGCCGCGTCGCCGACGTTGTCGGTGTGGCCGACCACGTCCAGCGCCAGGGCCGGCTGGTCCTGCATCAGCTTGGCGATCTGGGCGATGGTGTCCACCGAGGCCGGCTTGAGCGTGGACTTGTTGGTGTCGAACTGGATGCCGTAAAGGGCGATGTGGCCGGCGCTGTCCAGCGCCTTCGCCATCTGGTCCGAGGTCACCGTCACCATCCTGCGCTCCATCGCCTTGGGCGAGACCGCGACCACCAGCACCGCGGTGCGGCCCTCCAGCGCGTCGCAGTAGGTCCGGTCGCCGACCTGGAAGGCGATGATGCCCAGCGTGCGTTCGCCGCCGCCGCCATCGGGCAGGGTGGCCAGCACGTAGTGCTGTTCGCGCGGGGTGGCGCCGCTGGCGCACCAGCCGTTGCTGAAGTTGGCGTCCGTGCGCCGGGCCTGCGGGTAGATCTGTTCGATCAGGCCCTGGTTGCCGCCGCCGTGGTCGTTGCCGTTGAGGTCGCCGCCGCAGTCGGTGTTGCTGCAGCGGTAGAGATCCTTGCCGCCGGCCTCGGCGATCATGTCGCGGTAGTTGCGCAGCACCTCGAGCGGCGAGCGGCCGGCCGGGGCGATGTAGAGCAGGCGGGTGTATTCGCCCTCGACCTCGCGGTTGGTCCGGGCGCGGAAGACATTGTTGTTGTAGGCGTCGGTCTGGTCCGGAACGCGTTCCAGATGGGCTGCCGGAAAGACCACGGCGTCGAAGCCGCGGTGTTCGTGGCTGACGATGAAGCTGCCCTCGTAGCGCTTGAGCCAGGCCGGGTCCCTGGCGCCGTCGATGTCGCGGGTGGGCTCGGTGGCGTCGGCCAGCACGGTGGAGGCGAGCAGCAGGCAGAGCAGGGCGGACAGGCGGCGCATCGGCGGGTCCTTGGGGCGGGCGGTGGTCACATCGTAAACGGGAAGTCCGGAACGGCACGGACATGGCGGGGACCCGCCGCGTGGCCTGCCGCAGGCGACGAATCGGAGCGGATCGATTACCTCGCGGCGGGCCAGGGCCGGGACGGTGAATGAGAAACTTGCCGGGACCCGGCCTGGCGGGCATCGACCGTCGACGAGCACGGGTGGAGCAGCTGATGAATACCTTTGGCAAGAATTGGATGGTCGTCGTTCTCGCGGTCGCCATGGGCCTGGGGCCAACCGGAAATGTTGCAGCGGCCGCAGGTGATGTCCCGGTGCCCGTCATCGAGACCAGCGACGTGGACCGCTTCTACGCGATCTACGACCGCGCGGGCGGACGGCCGGCGGCCGAGGTGCTGCAGCGCGATTACATCGACGGCGGTTCGGTTGGGCTGCGCACGCTCGCGCGCCTGCGCAGGGTCACCGGGGAATCGATGGCCAAGGCCATCACCGAGCGGCCCGACATGTACGCGCAGGCCAGGTCGTGCGCCGAGGCCCTGCCGCGGGTCCGCCAGCGGCTGGCCGCCGCACTCGGCGAGCTGCAGCACCTTTATCCGGAGGCGCGGTTCCCGCCGATCACGGTCGCGGTGGGCCGGGGCAAGCCGGTGGGAGTGGGCGGCCGCGACACCGGCGTGCAGATCGGCCTGGAGGCCCTGTGCGCCAATGCCTGGATCAACCCCGACATCGAAGACCGGTTCGTGCGGGTGATCGTGCACGAATTCGTCCACGTGCAGCAGGCCGTGGCGTTTTCGGAGGCGGCGGACGTGACCGTGCTCGCCGCTTCGCTGGAGGAGGGCGCGGCGGAGTTCATCACCGAGCTGACGACCGGCGACGTCGCCTATGCCTACATGGCCGCGCTGGTGGCGGGACGCGAGCCAGACATCGAGACGGCGTTCGCGGCGGACGCCGGCAAGACCGATCTGTCCGACTGGCTGTACAACAGCACGCCCGACGCCCCCGCCGATCTCGGCTATTGGGTGGGCTACCGGATCGTGAAGGCCTACTACGAGCAGGCGCCGGACAAGCGCCAGGCGCTTCGGGCCATCCTGGAAATGACCGACCCTCAGGGTTTCCTGGCCAGGAGCGGCTGGCGGCCCGGCAGCGAATCCGGGTCGCGTTAGCCGGGCTTGCCTCCCGGGGCGGTGGCCGACCCGGGCGATGGTCTTTTCGACCCGGGCCCTCCCTATACTGCGGCTTCCTTACCTTGCCCGCGGAAAACCCCATGCTCGGCACCTCCCTCGTGTTCGTCGCCGTTGGCGCCGTCGTCGCCATCTTCGCCGCCCTGCTGTTTTTCTGGGTCATCGCCCTGCGCCGCGTGGTGCCGGTGAACGAAGTGCACATCGTGCAGACGCGGAACAACACCGTGTCCTACGGCAAGGGCTTCGCCAGCAACACGTATTACGAGTGGCCGTCGCGCCTGCCGATGATCGGCCTGACCCGGGTCACGCTGCCGGTGTCGAACTTCTCCATCGACCTGCCCGACTACGCGGCCTACGACAAGGAGCGCGTGCCCTTCCTGGTGCACGTGATGGCCTTCTTCCGGATCTCCGACTCCAACACCGCCGCGCAGCGCGTGGCCTCGTTCGAGGAGCTGAAGGAGCAGCTGACCGCGATCGTTCAGGGCTCGGTGCGCACTGTGCTGGCCGCGCACGAGATCGACCAGATCATGCTCGACCGCAGCCGCTTCGGCGAGGCCTTCACCAAGGAGGTGCAGCCGCAGCTGGGCGGCTGGGGCGTGGAGGCGATCAAGAACATCGAGCTGATGGACATCCGCGACACCAAGGACAGCGACGTCATCCACAACATCATGGCCAAGCGCACCTCGGGCATCGAGCGCGAGTCGCGCCTGGTGGTGGCCGACAACGTGCGCCAGGCCGAGATGGCCGAGATCGCCGCCAAGCGCGAGATCGAGATGTCGCGCCAGCTAGCCGCCGAACAGGTGGGCCTGCGCACCGCCGAGAAGGACAAGAACGTGGGCGTGGCCAACGAGCAGGCCGCGCAGCAGGTGAAGGTGCAGCAGCGCGAGACCGCGGCCAAGGAAATGGACGTGGTGCAGGTCAAGACCGTGCGCAACGCCGAGATCACCCGCGAGGCCGCCGTGATCGCCGCGGCCCAGGCCAAGGACGTGGCCATCGTCGAGGCCGACGCCGCCCGCCAGGTGTCGGTGGTCAGCGCCGAAGCCGCCAAGCAGGTCGCCATCGTTTCCGCCGAAGGCCACAAGCAGCAGACCGTGCTGACCGCCGAAGGCCAGCTGGAGGCCGCCAAGCGCAATGCCGAGGGCATCGCCGCGGAAGGCAATGCCAAGGGCCAGGCCGAGACCGCGATCCTGATGGCGCCGGTGGACGCGCAGATCAAGCTGGCCGAGAAGATCGGCAGCGACAAGGGTTACCAGGAATACCTGCTGGGTATCCGCAACATCGAGGCCGCCCAGGCCGTGGGCATGGCCCAGGCCGAGGCGCTGAAGTCCGCCGACGTGAAGGTGATCTCCAACGCCGGCACGCCCGGCAAGGGCCTCACCGGCGTGATGGACCTGTTCTCGGCCGACGGAGGCACCGCCGTCGCATCCATGCTCGAGGGCCTGGCGCAGTCGCCCGAGGGCAAGAAGCTGCTGCAGAAGTTCGTCAGCAAGCCCGAAGAAAAGAAGTAATCGCTGCTCCGGTCCTCTCCCGACGCGGGAGAGGACCGGTGCGGCGCGCGACGGCTACTTCAGCACGACCACCGGCGTGAACCCGCCGTAGATCATGCGCAGGCCGTCGAAGGGGGGCGGGTTTTTCTTCGGGTCCATGCGCGGGTCGTCCATCATCTTTTTCATGGCGGCGTCACGGGTGGCCTTGTCGGGCCATTCGACCCAAGAAAACACGATCGTCTCATCGGCCGTGGCCTGGACGGCGCGCTGGAAGTCGGTGTGCTTGCCGGCCGGGACTTCGTCGCCCCAGCACTCGTAGACGCGCAGGGCGCCGAGTTGAATGAACATGGGATCGAAATCGCGCGCGTAGTCGATGAAGGCCTGCCGGTTGGCCGTCGGAACGGCGATGACGTAACCGTCTACATAACTCATGTCCGTCTCCTGCGCTGGGGGGAACCCCGAGGGTAACGCCGCCGGCGCCGGCACGGGGCGGGAACAGGTATTGGACTTCATTCCCCGGCCTTTTTCGGCCCCGTGCCGATGTTAGGGTCTGCGGCTCGACCCACGCATCGGAGGCATCCCGCTATGTCCCTCGTCAAGCCGATCACGCCGCACCTGTGGTTCGACACCCAGGCGCGTGAAGCCGCGCAGTTCTACCGCGCGCTGTTTCCCGATTCGGGCGTGGACTCCCTGGTCACGCTGCGCGACACGCCCTCGGGCGACTGCGACGTGGTGCAGTTCCATCTGCACGGGCAGCCCTTCATGGCGATCAGCGCCGGGCCGCTGTTCAGGTTCAATCCGTCGGTGTCCTTCATCGTCAACTTCGACGCCTCGCGCGAACCCGGCGCGCGTGAGCGGATGGACCGCACCTGGGCGGCGCTGATGGACGGCGGCCAGGCCCTGATGCCGCTCGATGCCTATCCCTTCAGTCCGCGCTACGGCTGGGTGCAGGACCGTTTCGGGCTGTCGTGGCAGCTGATGCTGGCCGATGGTGCCGTCGCGCCGAGGGCGCCGATCGTGCCCGCCCTGATGTTCACCGGCGACGCCACCGGCCGCGCCGACGAGGCGGGGCGCTTCTATCGCAGCGTCTTCGACGATTCCCTGGAGGGGACGAGCATTCCCTACCCGGAGGGCGCGGCGCCGGATGCCGACAGCCGGACCATGTTCACCGACTTCCGCCTCGGCCCGACCTGGTTCGCCGCGATGGACAGCGGCCGCATGCACGCCTTCGGTTTCAACGAGGCGGTGTCCTTCGTCGTCACCTGCCGCGACCAGGCCGAGATCGACCGCTACTGGTCCCGTCTCTCCAGCGTGCCGGAGGCGGAACAGTGCGGCTGGTGCAAGGACCGATTCGGGCTGTCCTGGCAGATCACGCCCGCAGTGCTGGGCGACTACATGACCTCCGGCGATGCCGCCCTGGTCGATCGCATCACCCGCTGTTTCCTCGACATGCACAAGCTGGACGTGGCGAAGATCGAGGCGGCGGCGCGGTCCGCGGACGCCAGTCGCTAGCTGCTCCGGTCAGCGCGCTTCGGCGGGCGTCACGGCCTCGTAGACCTTGGCCACGATCCGCCATTCGCCGTCGCGCTTGAGCAGGCTCATGTGGTCCAGCGCCTTCATGTC
>CAMLKR010000099.1 GCA_946480565.1 uncultured Arenimonas sp. | reverse complement strand
CCGCCGTGCGGCTCGGTCAGGCCGAAGCAGCCGATGATCTCGCCGCGGGCCATGCCCGGCAGGTACTTCTGGCGCTGCTCTTCGCTGCCGTAGGCGTAGATGGGGTACATGCACAGGGAGCTCTGCACCGAGACGAAGCTGCGGATGCCGCTGTCGCCGCGCTCGAGCTCCTGGCAGATCAGGCCGTAGCTGACCGCGTTGAGGTTGGCGCAGCCGTATTTCTCCGGCAGCGAGGAACCCAGCAGGCCCATCGCGGCGATCTCGGGCACCAGCTCCTTCGGGAAACGGCCCTGGTCGAAGCAGTCGCCGATGATCGGCAGCACCTTTTCGTCAGTGAAGCGGGCGACGCTGTCCTGGATCATGCGCTCCTCTTCGGAGAGCAGCGAGCGGATGTCGAACAGGTCGGTCGGGTTCAGGGCCATGGGGGCGGTCTGCGGTCGGCGGGGAAAGTCCGGCATTTTAGCCCTTCGGCGGGCTCCGGAGCACCCCATCCCTGTCCCTGGCCCCGGGCGGCCGCCGCCGGAACGAAGAAGGGCCGGCGGATGCCGGCCCTTCCGGGGATCACGCGTGAAGAGGGCTTCAACCCTGCGGCGGCGTATCCTTGCCGGCCACCGCGATCACGCCGTCCTTGATGGGCAGGCGCTCGCCCGGGTCCTCGTCCATCACCAGGCTGCCGGTCTGGCCCTCGTAGCGCCAGGTGACGTCGTAGCCGACCACCTTGTCGCGCTCGCCCAGCAGGACCTGCTCGCCCGGCTTCTTGTCCACGCGGGTGGTCAGGGTCTCGCCGTCCAGGCGGTACTGCACGTCGTAGCCGATCACTTCCTCGCGCGGCTCGGTCACCGTGCGGCACTGCTGCTCGACCTCGGTGTACTTCTCGCCGCCGACGTGGCGACGGTCGATCTCGCGGCCGGCGAAGCCGCCGCCCACCGCGCCGGCCACGGTCGCCAGCTTCTTGCCGTCGCCGCCGCCGACCTGGCTGCCGATCAGGGCGCCCGCGACCGCGCCGATCACGGCACCGTCCTTGTTGCCGAAACGCTCCGGACGGCGCTTCTCGACCACCACGTCCTCGCAGACCTGGCGCGAGCCGGTGCGCATCTCGGTGACGGCGTTGGAGCTGATCACTTCGCCGTAGATCGGCTCCTTCTCGGTGATCGGGGTGGAGGAGACCACCTCGGCATAGGGAGTGGAGAGGTTCTGGTAGGCGGCGATGGCGCCGCCTCCCGCCAGTACGCCGGCCAGCACGGCCAATACAGTCTTGTTCATGGTCATTTCTCCGGGTGGCAACGGGTGTGCCCGTCGTCGCGGAGCGAGACTGTGCCAGTGCGCCTGAACAGAAGCCGAAGCCAGGCCTTCACGCCGTCATGCTAATTTCACGACGCGCCATATCGCCCGGAGGCCAGTCCATGCCGCATCCCCTCACCGGTCCGCTGGTAGGTTTCGCCAGCCGGCTGCGCTTTCCCACGCTGTTCAAGATCACCCTCGGGCTGATGCTGGTCAGCTGGCTGTGGCCCTTCGACCCGATTCCCTTCATCGACGAGATCGCGACGGCCCTGGCGGCCCTGGTGCTGGCCAGCTGGCGACGGCCCGAACCGCCGGCCGCCCCCACGCCGCCGTCGGACGTGATCGAAGGCCAGTCGCGACGGGAATGAGCGCGTTGTTCGACAGCCACTGCCATCTGGACGCGCCGGAATTCGACCCCGACCGCGACCAGGTGCTTGCCCGCGCCCGCACCGCGGGCGTGGTCTCCCAACTGGTGCCGGCGGTGGAGCGCGCCGCGTGGGAAAAACTGCGCGGAATCTGCGCCCGCGATCCGGGGCTGCGCGCGGCCTACGGCCTGCATCCGATGTACCTGGACCGGCACCGTCCCGAACACCTGGACGAGCTGGACGAGTGGCTGGCGCGGGAGCGTCCGGCAGCGGTCGGGGAATGCGGCCTGGACTTCTTCGTGGAGGGCCTGGACCCGGAGCGGCAGCGCTTCTACTTCCACGGGCAGCTGGCGCTGGCGCGCAAACACGGGTTGCCGGTGGTGCTGCATGCCCGCCGCGCGGTGGACGAGGTGATCGCCGCGCTGCGTCGCGGCGGCGACCTGCGCGGCGTGGTGCACTCCTGGTCCGGCAGCGAGGAACAGGCGCGGCAGCTGTTCGGTCTTGGATTCCACCTGGGCATCGGTGGTCCGGTCACCTTCGAACGTGCGCAGCGCCTGCGCCGCACGGTCGCGACGATGCCGCTGGAGTTCCTGCTGCTGGAAACCGACGCACCGGACCAGCCCGATGCCGCACACCGCGGCCAGCGCAACGAACCCGGCCGGCTCGGCGAAGTGCTGGCCGTGGTGGCGGCGCTGCGCGGGACGGACCCGGAAACCATCGCCGCGGCCACCCGCGCCAACGCCGAACGCCTGTTCGGCGCAGGCTGAGACAGGGCCTTCCTGGAGAAAAAAACAGGGCGCCCCAAGGCGCCCCGTTTCGCGACCCGTCGTGGGTGAACGGATCAGATGGGCGTGGCGGACATCCACAGCACCCAGCTGTATTGCGCGGCCTTCTGCGTGCTGCCGTCGGTCCAGCGCTGGGTGAAGTCCATCAGCTCGTAGGACACGGCGGTGTTGCCGTTGCGGGCGTTCTCCAGCTTCTCCGGCGCGATGCGCACGTAGTAGGACTGGCTGCCGGAACCGAAGGCCGCGGCGATGCCGTTGTTGAACAGCAGCAGGCCGTGCAGGTCGGGACGGCCCGCCTGCTTCACCTTCACCGGGCGCGCGCCCCAGCCGCGGGCCTGCGGATAGGCCTCGAGCAGGGCCTGGCCGGTGAGGCTGGTGCCCCAGAGCGAACTGGTGGCGAACGGCGTATTGAACTGCTGGCCGCCGCGCAGGGTGAAGCTGCCGTCGTCGGCGACGATGGTGAGCTCCGGGTTGACCAGGGTGCCGACCGCGATCGGCCGCGGGGTCATGTCGGTGTTCGGGGTCGGCACGGAGGCGCAGCCCAGGCCGGCGAGAACGGCGACGCCGAAGGCGAGCGCGGCGAGGGTGCCGCGCCAGGCGCGGGAGGTGCTGGCGGATCGGATCATTGGTTTTTCCCCTGTTTTTAACGTCAGCGAAGCACGATCAAGGCCCCTTCGGGGCTTGGCCGGACCTCAAGAAAGTACGGATTCCGCGGGTTCAGTTCAACGGTGCCGGGCGACACCTCGTAGAGAAGGATGCCGTTCGGCACGCCGTCCAGGCTCACGTGTTCGCAGCGCGGGCCGACATCGAGGTCGCCCAGGCGGCGTCCGGCTTCGGCGTCGCCGAGATTGCGGCCGTCTTCGGCATCACCGAGCCTGCGACCGGCTTCGGCGTCGCCGAGCCTGCGGCCGTCGGCCGCGTCGCCCAGGTTGCGGCCATCTTCGGCATCGCCGAGCTTGCGGCCGTCGGCTGCGTCGCCCAGGTTGCGGCCATCCTCGGCATCGCCGAGCTTGCGGCCTTCTTCCGCGTCGCCCAGGTTGCGGCCGTCCTCGGCATCACCGAGCCGGCGGCCCGCTTCGGCGTCGCCGAGCTTGCGGCCGCCTTCGGCGTCGCCGAGACGCCGTCCGCTTTCGGCATCACCCAGGCGGCGTGGCATCAGGCAAGCCTCGGGTACCTGCCAGAGGAAGCCGTTGACCGAAACATGCCAGTCGTCCCCGGTGACGCCGGTCAGCGTGACGCGCTCCTGTGCCGACGCCACGCCCGCGCCCAGCAGCGCCGAAATCATCACGCCCAACGCACTTGCCTTCATTCCCCTGCCCCCTTGGCCGACGGCGCAGCCTCCGCGCCACAGAGCACGGCGGCGATCCCGGCGGCCATGCTCACCGAGAAATCCGGCCAAGTAAACACGCCAGGCAAAGTCTGCAAACCCTGTCCCAGTTCCCAGCTGACCGCGCCCAGCAGCACCAGGGGGCCCGGTACCCGCATCGTCAGCGACCAGGCCAGGTCGCGCAGCACCAGGCCGGCGAAGAAGGCCCAGGCCAGGTCCGGCCACCAGTGGCGGGTCGCGCGCGTGAAGACGTCGAGTCCGTCGGGCAGCGCGAACAGCGACTCCGGCGCCGGCATCCCGAACCAGCGCTCGAACAGCACCGTGCCGGGACTGAGCCAGTAGACCAGCGCGCCCGAGGCCAGCAAGCCCGCGGCCGTGAACCAGCAGCCGCGTGACGCGGGCTCTCGGCCCATCCCTAACCGCTGCAGACGCCGACTCACGCCCTGGCCTTGAGCAGCAGCTCGATGGCCTTGCCCGCCATCGCGAAACCGAAGCTGCCGGTCACGTGCGTCGCCGCACCGAGCCCGGCGCCGCAGTCGAGCTTGAGGGCGGCGTCGGCGCCGAGCCGTGGCCGCACGCCGCAGACCGAGCCGTCGCCCTGCGGATACTTGACGTTCTCCAGCGAATACACCGCAGGCACGCCGAAATAGCGGTCGGGGTTGCGCGGGAACTTGAACCCCTGCCGCAGCTGCTTCCGGACCAGGGCGAGCAGCGCGTCCTGTTCCGTGCGCGAGAGGTCGCGCACCCGCACCAGGGTCGGGTCGGTGCGGCCGCCGGCCGAACCGCAGACGACGATCGGCAGCTTGCGGCGCCGGCACCAGGCGATCATCTCCAGCTTGCTGCGGAAGCTGTCGCAGGCATCCAGCACCACGTCATGGCCGCGGTCCAGCAGGTCCTCGAGGTTGGCGGGCAGCAGGAACTGCGGCACCACTTCGACCTCGATGGCAGGGTTGATGGCGCGGCAGCGTTCGGCCAGCACCTCGCCCTTGCCGCGGCCGTACTGGCCCTCGAGCGCGTGCAATTGGCGGTTGGTGTTGCTGACGCAGACCTCGTCGGCGTCCACCAGCACCAGCCGGCCCACGCCACTGCGCGCCAGCGCCTCCACCGCCCATGAACCCACGCCGCCCAGCCCGACCACGCAGGCCTGGGCGGCCGCCAGGGTCTTTGCCGCGCCGCGGCCGTAGAGCCGGTCGATGCCGGCGAAGCGTGCTTGCTGGGAAGGAGTCATGGCCGGCATTTTAGGCCAGGGCCGGGGCCATGAACCGTTCCGCAACCGTTGGCGGCCATGGTCGGCACCGGTTCAGGCGCCCCGGCCTAGGGTCGGCCCGAGTTCCACCCAATGGAGAACGCCATGAAGAGCCGAGTGCTGATCGCCGCCGCCCTGGCCACCACCCTCGCCGCCTGCGCCAGTTCGCCGCGGCCGGCCGGATACGGCGGCTACGACCGCGGATACGGGTATTCCGAACCGCAGCGCTGCTACGACTGCGGTCGCATCGAACACATCGAGAAGGTTTACGGCGCGCGCAGCAACAGCCGTACGGGCGCAGTGCTGGGCGGCCTGGTGGGCGCGGTCGCCGCCCGCGAGATCCCCAAGCACGGCAGCGAAGGCAAGAAGAACACCGCCACCGTCGCGGGCGCGGTGGCCGGTGCCGTGGCCGGCAATGCCATCGAGAACAAGGTGAACGAAGAAACCTACGACATCACCGTGCGCATGGACGACGGCCGCCGGATCGTGGTCAATCGCAACAGCCTGGGCAACGACATCCGCGTCGGCGCCTACGTGCGGGTGGACGGCAGCCGCCTGATCCCGCTGCGCTGATCCGTCGGAGCCTTCACCCGGAAAAAAACCGCCGTGATATCTTCACGGCGGTTTTTTTCCGTCCGGAGCCCCGCGCATGCGTTCCCTGATCCTGGTCCTGATCGGCCTGTTCGTCGGTTTCGCCGTCACCCTCATCGGGATGAATTCGCTGCGCAAGGGCACCGCCTATCCCAATGGCGTGATGGCGGTGATGTCGGCGCAGATGGATGCGCTGGAGTCGTCGCTGAAGCAGAACCGCTGCGCCGCCACCGACCTCAGCCCGCGCCTGCAGACGCTGCGCCACCTGGGCAACGACCTCGAACCGGCCTTCCTCCCGACCGAGGACGACGAGCGTTTCGGCGAACACGCATCGAACCTGCGTGCCGCGCTCGACGCCGCGCTGGCGGCTCCGCCCGCGGACTGCGCCGCGGCCAAGGTCGTCATCGACAAGGTCGGCGCCGGCTGCCAGGACTGCCACCGCGACTTCAAGAGCTAGCCGCGCAGCCAGCCGGCGATGCGCGCCGCCACCGCGGCGGGCTGGCGCATCCAGCGGAAATGGTCGGCGCGCGTGCCCAGGCGGTCGGCGTCGAAGGTTTCCACGGTGATCGGGCCCGGCCCCAGTTTCGCGAGCAGTGCGTGCAGCGAGGCCTCGGGCACCAGCCAGTCCCCGCTGAAACGCAGCGCCAGCGTCGGCAGCCGGAGGCGGGCCAGTGCCGTGTCCAGCGTCTCGTCGCCGCCGTACGACAGGTAGCGGCCGCTGCGCACCGTGGCGGCCCAGTCGCGCATCACCTGTCCCGCCTCGCGGCCGGCGAAGCCGAGTCGATGGCCGGGGTAATGCCCGGCGGCCGCCGTCAGCGCCGGCAGCACGCCGGCGAAGAGGCGCACGCCCAGCCGCTGGCGGCCGCGGAAGGCCGGCGCGTGCGGTACGCCGGTCGCGACCAGCACCAGATCCGTGCAGGCCCCCGGCCGCAGGGCGGCGGCCAGGGCCGCGAACTGGCCACCGAGGCTGTGGCCGCCGAACGCCCAGCGCACGGCCGGGTCCAGCGCATCGATCGCCGCGGCCAGGTCCCGGCGAAGCAGGTGTTCATAGCCCCAGTCGACGCCACGCCGAGCGCGCACCGAGCTGCTGCCGATGCCGCGCCATTCGTGCACCACGCACGGCACGCCGGCGGCGGCCAGGGCCTCGGCCAGCGGATCGTATTTCCGCGCCGGCACGCCCAGGGCGGGAATGAAGAAGAGACCCTTGGCCCCGAGGCCGTGGCGACGCAGCTGGAAACGGTGGCCGTCGGCGGTGGCGACGTCGAGCTCGGTCGGGGTCATCGGGGCAACCGGTGGGTGGGCGCCAGAGCATAGCCAGCCGCGCGCGCCGGCGGGATGGCGAATCACGCCGCCTGCACCTGCCGCGGACATCTCCTTGACGCGGAACCGACGCGGCCGCGACGGCGCCGCAGGCAAGGTGGCGTCGTGCCAACGGGCACCCCACCCACAAGGAACCGTCCCATGACCCTGATCCGCAAGTCGCTGCTCGCCGTCCTGCTTTCCGGCGTCGTCGCCACCCCGGCCTTCGCCGGCCACCACGAGGAAGGCAAGAAGATGGCCGGCACCATCGTCGATGTCGCCGCCGGCAATCCCGATTTCGAGACCCTGGTCGCCGCGGTGAAGGCCGCCGGCCTGGCCGAGACGCTCAGCGGCGATGGCCCGTTCACCGTGTTCGCGCCCACCGACGATGCCTTCGCCAAACTGCCGGCCGGCACGCTCGAGGACCTGCTGAAGCCGGAGAACAAGGACAAGCTGGTCGCGATCCTCACCTACCACGTGGTCGCCGGGAAGGTCACCGCCGCCGACGTGGTCAAACTCGATACCGCCACCACCGTCAACGGCCAGGCCGCCGACATCACCGTGACCGGCGGCAAGGTCAAGGTGGATGCGGCCAACGTCACCGCCACCGACATCAAGGCCAGCAACGGCGTCATCCACGTGATCGACTCGGTGATCCTGCCCAAGTAATCCCGCGCAAGGTCTCCAGACCGGACGGCCCGCCCACCGGCGGGCCGTTTTTTCGTCCGCGCCACGCTAGACTCCGGGCATGGACAGCCATACCGCGTATTACCTGGTCGCCGGGGCCCTGATCGTGATCGGCCTGCTCGGCACCGTGCTCCCCGTGCTGCCCGGCCTGCCGGTGATGTTCGCCGGCATGCTGGTGGCGGCCTGGGCCGACGACTTCCAGCGCATCGGGGTCTGGACCCTGGTGCTGCTGGGTGTGCTGCTGGCGGTCTCGATCGCCGTGGACATCGTGTCCGGCATCCTCGGCGCCAAACGCGTGGGCGCCTCCAACAAGGCGCTGTTCGGGGCCGGCCTCGGCGGGCTGGTCGGCCTGTTCTTCGGCATCCCGGGCCTGATCGCCGGTCCCTTCCTGGGTGCCGCGGCCGGCGAGATGATGCACGGCCGCGAATGGCGCGAGGCCTCGAAGGTCGGCTTCGGCACCTGGTTGGGGCTGGCGCTGGGCGCAGCGCTGAAGCTGGCGCTGGCCTTCTCGATGCTCGCCATCTTCGGTCTGGCGCTCTGGCTGGACTGAGGCTCAGCCCTGCAGTTCGCGCAGGGTGACCGACGGGGGTGCCTCGATCACCCGGCGCGTCGCCAGCAATCCCGCCACCAGGGCCGCCAGGGTGCCGATGACCGCGCCGGTCGCGGCGAGCGCCGGATCCGGCGTCCAGGGCAGGTCGAAGGCCTGCCGGGCGATAACGCCCGCCAGGGCCGAGGCCGCGATCGCCGCCACCAGGCCCGAAAGCAGGCCGATCGCCGCGAACTCCGACACCTGGGCCCAGCGCAGCTGGCGCCGGC
>CAMLKR010000098.1 GCA_946480565.1 uncultured Arenimonas sp. | reverse complement strand
TTCTGGCAGAACCGCGGCATGGCCCGCGGCATCTTCCAGGGCGCGGGCCTGCGCCCGGTGCGCGCCACCCTGGTGGCGATGATCGAGACTCGGCTCAAGCGCGACCACGGCGCCCACCTGCGGGTGCCGCCGCGCCTGGCCGCGCACGCGCTGGCCGACGCCATGCTGTCGCCCATCATCGCCTGGCTCGCGGGCGAAGCCAGCTGCAGCGCCGCCGACCTGGCGCAGACGCTGCAGGCGTCCACCGCCGCGATGTTGGAGGCGATGCGGGTGGGTGGGCCTTCGCGGTAAAGCCTGCTGCTCGAAACCCAGTCGCCCCGCACATTTCCGGCTTCCCCGTCCTGAAACAATCCATCGCGGCGTTTACCGCTTCGACGGCGGCGATGGGGATGGGGCATGGCGAAGTTCTGGTTTCTTCTGACGGTTGCATTCATCGACCTGATGGTGGCGGTGGTGCTGGTCAACTGGGGCTATCCCCGCGCCGCCTTCCTGTTCCTGCTGATGGCGGCCCTGCTCGGGGCCTATGCATTTTTCTCCGCACCCTCGGTGCAGCGGGATCCGCGTGGGCGGCTGCGGCAAACGGAGATTCCCTACAGCGGCGTGCTGGGAACGGTGGGGGCGATCGCGATCCTCAGTTCCGCCGCCTATGTCGCCTTCATCAGCAGCCAGCCGACGCGGCCTGCTCCTCGCGTGGAGCCGGCGAGGGTGGTCGCAGCGCCGCGTCCGATGCCGGCTGCCGCGCCTTACACGCCGCCCCGCAGCTTCAATCCCTCGGCCTCCGCTGCGGCGCTCTACAAATGCATCGACGCGAAGGGGCATGCCAGCTTCCAGTCGCAGCCTTGCCCCGACGGTTCCCGGCAGGCCTGGGTCCGGGATGCGACGCCCGACCGCGAACCCACCACCGCCCAGCGGCGACAGCAGGCGCGTGATGCCCGCACGGTTTACGACGGGGCCGGCCGGTCAGGGAGCTACTCGTCCGGGCCGTCGTCTGCTGATCCTGGATCTTCCGTGGCCTGTCAGTCGGCGCGTGCAGCGGACGCGGCCTATCGCCGCCAGCCTTTGCGCAACATCACCCACGACGGCCTGCGCCGGCTGGGCGACCGCATCCAGGAAGCGTGTTACTGATCCGCGCGATCCTGTCCGGAGATTGACGCCGGCACCCCCACCGTCGGCGAATACGTCACCGGCCGCAGCTCGCGGTCTTCGATGCCCAGCACGTAGAGGCCGTTCTGGTTGGCGGTTTCGCGCTTGATGCGGATCCATTCCGGGTCGGCCAGGAAGGCCTGCCAGGCGCGCTGCATGGTTTCGCGCGAATCCCAGGCCAGCAGGTAGCTGAACTCTTCCTGCTCGCGGCCGCGGGTGACCCAGGCGCCGACGATCCAGAAACCGTGGCGCTTCATGATGCGCGCAGCGTGATCGCGGAAGCGTTCGTGGAAGGCCGGCGCGATCTCGGCGCGCACGTGGTAGATGCGCAGCTGCAACACCTCGACCTTGGCGTCGGGCACCACCCAGGGCGGGGCGGGGTTTTCGGTGGTCTCGGTCGCGGCCGCCCGGGACGGAGCAAGCGGGACCAGGAGCAGGGACAGCAGCAGGGTGCGGGCGATCAGGCTCATGGCTGGCGAATCTCCCGCCCTGCCGCGCGCCGGTCAATTCCACGCAGCGGTTCTGGTCGCCTTGGCACATGGCGACGCCCCCGGACCCCGCCGATTGAACCGTTCGCCCGCTTGGGCGCACCTTGGATGCAGGCAAGGACGGAAGGCGGCACGTGAACCGGGACAGCGGGCGCATCTACGACGAATACCTGGTGGCGGCCGCGGTGGCGGGCGACGGCGCGGCGCTGTCGCGGCTGGTCGCGCGCTGGCAGCCACGGCTGCTGCGCCACGCCTGGCGCCTGCTGGGCGACGCCGAGCGGGCCAGGGACATGGCGCAGGAGGCCTGGATGGAAATCCTGCGCGGCCTGGGCCGGCTCGACGACGTCGCGGCCTTTCCCGCCTGGGCCTATCGCATCACCACCCGCCGCTGCCAGCGGGAGTTCGGCCGCAAGGGGCATGAGCCCCTCGAAGCCGAAGACGAGGCCGCGGACACCGGCGGGCCCGCGCCCGAAAGCGCGTCCGGCGAATTCGCCGCCGAAGTGTCCATCGTGATGGCGGCCATTGGCAGGCTGCCGCCGGACCAGCGCGCGGCCCTGGCGCTGTTCTACCTCGACGAATTGAGCGTGGCGGAGATCGCCATCGCCACCGACGTACCGCCGGGAACGGTCAAGACCCGGCTGATGCATGCGCGGCGCAAAGTCCGCGAACTACTGGAAGGAACTCAGACATGAAAGATTTCGACGACCTGATCGGCCGCGCGCTCACCGAAGAAGACCGGGCCCTGCTGGCCAGCCACCACGAACCCGGTTACGTGGCCCAGGCCTTCGGCCTGTTGCGTGGGCCGATGGCCTGGGTGATGTGGGTGGCCTACCTCGCGGCCATCCTGGCCTTCGCGGGAGGCGTTTACGCGCTGTGGCAGCTGGCGGGCGCGACCGAGGCCGTGGTGGCGGTGAAGTGGGGCGTGGCCTCGCTGTTCCTGTTCCAGGTCACCACCATGTGCAAGTCCTTCATGGGCAACCGCATGGAGGCCAACCGCCTGCTGCGCGAGCTCAAGCGCATGGAGCTGCAGGTTTCGCTGCTGCGTGATGGCGCGGGCCGGTCGCGTTGACCAGAAGCGTGATCGATTGATCTCAACGGTCGGGCTTTGCCACGGTCGGAGCGCGTTCGTCGCCCGCCCCCGCGCGAAGTAACGACCGGTAACGGGCCGGAGGCAGCTTGAACTCGCGTTTGAACGCGCGGTTGAAGGCTGCCTCCGATTCATAGCCCGACTTCAGTGCCACCTGCAGCACGGTGTTGTCGGTGGACTCGAGCAGCCGGGCGCCCAGCTGCATGCGGCACCGGGCCACGTAGGCCAGCGGGGTTTCACCGAGCAATCGGGTAAATCGTTCGGCGAAGACGGTGCGCGAAAGACCCGACTGCCCCGCCAGCGAAGCAACCGTCCACGGGGCCGCGGGATCACGATGCAGGATGCCCAGCGCCCGGCCCACGGCGGGATCGCGCGCGGCTGCCAGCCAACCGGTCCGCCGCCGCGGAAGCTCCTCCATGTAGCCGCGCAGGGTCTCGATGAACAGCGCTTCTGCGAGTTTGGCCAATAGCGCACCGCGTCCGCCGCCTTCGAGCATGCGGTCGGAGGCGAGGAGGCGGATCGTGCTCTCGAGCCATTCGCCCGACGCGCGGCGACGGATGTTCACCTTGAACAGGGGCGGCAAGCCGGCGAGAAAAAGCCGGGTGGCTTGGCGGTCGCAGGCGATGTAGCCGCAGATGAATTTCGTCAGACGACCGCCGCCTCCACCACGCTCCGAAACAAGTTCCCGAGCGAGGATCTTCGGCAACAGCGTCGAAGAGTCGGCCAGTTCCCGCACGCGGCCGTTCCAAAGTGCATGGGCGTCGCCCAAAGGCAGGACGACGATGTCGCCGGGTTGCAGACTCACGACGGGGTGGCCAGGCACGCGGGCCATGGCGTCGCCTTCGACGAGTAGGTGGAACGGGACCAGGTGCTCCGCCGTCGGTGCAAGCAGCCGAGCGCTGGCGCTGGCCGGCGGCGATGCAAACCCCCACGGGGCGCTCAGTTCGGCGTCGAGGAAGACGGCACCGCTCAGTCGAACGCTCTTGAGGACTTCGGAAAGCGGATCGAAGGAATTCATGGGCGGCAAAGGATTCCGGACGCCTGGTCAGGTCGCCGGGGCCGGACCGGCGCAGGCTGGGTGGACCTATATGGAGGAATGTTCATGACCGATGCGGATGGTTTCATACTTGTCGACTCGACCGCCAACGCCGGCACGGCGGATGTCGTCCGGCGATTCATCGCCGCGTTCCAGCACAAGGACCCGGCCGCCATCCCCGGCCTGGTCGCGCCAGACTGCGTGATGGAAGCGATGCACCCGGCTCCTGAGGGGATGAGGGTCGAGGGGCGAGAAGCGAACATCGCCTTCTGGCAGGCGATGGTCCAGGACCCGGGCGGCGTCTTCGAGGTCGAGGACGTGGTGATCGCCGGTGATCGGGCCGTAAATCGTTGGCGCTACCGGTTCGGCAAGGGCGCTGGCCAATCGGTGCGTGGCGTCACGCTTCTCCGCGTCCAGGAAGGCAAGATCTGCGAAGCCCTAGGCTACGGCAAGACGATGCCTGGCTCGGAGGCGGCGGGCCAGGCCACGGCCCAGGTCATCGAGCGATTCAACGAGGCTTTCCACAAGCAGGATCCGTCGCTGCTTCTGGCTTTGGTCGCGCCGGACTGCGTCGTCGAGAACTCCAATCCCGCGCCGGACGGGTCGCGCCACGAAGGACGCGACGCCTGTCTGGCCCTGTGGGGACGAATCGCCACCCTGCCTGGAACCCGATTTGAAACCGAAGACGTCGCGGTCGCCGGGGAGCAGGCGACGATCCGCTGGCGCCTTCATTACGGCCCGGGCGCGGGCGACAATGTGCGCGGCATCAACCTGATGCGCGTCCGTGGCGGCCAGATCGTGGAGGCGTACGGTTACGTCAAGGGTGCATGAGCCGCCGCTGCGTTAACCTGCCGGTCTCCGCTGTCCATTGCTGCGACCCGCCACTGACGGGAGCGGCGTCATGAACCCCATTATCACTGCCTTCGAGGCTTCGCCCGACGAAGGCCGAGGCTTGGCGCGCGATATGCGCGTGCGCTGGGCGCTGGAAGAGGTCGGCCAGCCCTATTCGGTCCGCCTGGTATCGTTCCGCGCAATGAAGAAGCCCGCGCACCTCGCGCTGCAGCCTTTCGGACAAATCCCAACGTACGAGGAAGGTGAGTTCGCGCTGTTCGAAACGGGGGCCATCGTGCTGCACATCGCCCTTCACCATGCCGGTCTGCTGCCCGACGAGCCGCAGGCCCGGGCCCGCGCCATCACCTGGATATTCGCGGCGCTGAACACGGTGGAGCCGCCAATCCTCGAACTCGAGCTAGCCGAGCATCTGGAGGGTGATCGCGATTGGTACGGCGGCCGCTTGCCGTTGATCCAGAATCGCGTCCGGGGGAAGTTGGATGTGATCTCTCGCCGGCTCGGCGATGCGGAATGGATAGACGGGGGATTCACCGCGGCCGACCTGATGATGGTGATGGTGCTTCGCCGCATCGAGGGTGCCGGGATGCTTGAGAAGTACCCCAACCTTGTCGCGTATATCGCCCGTGCCCAGGCACGGCCCGCGTACCGTCGGGCATTCGCTGCGCAGCTCGCGGTCTTTGAGGACGCGCGACCGCAGTGACGACGTAAGGCCGTGGTCCACGGCGCCGTGCGAGCCGACCAGTCCGACCTCTTCCTCCCCCTCAGCTCCGGTCGACGATGCGGCGGATGCGGCCGTCGGTGAATTCGAACTCCGACACGCCCTGCAGTTCGATCACGGTGCCCGCGGCGGGGCCATCGGGCAGATCCTGCGCCAGGGTTCCGCGGAAGTGGATGTCGGCGACGCTGCGCTCCGCCTCGTGCCGCAGGGCGAGCATGCGCTGCATTCGTTCGCTGAAGAGGGTCGCGCCGAATTCGGCCAGCTGCCGGAATTCCTCCCGGCCCTGGGCGCGGGCGGTGACCACGCCGGACGAAATATTCTCGAAGCCGATGTCGGGGGCCAGCGTGTCCAGCATCGCCGGCACGTCCTTGTGGTTGTAGGCGTCCAGGTAGCTGCGGATCAGGGCCTCGCGGGCGGATTCGGTATCGGCGGCGGTCACGGCGGCGTTCCTTCGTCGGCGGGAGTGTAGGGCGTGCCCTGGTGGAACCGCATCACCCAGCGGCCCTGCACGCGCGACCAGACCGAGCTGCGGCGCGCGCTTTCGCGGCGGCCGTCGGTGTCGACGTGGCTGTTGTAGGTGATCTGCACCACATCGGGGCCCAGCACCCGAAAGCGCAGGTCCTCCAGCGGCAGGCGGATGCCGGTCGGTCGGCGCGCCGCGGCGGGCAGCAGGGCCTGGTCGCGCGTATACACGCGGCCGGAGCGGCCGAACTCCAGGAAGTCGTCGGCGAAGCGGGTCTGCTGGAAGGTGGGGTCGTAGCGGGTCTCTTCCTTCCACATGGCTTCTTCGAGTTCGAGCAGTTCGTCCTGTACCGCCTGCGGCAGGTCCACGGTTTTTTCCTCCGGTGTGGGGAAGCGGAAGCATAACGAGGCCTCGGCGGCGCGCGCATCGCCCCGGCCGGCGATGCGCATCGGCGCTTCGTCGTCCGCGCCCGCTTTCCTTGAGTTTGTTCCGATGCTGAAAGACACTCGCCCGGCGTTCCGCACAAAGCGGAGCTCGCCGATTCGACGTCCGATCATTCCACGCCCATGAAGACGCCCACTTCGCCCATTGACGATTTCCTTGCAGGATTGCCGCCGCCCCAGAGGAAAACGCTGGAAGGGGTGCGGGCAACCATCCGGGCGTTGGCGCCGGACATGGAAGAAAGGATCAGCAGCGGTGCGCCGTTCTTCTGGTTCCGGGGCAGGCGGGCGGTCGGTTACGGCGCCGCGCAGAAGCACCTGTCGTTCTACATCATGCATGGGCAGGTGCTGAAGGCGCACCGCAAGGACCTGGCGGGCTTCGAAACCTCGAGCACGGTGGTGAAGTTCACGCCCGAGCATCCGCTGCCCGTGGCCCTGATCCGCAAGCTGGTGCTGGCGCGGATGGAAGAGATCCGGGCGGCAGCCTAGCCGGCGTCCCGCCGCCGAAGGCCCGATTGCCGGCCGTCCGTTGACGCCCGCCAGATAGCTGACTAAAGTCAGCTACATGATGAGCCCCGAAGCCCGCTTCCGTCGCTTCGCCCGCGCGGTCACCACCGAGGTGGGCGCGCTCGAGGACTCCTTCCTCGGCCGGGGCCGGAGCCTGGGGGCGGCGCGCGTGCTCAACGCCATCGGTCGCGGCATGACCGACGTCGCGGCCGTGCGGGAATACCTGCGGATCGATTCCGGCCTGCTCAGCCGCCTGCTGCGCGGGCTGGAGGCGGAGAAGCTGATCGAGCTGTCCCCGGATGGCCAGGACGGGCGGCGCCGCATCGCCGCGCTCACCCGTGCGGGCAAGCGCGAGTTCCTGGCCTACGAGAAGCTTTCCGATCAACGGGCCAGGCAGCTGATCGAATCGATCAAGGCCCGCGACCACCTGCTGATGGCGCTCGACGCGGTCGCGACCGCGCTGACCGTCGAGCAGACGGTGATCGAACGCGTCAGCCCGGACTGCGATGTCGCCAGGTATTGCCTCGGGCAGTACTACGAAGAACTCAATGCCCGCTTCGAGCAGGGCTTCGAGGTGGGGCGTTCCCGCGACCCGGACCGGGCGAAGATGACGCCGCCGCGGGGCGGATTCCTGGTGGTCTTGTCCGACGGACTCCCGATCGGCTGCGGGGCGCTCTGCGGCGACGGCTCCCACGTGGCGGAAGTGAAGCGGGTCTGGGTCGCCCCCTGCGCGCGCGGCCTGGGCGTGGCCCAGCGCCTGATGGGCGCCATCGAGGACCTGGCCCGTGAGTACGGCGTGCGCGAACTGCGGCTCGACACCAACAAGGCGCTGAAGGAAGCCGCCCGGTTCTACCTGGGGCTGGGCTGGACGCCCATCCCGCGGTTCAACGACGACCCCTACGCGGACCTCTTCTTCGCCAAAGCCCTCGCGAAAGAAGCGGCCAAAAGCCCGGACGCCTGAGACTGGGGTCGCGGAGTCCGGCATTGCTCGCGGCTTCCCGCCGGGCCGAACGTTTGTTAGCGGCTGTTGCCAGGGCAGCGGCGCTGGACATTCCCGGGCGCCTGACTCCGTTCTCCTTGAGCTTGTCGCGCCCCTAAAAGACACTCCCCGGGCGTCCCCCATCTTCCCCGAGGCCCGAATGCTCCGTCCCGCCCTGCTTGCCCTGGCGCTTGCCGCCACCGCCAACGCCGCCCATGCCGGCGAGTGCGAAGACAACTTCAAGAAGTCCGGCAATGCCTTCACCGGCGTCGACTTCTCCAGCGTGGTCACCGTGCCCGACCAGTCCATCGCCGACGCCGTCCGCCAGATGCGCGGCATCATGATCGCCGAGAAGATGGACGTGCTTTCCGAGGACGTCGAGACCGGCACCCTGCTGGTCGAGCAGCGCTCCACCAACACCACCCGCCCCATCCCGACCCTGATCAGCGTGTTCGACGAAGGCGGCGCCGCCGCGGTCGAGATGACGGTGAAGACCGAAAAGGGCCAGTTCGCCAAGCAGGAAAACATCCGCAGCTACATGTGCACCCTGCTGGGCAAGCTGCAGGGCGGCGACGCCGGCCGCCAGGCCGCGGCCAAGGGCGCGGCCACCCAGAACGTGGACGACGTGACCGAGCAGGACGTCTACGTGTTCTCGCGCCGCATCGCCCGCGAAGGCCAGGCCAATGCCGCCGCCGTGG
>CAMLKR010000097.1 GCA_946480565.1 uncultured Arenimonas sp. | reverse complement strand
GCGATCAGCTGGAAATAGTAGGCGTTGCGGCGGTCCCAGCCGCGCACGGCGCCCGCCGCCAGGCTCAGCTGCGGATGCACGACCACGCGCGAAGGATCGAAGAACTGGGTGACGCCGAGGCCGTCGCAGCTGGGGCAGGCGCCGACCGGCGAGTTGAACGAGAACAGCCTCGGCTCGAGTTCCGGCAGCGCGTAGTCGCAGACCGGGCAGCTGAACTTGGACGAGAACAGCAGGGGCGCGACGCTGTCGTCGTCCAGGTCCTGGACCTGGGCCAGGCCGTCGCCCAGCTTCAGCGCGGTCTCGAAGCTCTCGGCCAGGCGCTGCTTGAGTTCGGCGCGCGGCTTGAACCGGTCGATCACCGCCTCGATGGTGTGCTTCTGGCGCAGGGCCAGGGCCGGCACGGCATCGAGTTCGTGCAGGACGCCGTTGACGCGCACGCGCACGAAACCCTGGGCGCGCAGCTGGTCGAACACCTGGGCGTGTTCGCCCTTGCGTTCGCGCACCACCGGGGCCAGCAGCATGTAGCGGCGGTCTTCGGGCAGGGCCAGCACCTGGTCGACCATCTGGCCCACGGTCTGGGCCTCCAGCGGGTAGTGGTGGTCCGGGCAGCGCGGGGTGCCGACGCGGGCGAACAGCAGGCGCAGGTAGTCGTAGACCTCGGTGATGGTGCCGACGGTCGAACGCGGGTTGTGCGAGGTGGACTTCTGCTCGATCGAGATGGCCGGGGACAGGCCCTCGATGTGGTCCACGTCCGGCTTCTCCATCACGCTCAGGAACTGCCGGGCGTAGGCCGACAGCGACTCGACGTAGCGGCGCTGGCCCTCGGCGTAGATGGTGTCGAAGGCCAGGGAAGACTTGCCGGACCCGGACAGGCCGGTGATGACGATCAGCCGGTCCCTGGGCAGGTCCAGGTCGATGTTCTTCAGGTTGTGGGTGCGGGCACCGCGGATTCGGATCGTATCCATGCGCCTGGGGGCGGCTCCGGAGGAGTAGCCGGGCAGTTTAGCAGGGCGCCGTGGGCGGACTGTGACCCGCCAGGTAATGGGGTAAATGCCTGCCGGGCCAAGGGTTTGCGTCCCTGGTCCGGCCGGCTGCAGCCCGCCGGACGCGGGTGGCCGGCAGGCCGCATCCCCGGCGGGCCCGGCAGCGGTCCGGGCCGATGCGGCAACCGGGTTTGACCGTAAGGACCTGTTTCCCCTAGAATTCCGCTTCTGTCCCGTGACCGCGGGGCAGGTTTGACCAAAATAACTACAGAGGAATCCCGGTCATGTACGCAGTCATCGTCACCGGCGGCAAGCAATACCGCGTTATGCAGGGCGAGACCCTGAAGGTCGAGAAGATCGACCTCGAGGAAGGCAAGAGCTTCGACATCGACTCCGTGTTGATGATCGGCAACGGCGACAAGGTCACCGTCGGCACCCCGAACGTCTCGGGCGCCAAGGTCACCGCCACCGTCAAGTCGCACGGCCGCCTCGACAAGGTCCGCATCGTCAAGTTCCGTCGCCGCAAGCACCATCGCAAGCAGATGGGCCACCGGCAGTACTTCACCGAAATCGAAATCACCGGCATCGCCGGCTAAGCAAGAGGAGCATTCGTCATGGCACAGAAAAAAGGCGTAGGCTCGTCGCGCAACGGCCGCGACTCCAACCCGAAGTACCTGGGCGTCAAGATCTACGGCGGCCAGGCCATCGAAGCCGGCAACATCATCGTGCGCCAGCGCGGCACCGAGTTCCATCCGGGCGCCGGCGTCGGCCTCGGCCGTGACCACACCCTGTTCGCCCTCGTGGACGGCGTGGTGGATTTCTCGGTCAAGGGTCCGAAGAAGCGTCGCACCGTGAGCGTGGTCCCGGCGGCCTGAGGCCAGCCCCGACCCGGCTTGAAGGGCCCCGCTTCGGCGGGGCTTTTCGTTTCCGAACCCGGCCACCGCGGCCCGCGCCCTTCACGGCGCGGCGCGGACGGCCCACAATCGCGGCGGACGGCCTCGCGCCCCCGCCAGGGACCTGCCTGTGAAATTCGTTGATGAAGCCCAGATCTTGGTCAGCGCCGGAAAGGGCGGCAATGGCTGCATCAGTTTCCGCCGCGAGAAGTTCATTCCGCTCGGCGGTCCCGATGGCGGCGACGGCGGCAACGGCGGCAGCGTCTGGCTCGAGGCCGACGAGAACCTCAACACCCTGATCGACTTCCGCCACCAGCGCCAGTTCCGCGCCCAGAGCGGTCAGAGCGGCATGGGCCGCCAGGCTTTCGGCAAGGCCGGCGAGGACATCGTGATCCGCGTGCCGATCGGCACCGAGGTGATCAACGTCGAGACCGACGAGATCATCGGCGACCTCACCGCGCACGGCGACCGCCTGCTGGTGGCCCAGGGCGGCATCGGCGGCAAGGGCAACGTGCACTTCAAGAGTTCGGTGAACCGGGCGCCGCGCAAGGCCGGCACCGGCACGCCTGGCGAAGAACGCGAGATCCGGCTCGAACTGAAGCTGCTGGCCGACGTCGGCCTGCTGGGTTTCCCCAACGCCGGCAAGTCCACCTTCATCCGCGCCGTCTCGGCGGCGACGCCGAAGGTGGCCGATTATCCGTTCACCACCCTGTACCCGAACCTGGGCGTGGTCAGCGTCGAGATGGACCGCAGCTTCGTCATCGCCGACATCCCGGGCCTGATCGAGGGTGCCGCCGACGGCGCCGGGCTGGGCAGCCTGTTCCTGCGCCACGTGCAGCGCACCCGCGTGCTGCTGCACCTGGTGGACATGGCCCCGTTCGACGAGGGCGTGGACCCGGCGACCCAGGTGCGCGCGATCGAAAACGAGCTGCGCAAGTACGACCCGGCCATGCTGGAGAAGCCGCGCTGGCTGGTGCTCAACAAGGCCGACCTGCTGCCCGAGGAGGAGCGCCAGGCCCGCGCCGAGGCGCTGGTGAAGGAGCTGGACTGGAAGGCGCCCTGGTTCATGGTCTCGGCCATCGGCCGCGAGGGCACCTGGCCGATCGTGCTCAAGATCCAGCAGTTCTTCGACGACCAGAAGGCCGCGGCGCTGGAGGCGGCCGAGGACGCCGCGGCCCGGGCGGAGATGACGCGCAATGGCTGAGGCCGGGCAGGTCGTGCCGGCCGGCGCCCCGACGGGGCGGGCCGGGGCTTCCATCGGGAGCCGGAAAGCAGAAAGGCCGGCTTGCGCCGGCCTTTCGCTGCAACCATCCGGGCGGGCCGGATCAGGCCTGCTTCAGCGCCTTGATGTGGGCGGAGATGCGGCTCTTGTGGCGGGCAGCCTTGTTCTTGTGGATCAGGCCACGGGCCGAGTAGCGGTCCAGGATCGGCTGGGCGGTCGCGAACGCGGCCTCGGCGGCCGGGGCGTCCTTGGCTTCCAGGGCCTTGAGGACCTTCTTCACGGCGGTGCGCAGCATGGAACGCTGGCTGGCATTGCGGGCGTTGCGGACGACGGTCTGCTTGGCGCGCTTCTTGGCGGACTTGATGTTGGCCACGGAGGGCTCCTGAACTCTGAAAGTGATGGCCGGGTCGGTCGGAACCGGCGGCGGAATTGGGGTGGTGCGCGAAAGACCCGGAATTATGGGCGAGTCAAAGGCTTGAGTCAATTCCCCCGGGCCGGTGCCGAGGTGGGCGCATGAGCCGGGGCGGCCTGCTGCGGTCCACCGCGGTGTTCAGCGCCATGACCTTCCTGTCCCGGATCGCCGGCCTGGCCCGGGACCTGCTGCAGGCGACCCTGTTCGGCACCGGGGCCGCGGTCAGCGCCTTCGTGGTGGCCTACCGCATCCCGAACTACCTGCGCCGCATCTTCGCCGAGGGTTCGTTCTCGTCGGCCTTCGTGCCGGTGCTGTCCGAGCTGCACGAACGCGGCGACCGGGCGGCCCTGCAGGACTTCCTGGACCACATCGCCGGCGCCCTGCTGGCCACGGTGGCGGTGATCACCGGCCTGGGCATGCTGTTCGCGCCCTGGATCGCGCGCCTGTTCCTGCTGTTCGCCGGCAAGGATTCCGAGCAGGTGGCCCTGACGGCCGACATGCTGCGGATCACCTTCCCCTACCTGGCCTTCATCTCGATGACGGCCCTGGCCGGGGCCATCCTCAACAGCGTGCGCCGTTTCGGGCTGCCGGCCTTCACCCCGGTGCTGCACAACCTGGCGGTGATCGTGGCCATGCTCGCCCTGGCCCGCCATTTCGCGGTGCCCGAATACGCGCTGGCCTGGGGCGTGTTCCTGGCCGGCCTGGCGCAGTGGGCGCTGCTGTGGCCGGCGCTGGGGCGGCTGGGGCTGCGGCCCCGGTTCAAGGTGGATTTCCGCCACGAAGGCGTGCGCCGGGTGTTCGGGCTGATGGTGCCGACGATCTTCTCGTCCTCGGTGTCGCAGCTGAACCTGCTGGTGGGCACGATGTTCGCGTCCATGCTGGTCAGCAACGCCCAGGCCTGGCTGTATTACTCCGACCGCCTGGTCGAGTTCCCGCTGGGCCTGTTCGGCGTGGCGATCGGCACCGTGATCCTGCCGCACCTGTCGCGCCGCCATGCCGCCACCGACGCCGCGGGTTATTCCCACGCGCTCGACTGGGGCCTGCGCCTGGTCGCCCTGGTCAGCATTCCCGCCGCGCTGGGCCTGGCGCTGATGGCCGGGCCGCTGTGCGCGACCCTGTTCCAGTACGGCGAGTTCACCGCCAACGACACCCGGATGGTCGCGGTCGCCGTCGTCGCGATGAGCGTCGGCGTGCCCGCCTTCATGCTCAGCAAGGTGCTGCTGCCGGCCTTCTACGCCCGCCAGGACACCCGTACGCCGATGCGGGCGGCGGTGATCACCGTGTTCGCCAACATCGTGCTCACCGCCGTCCTGGTGCTGGCGCTGCGCCGGGCCGGGATGGTGGCGCCGCACGGCGGCATCGCGCTGGCGACCGCGCTGGCGGGGGTGCTCAATGCCGCCCTGTTGTGGCGCTATCTGATCCGCCAGGGCGCCTACCGCGCGGAAAAGGGCTGGCTGCGGCTGTTCGGGCAGATCCTGGTCGGGTCGGCGCTGATGGTGGCCGCGGTCGTCTATGCCCGCCTGCAGCTCGGCGACTGGGCCGCGCTCGGCGAGTGGTACCTGCGGCTGGGCTGGCTGCTTCTGGTCGTGGGCGGGGGTGCGCTGGCCTATGGCCTCGGCCTGCTGGTCGCCGGCGTGCGGCCGCGCCACCTGCGGGAAGCCTGAGCCGCGCGCCCGCGGCTATACTTTGCGGCATGAGCAGGCTGTTCCGGGACGTCGAGGGCGATTCACTTTGCCCGCAGGGCAGCGTGGTTTGCATCGGCGCCTTCGACGGCCTCCATCTGGGGCACCGGGCGCTGGTCGGCCGCGTTCGCGAGCGTGCGCGTGCCGCCGGCCTGGCGGCCGTGGCCCTGAGCTTCGAGCCGCTGCCGCGCGAGTTTTTCGCCCGCGACGAGGTGCCGCCGCGCCTGCTGCTGCCCCGCGCCAAGTTCGAGGGTCTGCGGGGCCTGGGCATGGACGTCATCGGCCTGCTGCGGTTCGACGCCCGGATGGCGGCGATGGATGCCGGGGATTTCGTCCGGCGCGTGCTGGCGCAGCGCCTGTCGGCTCGCGAGGTCTGGGTCGGCCCGGACTTCCGCTTCGGCCATGGCCGCAAGGGCGACCTGGCCCTGCTGCAGGCGATGGGCGCGGAGCTGGGCTTCACCGCCCGGGCGATCGCGCCGGTGGACGGCCAGGGCGGACGGTATTCCAGCACGGCGCTGCGCCGGCAGCTGGCGGCCGGCGACCTGGACGGGGCCGCGCAGGCGCTGGGCCGCCGCTACGCGATCGCCGGCAAGGTGGTGCGCGGGAAGCAGCTGGGCCGCCAGCTCGGCTACCCTACGGCCAACCTCAGGCTCGCCGGCAAGCGGCCCGCCCTGTCCGGCATCTACGCCACCTGGGTGCACGGCATCGGCCCGGAGCCGCGGGCCGGGGTGTCGAGCCTGGGCACGCGGCCGACGGTGATGGGCGTGGAGCCCCTGCTCGAGGCGCATGTGTTCGACTTCGACGGCGACCTGTACGGCCGCCGCATCGAAGTGGAGTTCGTCGCGAAACTGCGCGACGAGGAAAAGTTTGACGACTTGCCCGCCCTGGTCCGGCAGATGGACCTGGATTCGGCGCAAGCCCGGCGCGTGTTGCGCCACGACCTGGAAGAACGCGGAGCGTTGGCGTGACCGATAACGGCGGCAAGGACTACAAGCACACCATCAGCCTGCCGGAGACGGCGTTCCCGATGCGGGGCGACCTGCCCAAGCGCGAGCCGGGCATGCTGGCCGGCTGGCAGCAGCAGGGCCTCTACGCCCAGGTGCGCGCGACCGCGAAGGCGCAGCAGCGCCCGCTGTTCGTGCTGCACGACGGCCCGCCCTACGCCAACGGCTCGATCCACATCGGCCACGCGGTGAACAAGATCCTCAAGGACATGGTGGTGAAGTCGCGGCTGATGGCCGGCTACGACGCGCCCTACGTGCCGGGCTGGGACTGCCACGGCCTGCCGATAGAACTGGTGGTGGAGAAAAAATTCGGCAAGGTCGGCGACAAGCTCGACGCCGCCGCCTTCCGCGCCAAGTGCCGCGAATACGCCGCCGAGCAGATCGCCGGCCAGTCGCGCGACTTCCAGCGCCTGGGCGTGCTGGGCGACTGGGACAACCCCTACCGCACCATGGACTTCGCCTTCGAGGCCGACATGCTGCGGGCGCTGGCGAAGATCGTCGAGCGCGGCCACCTGACCCGCGGCGTGAAGCCGGTGCACTGGTGCTTCGACTGCGGATCGGCCCTGGCCGAGGCCGAGATCGAATACGCCGACAAGACCTCGCCGATGGTGGACGTGGCCTACGACGCCTTCGATCCGAAGGCGCTGGCGGCGAAGTTCGGCGTCGATTCCGGCGACGCCATCGTCGGCGTGCCGATCTGGACCACCACGCCGTGGACCCTGCCGGCCTCGCTGGCCGTCACCCTGGGCCCCGAGGTCGACTATGTGTTGATGGTCGGCCCGGAGCGGACGGGCAAGCGCCAGTACCTGGTGATCGCCGAACCGCTGTTCCACGAAGCCGCGAAGCGTTACGGCCTGGAGGCCACCGACGGCAACGGTTTGCCGCATTACGCAAAGAAGGGCGGCACGGTGAAGGGCGCCGAGCTCGAAGGCGTGCTGCTGAAACATCCGTTCTACGAGCGCGAGATCCCGGTCATCCTCGGCGACCACGTCACCACCGACGCCGGCACCGGCGCCGTGCACACCGCGCCCGGCCACGGCCAGGAGGACTACCAGGTCGGCCTGAAGTACGGGCTGCTGGAGAAGTACTCCACGCCCGAACTCAATCCGGTCGGCGGCAACGGCGTCTACCTGCCGGGCACGCCGATCTTCGAAGGCCAGTTCATCTGGAAGGCCAACGATACGATCATGGCCCTGCTGGCCGAACGCGGCGTGCTGCTGGCCTCGGGCAAGCTGCAGCACAGCTACCCGCACTGCTGGCGACACAAGTCGCCGGTGGCCTTCCGCGCGACGCCGCAGTGGTTCATCTCGATGGAGCAGGCGGGCCTGCGCCGCGACGCGCTGGCCGCGATCAAGAAGGTGCAGTTCGTGCCGGACTGGGGCGAGGCGCGCATCGCCGGCATGGTCGAGGGCCGCCCGGACTGGTGCATCAGCCGCCAGCGCACCTGGGGCGTGCCGATCGCGCTGTTCGTGCACAACGTCAGCGGCGAGCCGCATCCACGGTCGGTCGAACTGATGCGCGCGGTCGCCGACCGCGTGGCGGAGCAGGGCGCCGACGCCTGGTTCAAGCTCGACGCGGCCGAGCTGCTGGGCGCCGAGGCGGCCGACTACCACAAGATCACCGACATCCTGGACGTCTGGTTCGACTCGGGCGTGACCCACGAAGGCGTGCTGGCCGCGCGCGGCACCGGCAAGCCGGCCGACCTCTACCTGGAAGGTTCCGACCAGCACCGCGGCTGGTTCCAGAGCTCGCTGCTGACCGGCGTGGCGATGGACGGCGCGGCGCCCTACCGGGCGGTGCTGACCCACGGCTTCACGGTGGACGCGCAGGGCCGCAAGATGTCCAAATCGGTCGGCAACGTGGTCGAGCCGCAGAAGGTCAACGATTCCCTGGGCGCCGACGTGCTGCGCCTTTGGGTCGCCGGCACCGACTACCGCAACGAGATGTCGGTGTCCGACGACATACTCAAGCGCACCGCCGACGCCTACCGCCGCATCCGCAACACCGCGCGTTTCCTGCTGGGCAACCTGCACGGTTTCGACCCGGCCGCGCACCTGCTGCCGAACGGGGAGCTGCTGCTGCTCGACCAGTGGGCCGTGCATCGCGCGCACTCCCTGCAGGAGGAGATCAAGGCCGCCTACGAGCGCTACGACTTCGCTGCCGTGGTCGCCAAGGTGCAGAACTTCTGCACCAACGACCTGGGCGCGGTCTACCTGGACG
>CAMLKR010000096.1 GCA_946480565.1 uncultured Arenimonas sp. | reverse complement strand
GGCCCAGGGCCCACATCCACGAGGCGATCTGGTCCGGCGTGGCGCCGACCGCCCGGGCGCCCTGGAACACCACCACGGCCGAGCTGCTGAAGCCGACCAGCACGGTGACGAAGCCGGCCACCAGGGCCGGCAGGGATAAGTCGCGGAGAAAGCGCATGGCCCAGCTTAGCCGCGGGCCAGGGTGGCGCAGAAGCACGATTTCAGCGACGCCGTTTCCCGGAAACCGGTCCTCGTCGCCCGCAGGGATCAGGGCCGGGCACGATCCAGCAGCAGGTCCACCGGCGCGTCCGCGGCCAGGCTGCCGTAGGCCAGCCCGCGGTCCGGGCCGAGCCGGTGCGCGCAGAACGCATCGGCCACCGGCGCCAGGCCCGCCCGCACCAGGATCGCCGCCTGCAGAGCCAAGGCCATGCGCTCGGCCAGCCGGCGGGCGCCGGCTTCCAGGCTGGCCGGATCGGCGCGCAGTTCAAGCCGCAGGCGCGCGACCTCGGCATCGAGCAGCGCATGGCCGCCGCGTGCAGCGTCGAGTTCATCGAAGAAGGCCGCGGCGGTGTCGGGCTCGCGTCCCAGGGCCCGCAGCAGGTCCAGGCACTGGATGTTGCCGCTGCCCTCCCAGATCGAGTTCAGCGGCGCCTGCCGGTACAGCCGCGGCAGGCCGGACTCCTCGACATAGCCGGCGCCGCCCAGGCATTCCTGCGCCTCGTTGACGAAGGCCGGCGCGCGCTTGCAGACCCAGTACTTTCCCAGCGCCGTGGTCAGCCGCGCGAACGCCGCCTCGCGCGGATCGCGGGGGCTGGCGTCCACCGCGCGCGCGACCCGCAGCGCCAGCGCCGTCGCGGCCTCGGACTCCAGCGCCAGGTCGGCCAGGACGTTTCGCATCAGCGGCTGCTGCACCAGCGCCTTGCCGAACGCGCGGCGATGGCGCGCGTGGTGCAGCGCCTGCACCAGGGCCTGGCGCATCAGGCTGGCCGAGCCGATCAGGCAGTCCTGGCGCGTCAGCGCCACCATCTGCAGGATGGTGGCCACGCCGCGCCCCTCCTCGCCGACCCGCCAGGCCAGGGCGCCCTGGAATTCCACCTCGGCGCTGGCGTTGCTCCAGTCGCCCAGCTTGTCCTTCAGCCGCTGGATGCGGATGGCGTTGTGGCCGCCGCCGGGCGCGAAGCGCGGCAGCAGGAAGCAGCTCAGGCCACCGCGCGCCTGGGCCAGCACCAGGAAGGCGTCGCACATCGGCGCCGAGAAGAACCACTTGTGCCCGACCAGCTCGTACAGACCCTCCGCGCCAGCGACCGGATGGGCGTGCGTGCTGTTGGCGCGCACGTCGGAGCCACCCTGCTTCTCGGTCATGCCCATGCCGATGGTGTTGCCGGTCTTTTCCCAGGCCGGCACGTGGCGCGGATCATAGTGCGGCGCGGTGATGCGCGGCAGCCAATGGGACGCCAGCGAGGGCTCGTGCCGCAGCGCCGGCACGCAGGCATAGGTCATCGTCAGCGGGCAGCTGCTGCCCTGGTCGGCCTGGTTGTGCAGGAACATCAGGGCCGCGCGCGCCACGTGCGCGCCGGGCCGGTCGGCGTGGCGCCAGGCGAACCCCGGCACGCCATGGCGGACCGCCGTGTCCATCAGCTGGTGGTAGGCCGGGTGGAACTCGACGTCGTCGATGCGGTGGCCGAAGCGGTCGTAGGCGACCAGCTTCGGACGGTTCTCGTTCGCCAGCCGGCCCAGCATCATCAGCTCGCCGCCGGCCAGGCGGCCGTAGGCGGCGACCTCGGCGCGGGCCCAGTCGCCGCCCTCCCGCGCCAGCGCCTCGCGCAGCGGCAGGTCGCCGGCGAAGGCGTCGTAGGGCGCCAGCGGCGGCGGCTGGTTCTCGACGACGTGGGTCTGGAAACGTTCGCGCAGGTCCATGTCGGCAGTTGAGCCCATGCCCGCGCGTCGCGCAACCCGGACGCGTCAGTCGATCTCGACCGCACGCCAGGTGGCGCGGCCGGCGTCCTTGGCTTGGTACAGGGCCTGGTCGGCCGCCGCCAGCAGGCGGTCGGCGTTCACCGAACGGCGGCTGTAGGCGAGCCCGATGCTGCCGGCCACGGCCAGCATCACGCCGTCCGCAAGCTCGAAGGGCACGGCGATCGCCTGCAGCAGCTTGGCCGCCAGCGCCTGCACCCCGGCCAGGGACTCGGCGCCCTCCACCAGCACCACGAACTCGTCGCCGCCGATGCGCGCCACCAGGTCGCCTTCGCGCACGTTCGACTTCAGCCGCCGCGCGAACTCCTTCAGCACCAGGTCGCCGGCGGCGTGGCCGTGGCCGTCGTTGATCGCCTTGAACCGGTCGACGTCCAGGTAGAGCAGCGCGATCGGCGCGCCCACGCGCCGGCCGCGGGCGACGCCCGAGGCCAGGCGCTCGTCGAAATAGCGGCGGTTGGCGACGCCGGTCAGGCCGTCGATGCGCGCCTGGCGCTCCAGCTCCCGCTCCGCGGTCTTGAGCTGGGTGATGTCGAAGATGAAGGAGAAGAAGCCCTGCACCTTGCCGTCGGGCGACAGGTCGGGAACGTAGCTGGTCTGGTAGTGGTAGGTCTGGCCGCCGACCTGGGCCTGGCCTTCGAAGGTCACGCGCTCGCCGCGCAGCGCGGCGGCGATGTGGCCCTTGATCTCGCTGTAGATCGCCTCGCCCCGCACCTCCCGCACCGTGCGCCCGATCACCGCCTCGGGGTCGGTCGACAGGATGCGGCCGCTGTGGCCGTTGGCGAAGGTGTATCGCTCCTGGGTGTCGATGTGGGCGATCATCGCCGGGATGTTGTCGGTGACCGCCCGCAGCCGCGACTGGATCGCCGCCAGCGCCTGTTCGGCGCGCACGCGGGTGGAGACGTCGCGGCCGGTGAACAGGATCTCCGGCGCGCCCTCCGGCCCGGTGACCCGGCGCACCAGCGCCTCGATCCAGACGTAGTGGCCGTGGCGATGCTGGGCGCGGTAGACGACCATCGCCGACCCGCCGTCGCGGGCCAGCGCGTCCAGCGCCTGGCGCAGCCGTTCGCGGTCGTCCGGATGCACCAGCTCCCAGCGCGGCTGCATCAGCTCTTCCGGCTCGAAGCCGAGCAGCTCGCGGGTGGAGGGCGAGACATACCGCCGGCGGCCATCCAGCATCATCCTCACGACCAGGTCGCTGGAGTTGTCGGCCAGGGTCCGGTACTGCAGCTCGCTTTCGCCCAGCCGGGCCAGCACCCCGCGCAGGCGCTTGTTGCTGCGGCGCTGGACGACGAAGAACGCGGCCAGCACGCCCAGGGTCAGGATGCCCAGTGCCATCAAGGTCCGGCTGAAACGGTTGCTTTGCGCCAGCGCCTGCTCGCGCTCGCGCGCCAGCGTGGTTTCGGCCTGCAGGCGCAGCAGCTCGTTCTCGCGCTCGGCGTACTTCAGGCGCGCGTCGAAATCGTCGGCGGCCTGGGCGCGTTCGTTCTGGGCCAGGGTGTTGTCCAGGACCAGGAAACGCTCGAACAGCGGCGGCAGCTCGGGGCTGGCGGGCCGCTCGCGCAGCAGGAAACCGACCAGTTCGCGCAGCACGCGCAGCTCGTCGCTGACCAGCTCGAGCGAACGGAAGGATTGTTGCGCCGCCCGCAGTTCGCGCAGCGCCGTGTCGCCGTCGCCGGCGTCCGCGGCCGCCAAGCCCAGCACTTCATGCCCCAGTCCCGCCAGCTGCGAATTCTTCAGGCGCTCGGCGAGCTGCAGGATGCGCCCGCCGTTGCTGCGCTGGGTGGCCTGGTCGCCGGCGATGCGTGCCAGCCGGGCCGCCTCCAGGTACAGCTCCGCGCCGAGCTTGGGATCGGACAGGCGCTCGGCCAGCCGGGTCGCCTCGGCCAGCGCCGCCGCGGCTTCGTCGATGCGGCCGGCCTGCGACAACGCCCGCGCCAGGTTGCGCTGCAGCCGCGCCTGGATCGTCAGCCCCTCGCCTTCGGCCAGCAGGGCCAGGCCCCGCCGGGCGTACTGCTCGGCCAGCGCGTGTTTGCCCAGCGAATAACTCATCGAGGAATAGGCCAGGAAGACGTCGGCCAGCAGCTCCGGCTGCGGCGCCGCCTTCAGCAGCACTTCCGCCTCGCCCAGCAGCCGTTCGCCGCGGGTGTAGTCCTGCATCGCGATGCGGGCGCGGCTTTCGGCGATCAGTCCACGCGCTTCCAGCTGTGGCGCGCCGGCCAGGCGCGCTTCGGCGCGCGCCTGTAGACCGGCTTCACGCTGGCAGTTCCAGTCGGCGACCACCCGGCAGGCGTTGGCCTGGGCCAGGTAAAGCAAGGCCAAGCGCCGGTTGTCGCCGGCGATGCGGGCGTTGCGGATGGCCGGGCCGATGTCCCGCAGCACGGCCTCGGGTTCGAGCAGGGCGCGGGTTTCGAGCGGATCGCGCTCGACCGTGTCGGCGCGCACATCCTGAGCCTGAGCCTGCGCCGGCGGCGCGCCCGGCGCGCCGAAGGCGGGTGCCGCAGCCAAGGCCAGGGCAATCAGCAGCGGCGCGCCGAACCCCCGTCTTGCGCCGCCCGTTCCCGCCATCCGGTCTTCCCCTGCGCGATTCCCCGGGCCAGCCTAGCCCACGCCCCCCGGGGCGACAACCGCGCGCTCAGGCCGCAAACGCGCCCCAGGCCGCACCGCTGGTCGCCGCCGCCAGCACCACCGCGAGCACGTGCCAGCGGCCGCGGGCCAGGGCCAGCCAGGACAATGCCGCGACCGCCGTGACGAAGACGGCATCGGCGAGGCTGCGACCAGCGAACAGGTGCAGCCCGAACCAGAGTCCGAGGCTGATGATCACGCCGACCACGGCGGCACTGATGGCGGTGATCGCCGCCGACAGCAGGGGCCGTTCGCGCAGCCCCTCGATCCAGGGGGCGGCCGGCAGCACGAACAGGAAACTGGGCAGGAAGGTCGCCCACGCCGTCACCGCCGCGCCGAGCAAGGCCGAGGCCAGCGGCGAGCCGAGGTCCGGATGCTGCCAGCCGCCGACGAAGCCCACGAATTCAAGCACGATGATCAGCGGACCGGGCGTGGTCTCGGCCAGGCCCAGGCCGACCATCATCTGCGCCGCCGTCAGCCAGCCGTAGTGCTCGACCGCCTGCTGAGCGACATAGGGAAGCACCGCATAGGCGCCGCCGAAGGTGACCAGGGCCGCCTGGCTGAAGAACACCGCCTGGGTCCAGGCCGTGCTGTCGGGCCCCAGGGCCACGCGCAGCGCCAGCAGCGGCAGCCACCAGGCGAATACCAGACCGGCCGCCAGGGCCAGTGCCCGGCCCGGATGCCGTCGCGGGTGCGCCGCGCGGATCGTCGCCGGCGCGGCATGGTCGGCGGCGGTGGCCAGCCACTGCGGCGCGAACCGTCCCGCGGCGACCCCCAGCAGGGCCGCCAGCGCAAGCACCCAGGGAAACCCGAGGCCAGCCGCCAGCCCGGCCAGGGCCAGCGCCGCCAGCAGCTTCGGAAAGGTCCGCCGCAATACCCGCTGCCCCAGCCGCCAGACGGCCTGCGCCAGCAGCGCCAGGACCGCAGCCGACAGGCCCAGGCTGATGCCCGCCACCACCGGCAGCAGGCCGAAACGCAGCCAGGCCCAGGACAGCATGGCCAGCAGCACGGTGGCCGGCAGCACGAACAGCGCGCCCGCGACCAGCCCGCCGCGCACCCCGTGCAGGCGCCAGCCCAGGTAGGTGGCCAGCTGCATCGCCTCCGGCCCGGGCAGCAACATGCAGTAGTTGAGCGCGTGCAGGAAGGTCGCTTCGTCGATCCAGCGCCGGCGTTCGACCAGCTCGGCATGCATCACCGCGATCTGGCCCGCCGGTCCGCCGAAGCTGATCCAACCCAGCAGCCACCAGAAGCGCAGTGCCTGGGCGAACGTCGGCGCCCCGGCCTCAGCCATCTGCCAGTTCCCGCTGCAGCTTCCGGGGAAGTTTTTCGCGCACCAGCTCGTAGGCGCGCCGCACCAGTGCCTGCAGTTCGGCCTTGGGCAACACCGAAGGGTCGTCCATGGCGATCCAGTGGGCACGCGCCATGTAGGGCGCCGGCACGACGCCGGGACGGTCGGTGAACTCCAGGAAACGTTCCGCCTCGACCTTGAGCGCGAACTTGCCCTTGTGCGCACCGTGCACGCACAGACCGCAGAACATCTTGCCGGCGACCATGAAGATCAGGTCGTCCTGCCACTTGATCCCGGCCGTCACGCCGGGCCAGCCGGCGCAGAGCTTGCGCAACGATGCCTCGTCCATGCCGGCCGCCTCGCTGTGTCTGATTTATGAACGTTTCCGCGTCAGATTAGAGCATGCTCCCAGCCGCAAGCTGACACCCTCCACGCCATGAAACCGAACCGCCGCAGTCCGTCCCGGCCCTCGCTGCGCCCGGAGCGCACCGAGGTGCTGCGCCTGCCCGACGGCCGCGAGCTCTGGCTGCGACCAGTGCAGCCCGCAGATGCCGGCCCGATCGCCGGCGCCTTCGAGCTGCTGACCGAGGACGAGGTGCGGCGCCGATACCTGCATCCGGTGAAGGCGCTCGCCCCCGATTATCTCGAGACCCTGGTGCACCCCCGTCCCGGCGAGTCCTTCGCGGTGGTGGCCGCCGAACCGCTGCCGCCCGGCGAGGCCCTGGTCGGCGCGCTGGCGCGGCTCAACCGCGACCCGGGCTGCGACAGCGCGGAGTTCGCGATCCTGGTCTCGCATTTCGTGTCCGGCCAGGGCCTGGGCCTGGCCCTGATGCGCCGGCTGGTGGAATGGGCCGAGGCGCACGGCATCCGCCGCATCTGGGGCGATGTGATGGACGAGAACACCGGCATGATCGCCCTGGCCCAGGCCATGGGCTTCCAGCGCGAAATGAGCCCGGAATCGCCGAACCTGCTGCGGGTCACGCTGGACCTGGCGCCGGTGAAACGATTACCCCGGCGATGAACCGGTGGGCACGGCGGCTGCGGTAAACTCCGCGGCCCCATGACCCGCCCCCTCCTCCCCTCCGCGCCGAGACCCAAGGCCGGCCAGCAGCGCGCCCTGTGGCGCGCGCCGCACAGCGCCAGCGCGCTGGCCCTGGGCCTGGCCGAGGCCGCGCGTTGCCACGACGGCCTGGTGCTGGCCGTCACCCGCGACAGCCACGGCGCCCAGTCGCTGGAACACGACCTGCGCGTGCTCGCCGGCGACCTGCCGGTGCTGCATTTCGCCGACTGGGAAACCCTGCCCTACGACCTGTTCAGTCCACATCCGGACATCGTCTCGCAGCGCGTGGCGGCGCTCTACCGCCTGCCCACCGCGCGCCGCGGCGTGCTGGTGGTGCCGGTTGCCTCGTTGATGCAGCGGCTGCCGCCGCCGGCGTGGATCGCCGGCAATACGCTCGACCTCACCCGCGGCCAGAAGCTCGACCTCGATGCCGAGAAGCGCCGCCTCGAGGCCGCCGGCTACCGCAACGTGCCCCAGGTGCTGGACCCGGGCGACTTCGCCGTGCGCGGCGCCCTGCTCGACCTCTATCCGATGGGCGCCGACCAGCCCTACCGCATCGAACTGTTCGACGACCAGATCGATTCGCTGCGCAGCTTCGACCCCGAGACCCAGCGCTCGGACCACGCGGTGGAATCGGTGCGCCTGCTGCCGGCGCGCGAATTCCCGCTCGACGCCGACAGCGCCCGGCGCGTGCGCGAGCTGCTGCGCGAACGCTTCGAGTTCGACCCGCGCCGCTGCCCGCTATACCAGGACCTGAAGGAAGGCGGCGCACCGGCCGGCATCGAGTACTACCTGCCGCTGTTCTTCGAACGCACCGCCTCGCTGTTCGAACATCTGTCCGGCGACACCCTGGTGGTGGTCGGCGACGGCGTGAACGAGGCGGCGACCGCCTTCTGGGCCCAGACCACGGACCGCTGGGAACAGCGCCGCCATGACATCGAGCGGCCGATCCTGGCGCCGGCCGAGATTTTCCTGCCGCCCGAGGAACTGCGCGCGGCCTGGAACAAGGCGGCGCGCATCGAGGTCGCCGGCCCCGGCCACGCCCAGCACGACAAGGCCGTGGCCATGGCCGAGCAGCCCGCGCCGTCCCTGGCCTGGAGCCAGAAGGGCGGCGACCCGGGTGCTGCCCTGCACGGGTTCCTGCGCGCCTATCCAGGCCGGGTGCTGCTGGCCGCGGATTCCGCGGGCCGCCGCGAGGCCCTGATCGAGCTGCTGGCCTCGGCCGACCTGAAGCCCGCCGCGGTCTCCGGCTGGGACGCCTTCCTTGCCGGCAGCGAGAAGTTCGCGATCACGGTGGCACCGCTGGAGGACGGCTTCGCATTGGACACGCCGCCGCTGGCGGTGCTGACCGAACGCCAGCTCTTCCCCGAACGCGCCGAGCAGTCGCGTCGCCGCCGCAAGGCCGCGCGCGACCCCGATACGGTGCTGCGCGACCTGAGCGAGATCCAGCTCGGCTCGCCGATCGTGCACGAGGACCACGGCGTCGGCCGCTACCAGGGTCTGGTGGTGCTCGACAGCGGCGGCGTGCGCGGCGAGTTCCTGCAGATCGAATACGCCAAGGGCGACAAGCTCTACGTGCCGGTG
>CAMLKR010000095.1 GCA_946480565.1 uncultured Arenimonas sp. | reverse complement strand
CGTCGAAGGTGCCCATCTGGGCGCCGCGGCGGCCGCCGGCCGACGAGACGGTGAAGCACATCTTGTCGTAGATATCCATGAAGCTCAGCGGGCCGCTGGTGTAGGCGCCGGCGCCGGACACGTAGGCGCCGCGCGGGCGCAGGGTGCTGAACTCGTAGCCGATGCCGCAGCCGGCCTTCAGGGTCAGGCCCGCTTCGTGCACCTTGCCCAGGATGTCGTCCATCGAGTCGGTGATGATCCCCGACACGGTGCAGTTGATGGTGCTGGTGGCCGGCTTGTGTTCGAGCGCGCCGGCATTGGACGTGATGCGGCCGGCGGGAATGGCGCCGCGGCGCAGGGCCCAGAGGAAACGCTCGTACCAGTACTTCTGCTTCTCGGCGGTCGGCTCGGCCTCGGCCAGGGCCTTGGCCACCCGCTGGTAGGTGTGGTCGATGGACGCATCGACCGGGTCGCCCTTCTTGGTCTTCAGGCGGTACTTCTTGTCCCAGATGTCGTAGGACGCCGGCTGCATCTCGATGTCCTGCGCCGCGTTGTGCTTGACCGCCTCCAGGCGAACCGTGCTCATAAGTCCTTTCTTCCTCCCGGGGCACCCCTCGGGAGGGCGCCTTATGTATGAATTCTTATCGGGTCGTGCCGGCCGGGAATCCGGGGGAAAACACGCCCGCCCGCGGGGTTTGGCCCCTGGGTTTGCGTAGTGTCCGGTCCGCTTCCCGCATGCCGTCTCGCCGTCGCGTCGTGCAAGCTCCAACCCCAAGGCTTGGGGCCGTCCCCGCTGCCCGACACAAGATGTAGTGGCAGCGGAAGGCAAAACTACCCCTCGGCGGGGGGGCTGTCAACAACCCGAAACACGCTGAAAACACAGTGCCTTCAAGATGTTCCACGGCACTCCGAGACTTGGCCTGAAACCCCCGCCGGCTGCGTTGGCGGCACAATCGCCTCCGTGGAACCAGACCGTCATCACGGTTCCGGGGCCGCTCCGGCGACCGGATCGGGGGTCGGAAGGGCCCGGATCCGGACCCGGGCCGGCCCTTGTCCAGCCGCGGTTCGGCTCCCATCTGCTATCCCGTTCATCCCCACCCATGGCCTGAGCCCGGAGCCTGATCCATGCGTCTGCTGACCGCCGCCACCGCCCTCCTGCTTGCCGGCCTGGCCGGCGCCGGCGCCCACCACTGGCTGTCGCAGCCGGCGGCGCCGGCCCCCGCCGCCGCCCCCAGCCGGGCCCAGGCCGCCCTGGACACCGCGGCCGAACTGGCCCTGCCCCGCACCGCCCAGGCGGCGCTGCCGGCCGAACTTTCCGGCGTGCCCCTGCCCTCGCTGGCGCCGATGCTTCAGAACGTGACCCCGGCCGTGGTCAACGTCTATTCGCGCCAGGTGGTGCGGGTGCGCAACCCGCTGGCCGAGTTCTTCGGCATGCCCGGCGGCATGCCGCAGGAGCGCATGCAGCAGTCCCTGGGCTCGGGCGTCATCGTCGACGCCGAACGCGGCCTGGTGCTGACCAACAACCACGTCATCGAGAACGCCGACGGCGTGTCGGTGACCCTGGCCGACGGCCGCACCTTCGAGGCCGAGCTGGTCGGCGCCGACCCCGACACCGACGTGGCGGTGATCCGCATCCCGGCCGAAAACCTCAGCGCCCTGAACCTGGCCGATTCCACCGCGCTGCGGGTCGGCGACTTCGTGGTGGCGGTGGGCAATCCCTTCGGCCTGGGCCAGACGGTCACCAGCGGCATCGTCTCGGCCGTGGGCCGCAGCGGCCTGCAGGGCCTGGGCTACCAGAACTTCATCCAGACCGACGCCTCGATCAACCCGGGCAATTCCGGCGGCGCGCTGGTGAACCTGCGCGGCGAGCTGGTCGGCATCAACACCGCCAGCTTCAACCCGCGCGGCAGCGCCGCCGGCAACATCGGCCTGGGTTTCGCCATTCCCGCCAACCTGGCGCGCGAGGTGATGCGCCAGCTGATGGCCTACGGCGAAGTGCGCCGCGGCTCGCTGGGCCTGGACGGCGAGGAGATCACCGAATTCGCCGCCCGCCAGCTCGACCTGCCGGCCAACCAGCGCGGCGCCCTGGTGGCGCGCGTCTACCGCGGCTCGCCGGCCGAAGCCGCCGGCGTGCGGCCGGGCGACGTGGTGGTGGCGGCCAACGGCGAACGCATCGACAGCGCCCAGGCCCTTCGAAATCTCGAGGGCCTGCTGCCGGTGGACCAGCAGGTGCGGCTGGAGCTGCTGCGCGACGGCCGCCGGCTGACGGTGTCGGCCGTGCTCAAGGCCCAGGCCAAGGAAATCGACGGCGGCCAGATCGACCCGCGCCTGGCCGGCGCCACCCTGACCGAGCTGCCCGAACGTTTCCGCCAGCAGGGCCTGATCGGCGTCATCGCCAGCAAGGTCGAGCCCGGCAGCCGCGCGGCCCGCAACGGCCTGCGCGCCGGCGACCGCATCGGCCAGGTCAACCGCCGCAACGTCGCCGACCTGCCGGCCTTCCGCAGCGCCCTGGCCAACGAGCCGCAGGACCTGGTGCTCAGCGTCGCGCGCGGCGGCCGCTTCGGATACCTGGTGATGGAATGAGCCCGCGGCCGCGGGCGCGGCCGTCGGTGTAAGGTGACGTACTGGATCGCAGAGGAGTCCCGCCATGTCCCGACCGATGCCCGAGCCCAAGCCGCCGCTGGACGCGGTGCCCGAACTCGACCACCTGGAATCGGCCAAGGAAAGCCTGGGCGAGGCGCGCGACGCGCTGAAGGCCGGCGTTTCCGAGGCCATGGGCGCCAGCGCCGCGGCCGCGCGCGAGGCCAAGGCCGAGCTGGACGACAAGCTGCAGGGGCTGCTCGACCAGGGCAAGGGCCTGCTGAACCAGGCCGAAGACCTGATCCGCAGCAAGCCGCTGGCCTCCTTCGGCGTCGCCTTCGCGGCCGGTTACCTGGTCGCCGCCCTGACCCGGCGCAAGTAAGCCGGGCCGATGAGCGGCCAGGAGCCGGCGCAGGACGCGCCGAACCCGCAGCCACCCGGCGAGGCCGGACGCCTGGGCGACGACGCCCAGGCCGTGCTGTCGGCCGCGCGCGACACCGCCCGCGCCTATGTCGGAACCTTCGACGCGCTGCGCCAGCTGTTCGCCGCCGAAGTCGGCCTGGCCCGCGATGCGCTCATCCACGCCCTGGTCTACCTGCTGGTCGCCACGGTGATGCTGGGCACGATGTACCTGCTGGTCACCGCCTTGGTGGTCACCGGCCTGCGCTCGGCCGGCGCGCCCTGGCCGCTGGCCATCGCCCTGCCCCTGCTGGTCAGCGGCGCCATCGCCTGGTTCGCCGTGCTGCGGGCCCGGGCCGCGCTGCGCCTGGCCGACTTCGAGGCCACCCGCCGGCAGCTCAGGCAGGGGCTGCGCGGCATCGGCAGCGGCACGGAGCCGTCACCGTGAAGCTGTCGGAAAAGCAGGCGGCGGTGGAAGCGGCCGAACTGCGCTGCGAGGGCCAGCGCCTGGTCGCGCAGCAGTCGCTGGATACGCTGAAGGCGGAGTTCCGCCGCGGCGCCACGCCGGCGCGCATCGTCGTCTCCGGCCTGGCCCTGGGCTTCGCCAGCGGCATGGCGGCGCCGCGCGGCGCCGCCGCCGCGGTCAGCGGGCGCTTCCTGTCGGGGCCGGTGTTCTCGATGCTGTTCGACAGCCTGCTGCCCGGGCTGATGGCCGGCATCACCGCGGCCGCCACCGCCGAACAGGTGGTGGAGGACACCGCCCCCGACGCAGTGCAGGAAGCGGCCGAAGCCGCCGTGGAAGAGGTGGTGGACGAGGGCGTCGAAACCCCGGCTCAGGCGGCCCCCGCCCGCCCCCGTCGCCGCCGCAAGCGCAGGCCCAAAGCCGATGTCGACGCCTGAGCGCCCGGACGACGATCTCGCGACGCCCGCCACGGCCACGCCGGCGCCGCCGGCCGCCGCGGTCGTGAACGTCGCCCTGCCCGGCGAGGACGAGCCGCGCCGCATCCCGCTGTCCAGCCACGCCCAGCGCCTGGCCGCGCTGCGCGCGAACTCGCGCCTGCTCTGGGTGCTGGTGCTGGGCGTGATCCTGTACACCTGCTACTTCGCCTCCAGCCTGATCCTGCCGGTGGTGGTGGCGGCGTTTTTCGCGATGCTGCTCAGCCCGCTGATCAACCGGGTGCCGCTGCGCTGGCTGCCGCGCGGCCTGGCGGCGCTGATGCTGGTGGCGGGCCTGCTGGGCAGCCTGGGGGCCGTCGGCACCTTCATCGCCAAGCCCGCGGGCGACTGGGTGCGCAAGGTGCCCTTCGTGGTGCGCGAGGCGGCGCCGAAGCTGCAGGCGATGGTGAAGCCGATCTACGAGGCGCGGCGCGCCAGCGGTTTCGACGACCTCACCGGCGACCCCGAGCCCGGCCCCGATGAAGTGGTGGTGCGGCCGCCGCGGGCCGACCTGATGTCGGCCACGCCCAAGGTGCTGGGCTCGCTGCTGGCGGTGATCCTGCTGACCTTCAGTTTCCTGGTCTACGGCGACGACCTGCTCAACAAGCTGCTGATCCTGCGGCCGACGCGGGCCCAGAAGCGCCTGACCGCCGAGATCGTGCAGCAGATCCAGAGCGACCTGTCGCGCTACATGGTCACCATCAGCGCCACCAGCGTGGCCCTGGGCGGCGCCACCGCCGGCCTGCTGTGGTACCTGGGCGTCGAGGACCCGCTGCTGTGGGGCGTGCTGGCCGCGGCGCTGAACCTGACGCCCTTCGTCGGCCCGCTGATCATGGCCCTGCTGCTGGCCCTGGTCGGCCTGTCGCAGTTCGACACCATCGGCGCGGCGCTGCTGCCCTCGGCGGGTTTCCTGGTGCTGCACGCGGTCGAGAGCAACGTGCTGACGCCGCTGGTGCTGGGCCGGACCATGCGCATCAACCCGCTGGCCATCATCCTGTGGCTGATGCTGTGGGGCTGGCTGTGGGGCGTGGCCGGGCTGCTGGTGGCGGTGCCGATGCTGGTGTGCCTGAAGATCGTCGCCGACCGGGTCGAGGGCCTGCGCAGCTGGGCCCGGCTGCTGGAGTAGCCACCCCTGGGGCAGGCTGCCCCGTCACGCCGCGCTGCCCGGCCGGCGCGTTATCCTTCCGCGGTGAATTCCGCACCCCTGGCCCTGAGCCTCGACCTCGACGACACCCTCTGGCCGGTCTGGCCCCTGATCGAACGCGCCGAACTCGCGCTCGACGCCTTCCTGCGCCTGCACTGTCCGCGCACCGCGCAGAAGTACCCGGTGCACCGGATGCGCCGGCTGCGCGAGGTCATCGCCGGCGAGTTCCCGGAGTTCGCCCACGACTTCACCCACCAGCGCAAGCTGTCGCTGCAGCGCGCGCTGCAGGACTGCGGCGACGACCTGGCCCACGCCGAGGCCGCGTTCGAGGCCTTCTACGCCACCCGCAACCAGGTCGAGTTCTATCCCGACGCGCTGGCCGCGCTGCAGCGCCTGGCCGCGCGCCGGCCGGTGGCGGCGCTGACCAATGGCAATGCCGACCTGGCGCGCATCGGCATCCAGGCCCACTTCGTGCACTTCGTCAGCGCCCGCGAGATGGGCGTGGCCAAGCCCGAGACGCCGATCTTCCACGCCACCTGCGAGCGCCTGGGCCTGGCCCCGGACCAGGTGCTGCACGTCGGCGACGATCCGCTGCTGGACGTGGTCGGCGCCCGCCGCGCCGGCATGCCCAGCTGCTGGATCAACCGCAAGAAGGAGCGCTGGCCCGCCGGCCTGCCGCGCCCCGACCTGGAATTCGCTACGCTGGCCGGCCTGGCCGACTGGCTGGACACCCACGACACGGAGACCCGATGAGCCTGCCGCCCTGCTTCGCCAGCCCCGACACCTCGGCCACGGCGCTGCCGCTGCGGCTGGTGGACCGCGCCGGCTATGCCGCCTGGCGCGACCGGCAACCGGCGACGGTGCAGGCCTGGCTGGCGGCCCAGGATTTTTCCGGGCAGTCGGGCGCGCCCCTGCTGGTGCCGGGCGAAGACGGCCGGCCGGCGTATTTCCTGGCCGGCGTGTCCGATCCGAAGGACCCGCTGGCCCTGGCGCACCTGCCGTCGATGCTGCCGCCGGGCACCTACCGGCTGGCGGCCGAATCGCCGCTGGCGCTCGACGCCGGCCAGGCCCTGCTGGGCTGGGGCCTGGGCGCCTACCGCTTCGACCGCTACCTCAAGCCCGCGCGCGCACCGGCGCGCCTGGTCATCGACGACGCCGGCGCCGAGAACTCCGAGGCCTTCGCCCTGCTCAAGGCCGCCACCCTGGTGCGCGACCTGGTCAACACGCCCACCGAACACATGGGCCCGACCGAACTCGAGGCCGTGGCCACGCGCCTGGCCCAGGCCTACGGCGGCAAGCTCGACGTGGTCGCCGGCGAAGCGCTGCTGGCGCGCAACTTCCCCGCCATCCACGCCGTCGGCCGCGCCAGCCACCGCGCGCCGCGCCTGATCGAACTCAACTGGGGCGACGACGCCCACCCGCGCCTGGCCATCGTCGGCAAGGGCGTGTGCTTCGACACCGGCGGCCTGGACATCAAGCCCGCCGACGGCATGCGCAACATGAAGAAGGACATGGGCGGCGCCGCGCACGCGCTGGCCCTGGCCCAGCTGGTGATGGCGCTGAAGCTGCCGGTGCGCCTGCAGCTGCTGGTGCCGGCGGTCGAGAACGCGATCGGCCCCGATGCCTTCCGCCCCGGCGAGGTGCTGGCCACCCGCCAGGGCCTGTCGGTGGAAGTGGACAACACCGACGCCGAGGGCCGCCTGATCCTGTGCGACGCGCTCACCTACGCGTCCGAGGGCAAGCCGAAGCTACTGCTGGACTTCGCCACGCTCACCGGCGCGGCGCGCATCGCCCTGGGGCCGGACCTGCCGGCGCTGTTCGCCAACGACGACACGCTGGCCGCCGACTACCTGGCCGCCGGCGAACGCACCCGCGATCCGCTCTGGCGCATGCCGCTGTGGCGCCCCTACCTGAGCTACCTGCGCTCGGGCATCGCCGACCTGGCCAATTCCGGCGCCTCGCGCATGGCCGGCTGCATCACCGCCGCCGTGTACCTGGATCGGTTCGTGCCCGAACACCAGCCCTGGGCGCACGTGGACGTGTACTCCTGGAACGACAGCGACCGCCCGGGCAAGCCCGCCGGCGGCGAGGCCCAGGGCCTGCGCGCGGCCTGGGCGCTGCTCAAGGCGCGCTTCGGCGCCTGAGCGGGCGGCCCTCGCGGGCGGCGGGTTGCGCGGCACATCCATTACCCCCGGGCCTTCACGGCTTCGGTGACAATCGTCAGCCGCGCCGGGTGATGGCGCGCACTGCCGCCAGAAAGTGCATTCCGGCACCTTGGCCCGACGGGGTCGCTGGGTAGACTGGCCCCCTCCCGGAACCCGCGCCGACCCCATGACGACCTCGCCCGACCTGCTCAACCAGCTCCGCATCGACCGCAGCGCCGCTCCGCCCCCGCGCCCGCCCCGCCGCGGCCTCGGCCTGGCCGTGGGCGCCGTCGTGGTGCTGGCCGCCGGCGCGATCGCCTGGTGGGCGCTGCGCGAGGAGCCGCTGCCGGTGAAGGCCGCCGCCGCCCAGCCCGTGGCCGTCGGCACCGCCTCGGCCGGCACCTCGGTGCTCGACGCTTCCGGCTACGTCACCGCCCGCCGCATCGCCACCGTCTCGTCCAAGGTCACCGGCAAGGTGCTCGAGGTGCTGATCGAGGAAGGCCAGAAAGTGAAGCAGGGCGAGGTGCTCGCGCGCCTGGAGCCGACCGACGCCGACGCCCAGCGCGACCTGTCCGCCGCCCAGCTCGAGGCCGCGCGCAGCAACGTCACCGGCATCGCCGCCCAGCTCAAGCTCGCCGACCAGAACCTGGTGCGCATGCGCGACATGGCCGCGCGCAAGCTCGTCGCCGCCGCCATGCTCGACCAGGCCCAGGCCGAACGCGACGCGCTGGCCGCCCAGCTGCAGAGCGCGCGCAGCAACCTGCAGGTCGCGGTCGAGGCCCTGGCGCTGTCGGACATCGGCGTGGACAACACCGTGGTGCGTGCGCCCTTCGACGGCGTGATCACGGTGAAGGCCGCGCAGCCGGGCGAGATCATCTCGCCGATGTCGGCCGGCGGTGGCTTCACCCGCACCGGCATCGGCACGGTGGTGGACATGGACTCGCTGGAGATCCAGGTCGACGTCAACGAGGCCTTCATCGGCCGAGTGAAACCGAAGCAGAAGGTCGAAGCCGTGCTCAACGCCTACCCCGACTGGCGCATCCCGGCCGAGGTGATCGCCATCGTGCCCACCGCCGACCGCAGCAAGGCCACGGTGAAGGTGCGCATCGCCTTCAAGGAAAAGGACGAGCGCGTGGTGCCCGACATGGGCGTGCGCGTGTCCTTCCTGGAGGAAGCCACGCCGGCCGAGGCCAACGCCCCGGCCATCACCGGCGTCACCGTGCCGACCGAGGCGGTGGTGCAGCGCGAGGGCAAGACCGTCGCCTACGTGGTGCGCGACGGCCGCGCCAGCCTGCGCGAGATCGAAGCCGGCGACATCCGCGACGGCCAGCGCCGCGTCCTGCGCGGCCTGGCGGTCGGCGAACAGGTGGTGCTGGCGCCGCCGGCCGAACTCGCCGACGGCGGCAAGGTCGCCGTCACGCCCTGA
>CAMLKR010000094.1 GCA_946480565.1 uncultured Arenimonas sp. | reverse complement strand
TATCTCGCGGAAGAACTTGCCGTCCTTGTAGATGCGGGCGCGGCCGTCCTCGTGATGGATCACCGGGAAACGTGCGTCCCCGTACTTCTCGGCGAGGTTCGGCCAGGTCCGGGGCAGGTAATGGGCGTGGGTGTCGATCTTGAGCATGGAGTGGATTCTAGCCCTCCCGGGCTCAGGCCCCGAGCCAGCCGGCGAACGCGGCGTAGGCCGGGATGCCCAGCGCCAGGTTGAAGGGAAAGGTGAGGCCCAGCGACGCGGTGATGCAGCGGCCCGCGTCGGCCGCCGGCAGCGAGGCGCGCACCGAGGCCGGCGCGGCGATGTACGAGGCACTGGCCAGCATGGCCCCGAACACGGTGGCGCCCGCGGCCCCGAGGCCGAGTGCATGGCCCACGGCCACGCCGGCCAGTCCATGCAGCAGCGGCAGCACGGTCGCGTACACCACCAGGCGGGCCACGCCGCCACGCAGCTGCCGCAGCTGGTTGGCCGCCACCAGGCCCATGTCGAGCATGAACAGCATCAACATGCCCTGGAAAAGCTGGAAATACATCGCGTCCACCGCCTTCACCCCGTCCCGGCCGGCGATGGCACCGATCGCCAGCCCGCCCAGCAGCAGGATGGCCGTGCGGCCGGTCAGCACTTCGCGCACCTGCGGCCAGCTCGGCCGGCCGCCGCCCCGGGCCAGACCGATGCCCAGCAGGATGGCGGGGATCTCCAGCGCCACCACCAACGCGACCAGCACCGCGGGCGAGCCTTCGCCATTGCGTTCGACGAACTGCTGGGCGGCGATGAAGGTCACCGCCGACACCGATCCGTAGTGCGCGGCGATGGCGCCGGCCTGCAGCGCATCGTCGCGCAGCCAGGTCCGGGCGAGCAGGTAGGCGGTGCCGGCCGTGGCGATTCCGGCGACCACGGTGACCGCCAGCAGCAGCCCGAGGTTGTCCGGAGCGCCCTGGTGCAGGGCCACGCCACCCTTGAGCCCGATCGCCAGCAGCAGGAAGATCGACAGGTAGGACTGGATGGCCGGGGGAACCTCCAGATCGCTGCGCAGTCCGCGGGCCAGCAGGCCCAGGCCGAAGGCCAGCACGACCGGCGAAAGCAGGTTCGCCGTCAACAGGTCCAGGGACAGTTCCATGGCCTAGGCGCCGTCGGTGTATCGGGCCGGGGCCGGGTTGAGGTGTCGGCAGGCGGTGCAGGTGCGCAGTTCGGCCGAGCGGTAGAAGCGGTCGAAGACCGCGCCGAACTGGGTTTCGATGTCTTCGAGCGTGAAGAACTCCGAGTACAGCGGGTGGTTGCACTTCTCGCAATACCACAGCAGCCCGTCCTTCTCGTGCGGAAGGCGCTTGCGCTCGATCACCAGGCCGATGCCGCCGGCCGAACGCTGCGGCGAGTGCGGCACGCGCGGCGGCAGGTAGAACACCTCGCCGGCCTTGATCGGGATGTCGCGCACCCTGCCGTCTTCCTGCACCTTCAGCACCATCTCGCCCTCGAGCTGGTAGAAGAACTCCGGGCCCTCGTCGTGGTGGTAGTCGGTGCGCTGGTTCGGGCCGCCCACGATCATGACGATGAAGTCGCCGTCGACGATGCACTTGTTGGCCACCGGCGGCTTCAGCAGGTGCCGGTGCGCCTCGATCCACTGCTGCAGGTTGAAGGCAGGCGTGAGCATGTCAGCGTGACTCCGGGAAGGCCGCCACGCACTTGAGCTCGATCGCGATCGGCGTGGGCAGGGCGGTGATGCCCAGTGTGGTGCGGCAGGGCGCCTTGTTGATGTCGGGGAAATATTCGGCCCAGACGCCGTTGTAGGCGTGGAAGTCGCGCTGCATGTCGGTCAGGTAGACGGTGATGTCCACCAGCCAGTCCCAGCGGCAGTGGCTGGCCTCGAGCACGGCGCGCACGTTCGCGAACACCGAGTGGCACTGGGTGACGATGTCGTAGTCGATCAGCCGGCCGGCGGCGTTGTAGACATTGCCCGGGATGGCGTTGCTGCCGGGCGTGCGCGGGCCGATGCCGGACAGGAACAGCAGGTTGCCTACGCGGCGCGCGTGCGGGTAGCGGCCGACCGGGTGCGGCGCGGTGCTGGCGTGGATGATCTCGCTCACGTCTCGTCCTTGAGCTTGCCGCGGATGTGCACCATCGCGAGGCGATAGGCCTCGGGCAGTTCGTCGGTGCAGTCCACGCCCATGCCCAGCTCGCGCACCCGGCCGTCGAGCAGGGAGTACACCCAGCCGTGCACGCTCAGCTTCTGGCCGCGCGCCCAGGCGTCCTGGACGATGGTGGTCTGGCAGACGTTGACCACCTGCTCGACCACGTTCAGCTCGCACAGCCGCGCGTGGCGCAGGGATTCCAGCTCGACCTCGGCCAGCATCGGCGCGTGCTTGTTCGCCACGTCGCCGACGTGGCGCAGCCAGTTGTCGGCCAGCCCGACCCGGGCGCCGGTGAGCGCGGCATGCACGCCGCCGCAGCCGTAGTGGCCGACCACCAGGATGTGCTCGACCTTCAGCACGTCCACCGCGAACTGGATGGTGCTCAGGCAGTTGAGATCGGTGTGTACGACCACGTTAGCGACGTTGCGGTGCACGAAGACCTCGCCCGGCTGCAGGCCGGTGATCTGGTTGGCCGGCACGCGCGAGTCCGAGCAGCCTATCCAGAGGTATTTCGGCGACTGCAGCTGGGACAGGCGTTTGAAGAACTGCGGGTCCTCGGCCCGCACCTTCGCGGCCCATTCGCGGTTCCGGTCCAGCAATTCCTTCAGGGGCATCGGATCATCCCAGGTCGATGGTGACGTTCTTGGCTTCGGTGAAGAACCGCAGTGCCTCCCAGCCGCCCTCGCGGCCGAGGCCGGACTGCTTGACGCCGCCGAAGGGCGTGCGCAGGTCGCGGTTCATCCAGGTGTTGACCCAGACCACGCCGGCCTCCAGCCGGTCGGCGAGGCGGTGGGCGCGGCCCAGGTCGGAGGTCCAGACGCTGGCGGCCAGCCCGTAGGGCGCGGCGTTGGCCAGCGCCAGCGCCTCGTCCTCGCCGTCGAACGGCTGCAGCGTGACGACGGGCCCGAAGACCTCCTCGGTGTTGCTGCGGCAGTGCGGGCCCAGGCCTTCGATGATGGTAGGGGCTATGAACCAGCCATCGGCGCACCGCCCGGCGGGCCTGACCGGCTCGCCGCCGCAGAGCACGCGGCCGCCTTCGGCCTTCGCCAGGTCGATGCAGGCCATCACCTTGTCGAAATGCGGCTTCGAGACCACCGGGCCGGTGGTCGTGGCCGGGTCCGAGGGGTCGCCGACCACCAGGGCCCTGGCGCGCGCCACCAGCGCATCGCGGAACTGATCGTAGCAGGCGCGCTCGACCAGGATGCGCGAGCCGCACAGGCAGATCTGCCCGGAGTTGAGGAAAGCCGAACGCAAGACCGTTTCGAGCAGCTTCGCCTTCGGCGCGTCCGCGAACACCAGGGTGGGGTTCTTGCCGCCCAGCTCCAGTGAAGTCTTTTTAAGCGAACGGGCGCAGCTCTCCGCGATGCGGGTGCCGACCGCGGTGCTGCCCGTGAAACTGATCGCCTTGACCGCCGGATGGTCCACCAGCGCCTGGCCGACCGTTGCGCCGCGACCCTGCACGATGTTGAGCACCCCGGCCGGGAAACCGATCTCGCGGGCGAGTTCGCCCAGCATCCAGGCCGTCACCGGCGTCACTTCCGAAGGTTTGCCGACCACGCAGTTGCCGGCGGCCAGGGCCGGCGCGAACTTCCAGGTGAACAGGTAGAGCGGCAGGTTCCAGGGGCTGATGACGCCGACCACGCCCAGCGGCTGGCGCAGGGTGTAGTGCACGACGCCCGGCGTGGAATGCGATTCGCTGGCGAACTGGGTCGCGGCGGCGGCGAAAAAACGCAGGTTGCTGACCGCGCGCGGGATGTCGAGGCTGCGCGCGAGCGCCAGCGGCTTGCCGACGTCCCGGGATTCGGCGGCGGCGAAGTCCTCCAGGCGCGCCTCCAGCGCCGCGGCCAGGCGTTCGATCCAGGCGGCGCGCTCGCTGGCGGGCAGGGTGGACCAGGCCGGGAAGGCCCGCTGCGCGGCGGCGACCGCGGCGGCGACGTCGTCGTCGCTGCCGTCCGGGCATTGGGCGTAAACCGCTGCGGTGGCGGGCTCGAACACATCGAGCCAGGCGCCGCCGGACGCGGTCACCGCCTGGCCGCCGATCAGATGGGATAGCCGCAGGCTCATGCCGCCAAGCTTAACCGCCAGCGCACCCGTACGGACAGGTTCGGGCGTCCCTCAGTGCTGGCAGACCGGACACCAATAAAGCCGTCGGCCGCCCAATTCATGCCGCACCACGACGTCGCCGCAGCGCGGGCAGGGTTCGCCTTCGCGGTCGAAGACCTGGAACCGGAAACCGGTAGGGGTGTCGGTGAGGTAGTCCCCGCGCATGCCGGCGGCCGGCTCGATGCCGCGGGTGCGGTAGCTGGCGCGCGGGACATCCAGCAGCGCCTTCGCCAGGCGCTTGCGTTCGTCCGCGCCCAGGTCGGCCGGACGGCGGTTCGGGGCGATGCCTGCGCTGAACAGCACCTCCGATCGAAGGTAATTGCCCATGCCGGCCAGGAAGGCCTGGTCAAGCAGCAGCGCCACCAGGGAGCGCCCCTGGAAGCGCGGGTCCTTCAACCGCTTTTCGACCGCCGCCGGTTTCAGGGTCGGGTCCAGCACGTCCGGCCCGAGTTTGGCCAGGAAGGGATGGCGGTCGAGTTCGGCGGTTTTCCACATCTCGACCTCGGAGGCCGAGTACAGCAGGATGGCCCGCGTCCCGGTTTCCAGCGCCACGCGCAGCGAGCGGCCATTGTCCGGGCGCGCGCCCGCGTCGGCGACCTGCCAGACGCCGTAGAGCTGGTTGTGCGAATACAGGCTCAGCCCGTGGTCGAAATGCGTCAGCAGGGCCTTGCCGTGCGGCACGATCGCGGTGATGCGGCGCCCCACCAGGCTGCGCTGGAACTTCTTGAGTTCGGGGAAATGGAACCAGGCGGCGGCCAGCGGCTGGCCGACGACGGCGGCCGCGAGGCGGTCGGCGGCGCGGCGGATTTCAGGACCTTCGGGCATGGACACAGGATGGCGGCGGCTGCGTGCAGGCCGCGTGTGGAGCTCAGCCGCGCGCGGGCGGCACGGCCTGCGGTTCGTGGTATTCGAAGCCCAGCGACCCGTTCTCGACGCGCGCCACGCGGGCGTCCACCAGCACGGCCGGACCGGGCTCCTCGAAGAAGATCAGCTGCACGATCTCGGCCACGTCCAGCGCGCAATCGGCCGGGCGGAACAGGCCGCAGCCGCCTTCGGAAAGGTCCTTCACTTCGCCCACCCAGGCCTGGGCGCCGCGGATGACCATGACCCGGGCCGCGTAGGGCACCCGGTCGGAGAATCGGTGGTCGTTCGGATCCACGTGTCGGCCCTCAGAGCGAGCGGGTGCGGCCGCCGTCGACCGGCAGGTTGATGCCGTTGACGTAGCCGGCGGCAGGAGAGGCGAGGAAGGCGACCGCGGCCGCCACTTCCGACGGTTCGGCGAAACGCCCGGCCGGCACGGTGGCCAGCATGCCCCTGGCGACGTCGTCCGCGGACTTGCCGGTGGCGGCCGCGCGTTCGGCCAGGATCTGGTCCAGGCGCCGGGTGCGGGTATAGCCCGGCAGCACGTTGTTGACGGTGATGCCGAAGGGCCCGAGCTCGCTGGCCAGGGTCTTGGCCCAGCCGGCGACCGCGCCGCGGATGGTGTTGGAGACGCCCAGGTTGGCGATCGGCTCCTTCACCGAGGTCGAGATGATGTTGACGATGCGGCCCCAACCCGCGGCCTTCATGCCCGGCAGCACCGCCTGCACCAGCACCTGGCCGGCGACCAGGTGCTGGCGGAACACGCCGACGTAGTCCTCGGGCGCGGCGGAATGCGCCGGACCACCCGGCGGACCGGCGGTATTGTTCACCAGGAGGTGCACCGGGTACTTGGCGCAGAGCGCCGCGACGGCCTTGGCCAGGCCCGCGGCGTCGGAAACGTCGGTGGCGACGTGCCGGTGATGCTGGTCCGGGTGGATGCGGGGCAGGGCGGCGGCGACCTCGGCAAGGCGGTCGGCGCGCCGCGCCAGCACCGTGACGTCCGCACCCAGCGCGGCCAGGGCCTCCGCGGACGCGCGCCCGATGCCTTCGGAGCCGCCGCAGACCAGGGCATGTTTTCCGCGCAGGTCAGGGTTCATGGTCTTGGACTCCTTGTTCGCGCCGTTCCAGGCGTTCGCTCATCAGGGCGGAAATCTCGCGGTCGGCTTCGCGGGCGCTGGCGGCCAGTGCCGCCGCGGCGCCGCGCACATTGGCCGGCGGGTGGTTCTGGCTGAGCTTGAACTTGAGTTCGACCGCGGAAACGGCCAGGCGGAAACCGACGATGCCGCGGAGTTGGGCCACGTGCGCCGGGTTGTCGGGCTCGTAGCGCCAGTCGCTGCCGACGGCGGTTTCGTGCCGTTCGCTCAGGTCGGCGACGACCCCGGCCAGGAACTCCGCATCGTCGTGCACCTCGAGCCGGCCCGACAGGTGCGCGACTGCGTAGTTCCAGGTCGGTACCCGCGCCTGCGCCACCTTGTCGGCGTACCAGCCGGGCGAGACGTAGGCATGCGGGCCGTGCAGGATCGCCAGCGCCGTGCCGGCGTGCCGCCACTGCGGGTTCGCGCGCGACCAGTGGCCGCGCAGGGTGATCGCATCGCCCTCGCGACGGTAAAACACCGGCAGGTGGCTGACGAAGGGCGTGCCGTCGGCCACGGTGACCAGGGTGGCGAACGCATCGCGTGCGGCCAGCCGGTCCAGTTCGGCCAGTTCGGTCTCGGCGAAATGGCGCGGCGTGTACATCTCAGTCGCGGCCGGTCAGCGGGTTCTTGAGCGGCTGGATCATCTGCTCGCGCAGTTCCTCGTCGTCCTCGCCGCGCGGCGGCTCGATCTCCTCGAGGTCCAGGCCCCAGGCCTCGGCATCGTCGGCGTCCATGCCCTCCAGGGCGCGGAACTCGGCGTCCATCAGGGCGGCGCGGGCGACGTCCTCGCTTTCGTAGATGTTGATGCGGCCGTCGCAGTCGAACACCTCGGCCACGCCGCTGTCGAGCACGCGCAGGCGCGACCAGACCAGCATGCGCGGCAGCGCGGCCAGCCACCACTCTTCTCGGGAGGTATCGCCGTCGGATTCGGGAATCTGATTCATCGGAGCTTCCTTACTGCAGTGCGATCAGGACCAGCACCCCCGCCGACCCGGCCAGGGTCAGCCAGCCGCTGCCGGCGGTGATGCCGCCGAAAAAATCCAGGCTCTTGTCTTTGGCCATGCGGTGTTTCCAGCGCATAAGCCACCAGCTGTAGCCCCAGCCGCCGTCCTCGGTGCCGGGAGCGAAGGCGATGCCGCGGTCCAGCTGGTGCCGGTAGGCCAATACGCGGAAACCGAAGTGCGCCGGCCCGGCCGAGCCGGCCAGGCCCAGGAACAGGAACAGCAGCAGGGAGCCGGCGCCGGTGCCCATGCGGATATCAGAACGTCGCCTGGCCAGGCGCGCGCGGGTAGGGGATGGCGTCGCGGATGTTGGACAGGCCGCAGACATAGACCACCAGGCGCTCGAAGCCCAGGCCGAAGCCGGCGTGCGGCACGGTGCCATAACGGCGGAAGTCGCGGTACCAGCCGTAGTGTTCGGCGTCGAGGCCGAACTGGGCCATGCGCTTGTCCAGCACGTCCAGGCGCTCCTCTCGCTGGCTGCCGCCGATGATCTCGCCGATGCCCGGGGCGAGCACGTCCATCGCGGCGACGGTGCGGCCATCGTCGTTCAGGCGCATGTAGAAGGCCTTGATCTGCTCGGGGTAGTTCATCACCACCACCGGGCGGCCGACGTGCACCTCGGTCAGCCAGCGCTCGTGTTCGGTCTGCAGGTCCAGGCCCCACTCGACCGGGTAATCGAACTTCTGCCCCGACTTCTGCAGCAGCGACACCGCCTCGGTGTAGTCGATGCGCTCGAAGGGCGAGTCCACCATCGCCTCCAGGCGGGTGATGGCGGTTTTCTCGACCCGTTCGGCGATGAAGGCCAGGTCGTCGGCGCGTTCGGCCAGCACGGCCTGGAACAGGTACTTCAGGAAGGCTTCGGCCAGGTTGGCGTCGTCGTTGAGGTCAGCGAAGGCGATCTCCGGCTCGATCATCCAGAACTCGGCCAGGTGGCGCGTGGTGTGGCTGTTCTCGGCGCGGAAGGTCGGGCCGAAGGTGTAGACCTTGCTCAGCGCCAGGCAGTAGGCCTCGACGTTGAGCTGGCCCGACACGGTGAGGAAGGTTTCCTTGCCGAAGAAGTCCTTGCTGAAGTCGACGCCGCCCTTGGCGTCGCGCGGCAGGTTGGCCAGGTCCAGCGTGGAGACGCGGAACATCTGGCCGGCACCCTCGGCGTCGGACGTGGTCACGATCGGGGTGCTGATCCAGTAGAAGCCCTGGTCGTGGAAGAAGCGGTGCACGGCCTGGGCCAGGCAGTGGCGGATGCGGGTGACCGCGCCGAACAGATTGGTGCGCGGGCGCAGGTGGGCGACCTCGCGCAGGAATTCCAGCGAATGCGGTTTGGGCTGGATGGGGTAGGTTTCCGGGTCCTCGACCCAGCCGCAGACCTCGACGGCCGTGGCCTGGATCTCGAACTTCTGCCCCTTGCCCTGGGACGGCGCCAGGGTGCCGGT
>CAMLKR010000093.1 GCA_946480565.1 uncultured Arenimonas sp. | reverse complement strand
CTCGCTCAACGTCGACGACGAGGGCACGCCGACCCAGTGCACCACGCTGATCGAGGACGGCATCCTGCGCGGCTACATCCAGGACACGCTCAATGCCCGCCTGATGGGCGTGGCGCCCACCGGCAACGGCCGCCGCGAATCCTTCGCGCACCTGCCGATGCCGCGCATGACCAACACCTACATGCTGGCCGGCAACTACGACCCGGCCGAGATCATCGCTTCGGTGAAGAAGGGCCTGTACGCGCCGAACTTCGGCGGCGGCCAGGTCGACATCACCAGCGGCAAGTTCGTGTTCTCGGCCACCGAGGCCTACCTGATCGAAGACGGCAAGGTCACCCGGCCGGTGAAGGGCGCCACCCTGATCGGCAACGGTCCGGAGGCGATGACGCGTGTTTCCATGGTCGGCCGCGACCTGCAGCTCGACGCCGGCGTCGGCGTCTGCGGCAAGGACGGCCAGAGCGTGCCGGTGGGCGTGGGCCAGCCGACGCTGAAGATCGACGCGATGACCGTCGGCGGCACCCGCGCGTGAGTTCAGCCGCGGCCGTAGTCGCTGTCGAAGTCGTCCGGCGCGAGGTAGTCGCCGGCGTCGACGTCGTCGACCTCGATCTCCAGGTCGTCGGCCTCGTCGGGCGCCGGCGCCGCGGCCAGCAGCAGGCGCAGTTCCCGGAACAGTTCGCGGTGGGCGTGCGGCGGCTTGTTCTTCAGCTTTTCCTGGTGCGCGTTGCGCGCCAGCTGGCGCAGGTGCTGGCGGTCGGCCTGCGGGTACACGGCCAGCAGCTCCGACAGTGCCTCGTCGCCGTCCGCGACCAGGCGGTCGCGCCAGTATTCGACCTGGTGCAGCGCCTGCGCCTCGCGCCGGCCCTCGGCCTTGTCGTGGTCGAGCGCGGCGCGGATCAGCTGCAGCGCGGCGTCGTCCTCGCGGCGCATGATCTTGGCCAGGTACTGCGCCTGCCGCTTGCGGGCGATCTGGGCGGTGATCTTCTTGGACGCGAGCACCAGCGCCCGCAGGTCCTCGTCCATCGGGATCTGGCCGATGCGCGCGTCGGACTGCTCCATCAGCTGCAGGGCCAGGTCGAGCACCGCCAGCGCCTCGCGCCGCTGTTCGCTGCGGCTCGGGCCCTGGTCCTGATCTTCGAATTCGTCGCTGTTATGCATCGTCCACCACCCTTCCGGAGCGAAAGGATACGCCCATGCACGCCCTGACCCCAGCCTCCGACGATTCCCGCGACCGGATGGACCGACTGTCCGGCCTGGCCGCCGAGGTGCTGCGCCTGTGCGCGGCCCGCGGCGCCAGCCAGGCCGAGGTCGCCCTGAACGAGGACCGCGGGCTGTCGGTGAACCTGCGCATGGGCGAGGTCGAGACGGTCGAGCGCACCCGCGACCGCGGCGTCGCCCTGACCGTCTACTTCGGCCAGCGCAAGGGTAGCGCCAGCACGGCCGACCTGCAGCCGGGCAGCCTGGAGGCGACGGTGGAGCAGGCCTGCGCCATCGCCCGTTTCACCGAGCCCGACCCGGCGGCGGGCCTGGCCGACGCCCACCGCATGGCCACCGACCTGCGCGAATTCGACGGCTGGCACCCCTGGGCCCTGGACGCCGACCAGGCCATCGCCCTCGCCCAGCAGGCCGAGGCGGCCGGCCTGGCCGCGGACCCGCGCATCGCCAACTCCGACGGCGCCTCGGCCTACACCGGCGACAGCGTCTCGGTGTACGCCAACAGCCACGGCTTCATCGGGGCCGAGCGCGGCACCAGCCATTCGCTCAGCGTGTCCCTGATCGCCGGACGTGGCGACGGCATGCAGCGCGAATACTGGTACACCAGCGGCCTGTCGCCCGAAGACCTGGAGGCGCCGGCCGCGGTCGGCCGCCGCGCCGCCGAGCGCACGGTCGCGCGGCTCGACCCGCGGCCGATCCGCACCGGCGAATACCCGGTGCTGTTCGCGCCGGAAATGGCCCGCAGCCTGGTCGGCCACCTGCTGGGCGCGATCTCCGGCGGCGCGCTCTACCGGCGCGCCAGTTTCCTGCTCGACCACGTCGGCAAGCCGATCCTGCCGCCCTGGTTCAACCTGGTGGAACGTCCGCACCTCAAGCGCGGCCTACGCTCGGCCGCGTTCGACGCCGAGGGCGTGGCGACGGTGGATTCGGACCTGGTGCGCGACGGCGTGCTGCAGCGCTACCTGCTGGGCAGCTATTCGGCCCGCAAGCTCGGCCTGGAAAGCACCGGCAACGCCGGCGGCGTGCACAACCTCGAGGCCGTCGCGAATGCCGCGGGCCTGGACGAGATGCGGCGCGGCATGGGCACCGGCCTGCTGGTGACCGAACTGATGGGGCAGGGCGCCAACACCGTCACCGGCGATTATTCGCGCGGCGCCAGCGGCTTCTGGGTCGAGAACGGCGAGATCGTGCATCCGGTGGACGAGCTGACCATCGCCGGCCGGCTGCAGGACCTGTTCCTGGCGATCGAGGCGGTGGGCGCCGACGTCGACCGGCGCTCGCACGTGGGCATCGGTTCGGTCCTGGTCGGACGCCTGATGGTGGCCGGGGAGGCCTGATTCCCCGTTGCCTTGACAGCCCCTTCACGAGGCCGGACATTAGCGCCACCGCGACGCCGGCTGCGTCGTTCCACAACACCAAGGGGAGAGATATGAGCGACGTTGCACAGGAAGACCGGACCATGGGCCTGATCGCCCACCTCAGCGGCATCATCACCGGCTTCATCGGCCCGCTGGTGATCTGGCTGATCAACAAGGACAAGGCCGACAAGGGCTGGATCACGGGCCAGGCCCGGGAAGCGCTGAACTTCCAGATCACGGTCATCCTGGCCATGATCGCCGCCATCATCCTGACCTTCGTGTCGCTGGGCCTGCTGTTCTTCCTGCCCATGCTGGTCGGCATCGGCGCGCTGGTGCTCTGCATCCTCGCCGGCGTCAAGGCCAACGAGGGCGTGGACTACCGCTATCCGTTCGCGATCCGCCTGATCAAATAAGCGGCTCCGGCGGCGCGGGTCAGCTGGCCCGCGCCACCGCGAACTCGGCGAGCCGGCGCAATGCGTCGGCCCGCCCGCCAAGCGGCCCCAGGGCCGCTTTTGTTTTTTCCGCCTGCTCGCGCAGCCGCGCCTTGGCGCCGTCCATGCCCAGCAGGGCCGGGTAGGTGGATTTTTCCTGGGCCTGGTCCTTGCCGGCGGTCTTGCCGAGCTGGACGCTGTCGGCCTCGATGTCGAGGATGTCGTCGCGGATCTGGAAAGCCAGTCCCAGCGCGGACGCGTAATCGTCCAGCCGCGACAGCGTCGCCGCGTCGGCGCCGCCGGCCAGCGCGCCCATGCGCACCGCGGCGCGGATCAGGGCGCCGGTCTTGAGCGCATGCAGGCGCTCGAGCCGGACCAGGTCGAGCGAGGCTCCGGTGGCCGCCATGTCCAGCGCCTGGCCGCCGCACATGCCGCGCGCGCCGGTGGCCTGGGCCAGCGACTGCAGCCAGGCCACGCGCAGCGACGGGTCGGCGGGCGATTCGGCCAGCACGCTGAAGGCCAAGGCCTGCAGCGCGTCGCCGGCGAGGATGGCGGTGGCCTCGTCGAAGGCCACGTGCACGGTCGGGCGGCCGCGGCGCAGCGCGTCGTCGTCCATCGCCGGCAGGTCGTCGTGCACCAGCGAGAAGGCGTGTACCAGTTCGACCGCGGCGGCCGGCGCGTCGAGCAGGATCTCGCCGGCGCCGGTGGCTTCGCCCGCGGCGTAGACCAGCAGCGGACGCAGGCGCTTGCCGCCGCCCAGAACGGCATGGCGCATGGCCTGGTGCAGGTGTTCCGGGGAGTGGTCGGGGGCCGGCAGCGCGGCCTCGAGCCGGGCTTCGACGCGCTGCAGCCAGCGCGCGAGGCGCGGCTCAGGAAGCATCGGGCTGGAAGGGCTGGGCGCTGTCGGGATCGGCCGGGTCGCTGAGCAGGCGCACGCGCAGTTCCGCCTGTTCCAGCGCGGTCTGGCATTGACGGTAGAGGCCGACGCCGCGCTCGTAGGCGGCGAGCGAATCGTCCAGGGAGAGATCGCCCTTTTCCATCTTCTGCACCAGCTGTTCGAGCTCGTCGAGCGAGGTTTCGAACTGGGCGACGGGGGACGGCGGCGATGCGGGGGTCTTGGCGGCCATGGCGGAAGTTTGCGCGGGGCGGGCGGTGGCGGTCAATCGGCGGGCGTGTGCCGCAAGCGCCCTGGAATGGCCTGCAGCCAATCCGTCAGGCGGGCCGAGACCACCACGTCGCCGGCCGCCAGCAGCTCGCCGTCCGCGGCGAACAGCAGCGGCAGGCGCGCGCGCTCCCAGGGTGGAACGCCGAGGTCCTGCAGCACCTGCTTCAGGTCGCTGGAGTGGCCGCGGCCGGGCAGCACGATGCGTTCGCCGCCGCGACGGGCGCGGACCTGCGCCGGGGCGTCGAAGCGGTGCGCCGGTTCCAGCGCCAGTGCGCCGCCGCCGGGCAGGGCCAGCGGCGTCGCGCCGTCCCAGCCCACGCACCAGTCTTCGGGCAGCGGTGGTCGGACAGGCCCCGCGTGCAGCCCGTCGCGCCAGCGCCGGATCACGGCCCCGGACCAGCGGAATTCGCCGCGGCTTTCCGCGCGTTCGGCCAGCAGCTCGCCCTTGATCGTGGCCGGCGCATCACCGGGCAGGGGCGGCAGGTCCAGCGCCCGGACCCAAGCACGCAGCAGGCGGTCGCGCCAGGCCGCGGGCTGGGACATCAGGCCCGGCAGGTCGAGCCGCGCGGGGTCCAGGCCCTGCAGCATCGCCAGCCGGCGCCGGTCTTCGCCGGCCAGCAGGTCGGCCTGGGTGGCCAGCAGTCCGGCGCTGCGCGCCAGCGCCGCCGAGGCCTGCGGCCAGCGCTCGCCGATCAGCGGCAGCACGCGGTGGCGCAGGAAATTGCGGTCGTGGCGTTCGCTGGCGTTGGACGGGTCGTCGAGCCAGCGCAAACCCTGCGCCTGCGCCCAGGCCAGCAGCTCGGCGCGCGGCCAGGCCAGCAGCGGCCGCCACAGCGTGCCCTGGCCGAACGGCCGATGCGCCCGCATCGCCGCCAGGCCGTCGCCGGCGCCGCGCAGCAGACGCAGCAGCACGGTTTCGGCCTGGTCGTCGCGGTGGTGGGCCAGGGCCAGGGTTTCGCCGGGACGCAGCCAGTCGAGGAAGGCGGCATGGCGGGCGGCGCGGGCCGCGGCCTCCAGTCCCTCGCCCTGCGGCTGCACGTCGATGCGGCGCGACTCGAAGCCGATCCCCAGCCCGGTGCAGAGCGCCCGGCAGTGCGCGGTCCAGGTCGCCGAGTCGGCGTGCAGGGCGTGGTCGACGTGCAGGGCGCGCAGGCCTTGTGCACGCATGTCGTCGCGGGCGGCGAGCAGGTGCAGCAGTACGGTGGAGTCCAGGCCTCCGCTGAGCGCGACGGCGACCGGTCCCTCGGGAACGGGGTCCAGGGCCTGCGGCGACAGCGGCCCGGGCGCGGCGCTCACGCCGCCTCGTAGGCCCCGTAGCTGCGCAGGCGGCGGTAGCGCTGCTCGAGCAGTTCGGCGCTGTCCATCCGGTCCAGCGTCGCCAGTTCGGCCTGGATCGTGCGCTTGAGCGTGGCGGCCATCGCGGCCGGGTCGCGGTGCGCGCCGCCCAGCGGCTCGGGCACGATCTGGTCGATGAGCTTGTGCTCGAACAGGCGCTTGGCGGTCAGGCCCAGGGCCTCGGCGGCGTCGCGGGCCTTTTCGGCCGACTTCCACAGGATCGAGGCGCAGCCTTCCGGCGAGATCACCGAGTAGGTGCTGTATTCGAGCATCAGGGTGCGGTCGCCAACGCCGATGGCCAGGGCGCCGCCCGAGCCGCCCTCGCCGATCACGGTGCAGATGATCGGCACCTTCAGTTCGGCCATCTCCAGCAGGTTGCGGGCGATGGCTTCGGACTGGCCGCGTTCTTCGGCGCCGACGCCTGGATAGGCGCCCGGGGTGTCGATGAAGGTGAGCAGGGGAAGCTTGAAGCGCTCGGCCATCTTCATCAGGCGCAGGGCCTTGCGGTAGCCCTCGGGGCGGGGCATGCCGAAGTTGCGCTTGATCTTGGCCTTGGTGTCGCGGCCCTTCTGCTGGCCGATCACCATCACGCTGCGGCCGTCCAGGCGGGCCAGGCCGCCGACGATGGCGGCGTCGTCGGCGAAGGCGCGATCGCCGGCCAGTTCGTGGAACTCGTCGAACATCAGGCCGATGTAGTCGTTGGTGTAGGGCCGCTGCGGGTGCCGGGCCAGCTGGGAGATCTGCCAGGGGGTGAGGGCCTTGAAGATCTCGGCGGTGCGGGCGCGCAGTTTCTCCTGCAGGCCGTTCACCTCGGTTTCGATATTGACCGCGGGGCCGGTGCTGGCCCGGCGCAGTTCCTGGATCTTGGCGTCCAGTTCGGCGATGGGCTGTTCGAAATCGAGGAAATTCGGGTTCATGCGGTTACTCGGTTCGGACGCGCCAGCCTGGGCCGGCGGTCTAGAGCAAAGGGTCTAGGCCGGCGATTCTATCGGGCTTGGGGGCAATTCTGTAGGCGCGGCCTTCGAGGACTGATTTTGGAGCCATGGGGGCCTTGAGCCGGGCCCGTTCTTGGCGATAGGCCGCCGTACGAGGGAACTTTCCCGGACACGCCGTGAATACGTCCATGTAGGCTCTTCAGCGACGTCCATGTCGCTGAAGGTCCGGAAAAGTCCCCTCGCACGACGGCCTGTGGTCGATCAGGGCCGGACTGTCGAACTCGATGAGCCTCGCGAGCCCCGCCAATCTGTGCCCCGTGGACGTGGTTCCTGGCTCGTTCCTGGGTGCCTGCCGGAAGCGCAGGCAAGCGAGCTTTTGCCCCAGAACGGCATCCCGGCCCTGATGGTCGGCAGGCCGTCGTGCGTGAGGGCTCTCTGCGGCTTCGAAAACATGGACGTTTTCGAAGAGCCTACATGGACGTATTCACGGCGTCCGCAGAGAGCCCTCACGTACGGCGGCCTATCGCCTGGAACGATCCCGGCAACGAGACCTCACGTACGACGGCCCACCGCCAGGAACGAGTCAGGCAAAGAGGTGTCAGGCAAAGGCGCTCAGCCGCCCTGGGACCAGGGCCGGTGCAGGGCCAGGGTGACCTGGCTGACGCCGGGCAGCGCGCGCAGCTGGCTGATCAGCTCGGGGTCCGTGCGTACCCCCTGGCTGCCGTTGATGTCGACCGTGCCGCGCGCCTTCGCCGGCGTCAGCAGGTCCAGCCGCAGCGGCGTGGCGCCCGGGCGATAGGCGGCCAGCGTCTGCTGCAGCCGGTCCCAGGTGCCGTGCGCCCGCAGATCGACCGTCAGCGCCAGACGGCGCGCGTGCTGCGCACAGAGCGCCCGGAAATCCCAGCACTGCCGCGCCCGCAGCACGAAACCGCCGCTGTACTGGTCCTCGGCCAGGTTGCCCTCGACCAGCAGGATGCGGTCGCGCGAGAGCAGATGGCCGGATTCGGCGAAGGCCTCGCGGAAGAAAGCGATCTCCAGCTGGCCTCGGCCGTCCTCGATGCGCGCGAAGGCCATCGAGTCGCCGCGCCGCCGCACCGCCGACACGATGCCCGCAAGCACCACGGCCGCCTCGCCGCGCCGGTCCTTCTTCGAACTCCACAGGTGGTCGAGGTCGGCCAGCGTCGCGCCGACCAGGGCCTGCAGCTCGCCGCGCCACGGGTCCAGCGGATGGCCGCTGAGGTAGTGGCCCAGGGTTTCGCGCTCGCCCAGCAGCTTGGTTTCCAGCGGCCAGTCCGGCGCTTCCGGCAGCTCGATCTGGATGGCGGGCGCATCGCCCGTGCCGCCGAACAGCGACACCTGGCCGGCGGCACGTTCGCGCGCCAGCTGCTCGGTGGCCTTGATGACCTCGGGCAGCTGCAGCATCAGCGACGCGCGGTTGGCGCCCAGCGCGTCCAGCGCGCCGGCGTGCACCAGGGCCTCCAGCACTCGGCGGTTGAGCCGGCCCATGTCCACCCGCTGGCAGAAATCGAGCAGGTCGCGGAACTCGCCGCCGGCGCGCCGCGCCTCGACGATCGATTCGCAAGCGCCGCGGCCGACGCCCTTCACCGCGCCCAGGCCGTAGCGCACGGTCCTGGCGTCGAGCGCTACGAACATGTAATCCGAGCTGTTGACGTCCGGCGGCAGCACGGTCAGGCCGATTTCGCGCGCCTCGTCCAGGAAGGTCACCACCTTGTCGGTGTTGTCCATGTCCGAGGACATCGTCGCGGCCATGAATTCGGCCGGGTGGTGCGCCTTCAGCCACGCGGTCTGGTAGGCGACCAGCGCGTAGGCGGCCGAGTGCGACTTGTTGAAGCCGTAGTCGGCGAACTTCTCCATCAGGTCGAAGATGCCGCTGGCCGTGCCGGCATCGATGCCCTTGGCCTCGGCGCCGGCCTCGAACTTGACGCGCTCCTTGGCCATCTCCTCGGGCTTCTTCTTGCCCATCGCGCGGCGCAGCAGGTCGGCGCCGCCCAGCGAATAGCCGGCCAGGACCTGGGCGATCTGCATCACCTGTTCCTGGTAGACGATGACGCCATAGGTGGGTTTGAGGATGGGCTCCAGCAGCGGGTGCGGGTAGCTGACCTCGGCCCGGCCGTGGCGGCGGTCGATGAAGTCGTCGACCATGCCCGCGCCCAGCGGGCCCGGACGGTACAGCGCCGCCAGCGCGATCAGGTCCTCGAAGGTCGAGGGCTGCAGCTTGCGGATGTAGTCCTTCATGCCGCGGGATTCGAACTGGAACACC
>CAMLKR010000092.1 GCA_946480565.1 uncultured Arenimonas sp. | reverse complement strand
ATCCGGGCAGTAACCGAGAACTTCCGCCGATCCCGGCGAAGCGCTACTTCACCATTGGTGAGGTCAGCGAGCTGTGCGACGTAAAGCCGCACGTGCTGCGCTACTGGGAGACCGAATTCACCAGCCTCAAGCCGGTGAAGCGCCGCGGCAACCGCCGTTATTACCAGCGCCACGACGTGCTGATGATCCGCCAGATCCGCGGCCTGCTGTACGAACAGGGCTATACGATCTCCGGCGCCCGCCAGCGCCTGGAAGGCGAGGCCGGCCGGTCCGAGACCAGCATGTCGGCCCAGATCGTCAAGCAGGTGCGCATGGAGCTGGAGGAAGTCCTGCAGCTGCTGCGTCGTTGAGCCGCGCAAACACGCCGGCGATTTGCGTATAATCGCCAGCCCGGCCTTCGTCGGGGAAAACACGGATCGGGGCGTAGCGCAGCCTGGTAGCGCACTAGCATGGGGTGCTAGGGGTCGTGAGTTCGAATCTCACCGTCCCGACCAATTCGTGGAGCCTTCCCGGAACCCCACGGGAATGCGAAAGAAGAAGCCCGCCCTCCGGCGGGCTTCGTCGTTCCGGGGCCGGTCGATCAGCTCTTGCCGCCGCAATCGGCGTTTTCGCCCGGCCCGGTCTCGACCAGGGCCAGCAGGGCCGCCGGCGGCGCCACCGCGAACAGGGCCGCGGCCGCCGCGCCGCGCAGGAACAGCGGCCCGCCCTGGGGCCGGATGCGCGGCTCGAGCAGGGTGCCGCGCACCCGCAGCGGCGAGCGCAGGCTGAACGGGCTCATGTCCTTGGGCCGGGGCTTGAGCAGCAGGTCCAGCCGCTCGGTGCCCAGATGGATCTCGCCCTCGGCCAGCAGGAGGGTGTCGGTGGTGTCGAAGGCGAAGGCCCGGCTCTGCATCACGCCGTCCCTGATCCGGAAGTCGGCGTAGCCGCATCGCACCTGCACGATCTTGTCCTTGCCGATCAGGAATTTCAGCGCCTCGGCGATATCCAGGCCGGCCAGTTCCAGGGTCAGGTTGCTGATGCGGCCCGGGCCCATCGCCACGCCCGCCTCACCGTCCGCGGTCGCCATCAGGGCGGCGACCGAGTTGCCGCGTCCGGTGATCCGGATGCGCCCGCCGACGCGGCCGGCGCTTTCGGGCGCCGATTTCGGGAACAGCCTGGGCAGGTCGAGGCGCCGGCCGCGCAGGTCGATGTCGGCACTGATCGGGTCGGTGCGGGCGTCCAGGTGCACGACCGCCGCGATGTCGCCGCTGGCCGCGGCGAAGTTCAGCGGATCCAGGCGCAGGTCGCCGCCGGTCAGCACCAGGTGGGCATCCATTGCTTCCAGCGGCAGGCCCGGCGAATTCAGGCGTTCGGCGCGCAGCCGGACGTCCGCGTCCATGGCCCGCAGCTTGGAGACGTCGTAGGTCCGGTTTGGAAACAGGCGGCCGCTGCGGGTTGGGGCGGTGGGGCGGTTGCCTTCGCCCTTGCGCGGCGTGCCGCCGATGAAGCCGGCGAGGTCGTCGAAGTCCAGGTTCTTCGATTGAAGGTCGGCAGTGAGCAGCGTGCGCTCGCGCCCGGCGTCCACGCTGACCAGTCCGGCGATGTCGGAGTCACCCACGGTGCCGCGCATGTCGCGATAGCTCCAGACGCTGCCGGTGCGGTTGAGCCGGCCCTCCAGCGCATAGGCGGAGGTGGGCGGGATCGCCAGGCCGAGCAGGGGATAAAGCTGGGCCATGTCGTCGCCGGAAATCTCAAAGCCCAGGTCGAAGTCCTGCAGCTGCAGCGGTCGGTCCAGTCCGCCGAAGGCGCGCGCGCGGGTGGCGCCGGCCCGGGCTTCGAGGTCCACGCGGTAGCGTTTGCCGTCTTCGGCCAGCACCAGGGGCGAGTCGATCCGGCCCTGCAGGGTGAAGGGGTTGCCGCGGTAGCGCCCTTCGCCCGAAAGCACCAGCGATTCGCGGGCCTCCGCGCCCTCGGCCTCGGACTGGCTGCGCACGGCCACCGAGAGCCTGGTCTTGCGCTCGGCCTCGACCAGCTCGAAACGGCCGTCGCTGACCTGAAGGCTGTCGATGCGCGGCAGGTCGGAGGGCACGGGGTCCTGGCCCGTGTTTTCCTCGTCGAAGACCCAGTTGGCGCGGCCCTGGGCATCGCGCTCCAAGTTCAGCAGCGGCGCCTCCAGTCGCACGAAGTCCAGGTGCCAGTCGCCGCGCAGCATCGGCCACAGGGCCCAGCGGATTTCGGCGCGCTCGGCCCGGAAAAGTTCAGAGGCGCCCGCCCATTCCGCATTGCCCAGCACGACCCGGTCCGCGATCACCGTGGGGCGCATCCAGGCCCAGTCGACCTCCAGGTCGCCCTCGATCCGGAACTCGCGGCCGGTCGCCGCCTCGACCCGGCGTTCGACCGGGCCCTTGAACCAGTTCCAGTCGAACAGCAGCCACAGCAACAGCAGCAGCATCGCCAGCAGCGCCAGTGCCTGACGGCGTCGTCGCGGCGAGGAGCCTGTCTTCTTCCGAAGGGCGATGCGCGTTTCCATGACGCGAGTGTAGGCCGTGAAGGCGGACGGCCGGCGAAGCCCGATTCCTGCCGTTCACGTTCGCTGCAGAAAAAACCAGGTGGTGTCAGGCCGGGTTAACGAATGTAGTTGTTTCGTAAACCCGGCCTGACGCCATGGCGGAGAGCTCAGCTGTCGAACAGCGCCGCGTCCAGGGCCAGCAGGTTGGCGCTGCCGCTTCGCATGGCCGCCGCGTGCGTCTGGGTGCGCGGCAGGATGCGGGCGAAGTAGAAGCGTGCGGTCTCGCGCTTGGCCGTCTTGAAATCGGTGGAATGCCCGCCGGCGTCGGCGGCGGCCACCGCCTTCGCCCACCAGAACGCCAGCGCCACGTAACCCGAGTAGAACAGGTAGTCCACCGAGGCGGCGCCCACTTCATCGGCATTGGCCATGGCCTTCTTGCCGACTTCCATGGTCAGTTCGCCCCACTGCTTGGCGATCTCGGCCAGCGGCAGCACGAACTCGGTCAGCGACGCGTCGGTTGCATGTTTCGTGCAGAACTCCTGGATCATCTTCAGGAACATCTGCAGGCCGGCGCCCTGCAGCTGCATGGTCTTGCGACCCAGCAGGTCCAGCGCCTGGATGCCGGTGGTGCCTTCGTAGATGGTGGTGATGCGGGCATCGCGCGCCAGCTGCTCCATGCCCCATTCGCGCACGTAGCCGTGGCCGCCGAAACACTGCAGGGCGTGGTAGGTGCACTCGTTGCCCCATTCGGTCAGCAGGCCCTTGACGATGGGCGTGAGGAAACCGAGCAGCACGTCGGCCTGCTTGCGCTCCTCGGCGTCGGTCGAACGCTCGAGCACGTCCACCAGGGTCGCGGCGTGCAGCGCCAGCATGCGGCTGCCTTCGGCCAGCGACTTGCAGGTGAGCAGCATGCGGCGGATGTCCGGGTGCACGATCAGCGGATCGGCCGGCTTGTCGGGATTCTTCGCGCCGCTGAGCGAACGGCCCTGCAGGCGGTCGCGCGAGTAGGCCAGGGCGTTCTGGTAGGCGCGATCGATAAGCGCCAGGCCCTGCAGGCCCACCGCCAGGCGCGCGGTGTTCATCATGGTGAACATCGCATTGAGGCCCTTGTTCGGCTGGCCGATCAGGTAACCCTGGGCGCCGTCGAAGTTCATCACGCAGGTGACCGAGCCGTGGATGCCCATCTTGTGTTCGATCGAGCCGCAGCGCACCGCATTGCGTTCGCCGACGGTGCCGTCGCGGGCCACCTTCACCTTGGGCACGATGAACAGGGATATGCCCTTCACGCCGGCCGGAGCGTCCGGCAGGCGCGCCAGCACCAGGTGGATGATGTTGTCGGTGAAGTCGTGCTCGCCGCCGGTGATGAAGATCTTGGTGCCGCTGATCTTGTAGGAGCCGTCGGCCTGCGGTTCGGCCTTGGTCTTGAGCAGGCCGAGGTCCGAGCCGCAGTGCGGCTCGGTCAGGCACATCGTGCCGGTCCACTGGCCGGAGATGATCGGCTTCAGGAACACCTGCTTCTGCCAGTCCTCGCCGTGGTGCTTCAGCGCTTCGGTGGCGCCGTGCGAAAGCAGGGGATAGTTGCCCCAGGCCAGGCAGGCCGCGTCGATCATTTCCTTAAGCGCCGCGCCGAAACTTTCCGGCAGGTGCTGGCCGCCCATGTCCTCGGGCGCGGTGAGCGAGCTCCAGCCGCCCTCGACGAACTGCGCATAGGCTTCCTTGAAGCCCGGCGGCGTGGCGACGCTGCCGGTGGCCTTGTCGTACACGCAGCCGGCTTCGTCGCCGACGCCGTTGAGCGGCGCCAGCACGGTCTGGGTGAAGCGCGCGGCCTCGTCCATCACCGCATCCAGCAGGTCGCGGGTGGCATGCTCGGCGCCGAGCCGGGCATAGAGCTTGTCGGCTTCGATCACGTCGTAGAGCGCGAACTTCATGTCGCGCACGGGAGCGGTATAGCGGTTCATGCGGGGCTTCCTCTGGGGATCAGCGCAGCACGCCGGTCAGCCCGGGCACCGGGTTGAGCGCGCTGGAATAGTCGAAGGCGTCGTCGGTGACCGGATCGCTGCTGGCGAGCCGCCCGGTGAGCTGGTAGCGCACGGCGCGGCGGTTGGCGAAGGCATCGCTGACCGCCGCGCGCGGGCCGGCGGCCGGCGCGAACACGTGCTGCACCAGCTCGATCGAACCGGGGCCGACGCTGAGCTTGGGGTCGAAGTCCAGCCGCACGGCTTCCTGGCCGGCGATGCTCAGGGTCGCCTGCAGGCGCGAGAAGCGCATCGGCACCGTGCTGAAGTTCTGGATTCGGACCTGGGCGACCCACTGGCCGTCCTCCTGCACCCGCAGTTCCTGCAGGCTGGCCTGCGGCGGGAAGATGCGCGTGGGCGGGCCGCTGGAGCAGGCGGCGAGCAGGGAAACCAGCAGCAGGGACAGCAGGATCGTGGGCTTGCGCATGGGCGGCACCGGCGGCATTGGAAACCGTCCGAGCATACCAGCCCGTACGGGCTGGCCGCATGACGGACCGGCCCCGGAACGGAGATCCCGGGGCTCAGGCCGCGCCGGGTTCCTTGCCGGCCATGTCCTGCTCCAGCCGGGCCTGGAACTGCTCGAACGTCAGCCCCAGCTGCGCCACCTCGGCGAAGGCCGCTTCCCGCAGCGGCACCGAAAACACCAGCTGCACCTCGCGGCCCTGGGCGCGCAGCATGGCCGCAGCGCGCTTGATGATGGCCAGCACGTGCGCGGCGCTGTCGGTGTCGCCGACGATCTTGCCTCCCAGCCCCAGCACCCACTGCCCATCCTTGAAGACGATGGCGCCCAGCAGCTTGCCCTTCTCGTCGCGCAGGTCGGCATGCGGCTGGCCGAGCTTGTGCGCGGGCACGGCCTTGGCCGGTTTCGCGTCCTTGCGCTTCCTGGCGTCGCGGCGGGACTTGGACTGGATGGACATGGGCTCCCCTTGGGCTTACGCCAGGGGCCCGATGTAGTCGAGCTTGCCCAGCGGCACGCCATTGTGCCGCAGGATCGCGTAGGCCGTGGTGACGTGGAAATACAGATTCGGCAGGGCGAAGCCCATCAGATAGACCTGGCCGGGGAACTCCAGGACCCGGCCGGGCACCGGCAGCTGGATGGCGCGCGTCTCGCTGCCGTCCATCAGCGCGCCATCGACGCTGCGCACGAAGGCCAGCGTGCGCGCGACCCGGTCCTGCAGCTGGGCGTAGGTGGTTTCCTCGTCGGCGAACGCGGGGTTGTCGACCCCGGCCAGGCGCGCCACCAGGCCCTTGGCGGTGTCGCTGGCGCGCTGGATCTGGCCGGCCAGGGTCAGCATGTCGGGTGCCAGCCGCGCCTGCACCAGGTTGTCGGGATTGAACTCGCGGGCCTGGGCGTGGGCGAGGCCTTTGTCGAGCAGGGTGGACAGGTTGCCAAGGGCCCGGTCGACGGCGGGCTGGGCGAGGGCGGACATGGTCAGCGGCATGCGGGTGATCCTGTTGGGGAGGACGCCGCAGTCTGTGCCGCGAGCGGCGGGCCGACTAGCCGTGGATTTCGGGAAAGACTGGCCCAGGCCATCCGGGCGGATTCCGCCATGCGCGCGGTTTCCCACGGGCCCATGCCTGGCTCACCAGACCAGGTCGTCGGGCACCTTGAACTGGGCGTAGTAGGCGTCGTCCTCGGAGCTGGCCGCGGCCGGCGCGTCGCCGGCCTTGCCGTGGTCGAGCACGACCAGGCCCGGGTCGCGTTCGCGGACCTTCTCGCCGGCGGCGCGCGGCAGCATCTCGTAGCGATCGCCCAGGCGGACGACCACCACCGCGCCGGAGGAGAGTTTCCGGCGCTGGTCCTCGTCCACCAGCAGGGTGCGGATGGCGCCGTCGGCGCTGAAGCGGTATTCGCTTTCGCCGGTGCGCGGCAGCTTCTTGTCCAGGATGATCTGCCGCGCCTGCGCCGCGAGCTCCGCGGCGCGCGCCCTGGCCTTGCGCTCGGCTTCCAGCGCGCGGTCCTTCCCGGCCTTGAGTTCGCGCGCCCGTTCGGCCTCGCGCCGGAAGGCGTCGGATTCGGTCGATTCCCTGGCCTGCCGCGCCTTCTGCTGCTCGCGCGCCGCCTCGGCCACCTTGGACTTCTTGGCCAGGCCCGCCTTGAGCAGCTGTTCCTGGAGCGGATTGGGTTTGGCCATGGCGCGCTGTCTTGTGGGGGATTTCCGCGACATCATAGCGCCGACGCACCCGCCGCCAGCCCACCCACCGATGCAGCCCCTGAAATACCTCGCCGGCTACCCCGAGCACCTGCTGCAGCAGGTGCGCGGACTCATCGAAAAGGGCCGGCTGGGCCCGATGCTGGTGGAAAAATACCGCGAAGCGCACGCGGTGCGCAGCGACCGCCAGCTCTACGACTACGTGCAGGACCTCAAGGACCGGCACCTGCGGAAGTCGGTGCCCTTGGGCAAGGTTCTGTATGACGGCAAGCTGCAGGTGATGAAACACGCGCTGGGCACGCACACCGCGGTCTCGCGCGTGCAGGGCGGCCGCCTGAAGGCCAGCCGCGAGATCCGCATCGCCAGCGTGTTCCGCGACGCCCCGGCGGAATTCCTGAAGATGATCGTCGTGCACGAACTCGCGCACCTGAAGGAAGCCGAACACAACAAGGCCTTCTACGCGCTGTGCACGCACATGGCCCCGGACTACCACCAGCTGGAGTTCGACCTGCGGCTGTACCTGACGCACCTGGAAGCGGGGCAGGGCTGAAGGCCCGGAAAAAAGAAGGCCTGCGACTGTGCGCAGGCCTTCACCGGAATCATGGTGGCCGAGGACGGAATCGAACCGCCGACACGGGGATTTTCAATCCCCTGCTCTACCAACTGAGCTACTCGGCCAGAGACTGGCTTGAAACGCGTCCGGACGGGGCCGGAGCGAGCGCGAGATTCTAGCGGAACCGGCCCGGGCGAGGCAAGCCGACTCCGGGCCGGACCCGGTGCGGCGCCGGGGACGCGCAGCAGGGCCGGAATGTTCATGCCCGGTAGGGTCTGCAGGGCGTAGGTTCCAGGCGACCCCACCGGCGGCCTGGCCGCCCATGCCCCAGGAGCCGCGCCATGAAGACGTCCCTGATCGCCCTGTCCGCCACCGTGCTGGTCGCCTGCAGCCTCCTGTCCGGCCCGACCAAGGCAGCCGATCCCAAAGATCCCGCTCGCTTGGCGCTTGCGATCAAGCACGCGGGCGCGCCGGTCGACCATGTCACCTACTTCCCGCGCAAGCGGAGCCGTTCGGCCTTCGCCAATTCCTGGGAGCTGCTGGGGGAGCACGAGATCCTGTTCTGGAACGGCAAGGAAAAGGCCTGGCTGGTGGACCTGCGCCCCAGCGCGGCCTGCCGAACGCTCGACAAGCAGTTCAAGATCGCCATCAGCGGCGGTTTCGCCGACCTCAAGGTCAATGGCTACGTGCACAGCCCGAATGGGGGCATCTGCCGGATCAACCAGATCCGCCCGGTGAACGTCGAGGCGATGCGCATGGACGAAAGGGCTGCCGGCGAACCCGCCCAGTCCTGACCGCGACGGCGGAGACGCCGGGACGAATCCCGCGCCGCAAGCGCGGGATTCGTCGTTTCAGGCCTCGGGTGCGACGTAGCCGGCCGGCTTCTCGGCGCCGCCGCCGAACAGGAACTTTTCCATCTCGGTCTCCAGGAAGGCCCGGTGTTTCGGGTCCATGGGCGAGAGGCGGTTCTCGTTGATCAGCATGGTCTGGTGCGCCAGCCACTGCTGCCAGGCCTCGCGGCCGATGTGTTCGAACACGCGCTTGCCCAGGGCGCCGGGCCAGGGCACGAAGGCCAGGCCCTCGGTTTCGCGCTGCAGCTTTTCGCAGAAGACGGTGCGGCTCATGGTTCCAGGCTTCCCAGCAGTTTTTTCACGGGGGCCGGCAGGCCCAGATCGGACAGGCGTTCGAAAGGCTGCCAGCGCAGGTCGCTATTGTCGCCCACCGCGGGCGGGGAGTTGGGCACGCGCCAGCTCATCGGTTCGATGTGCAGGCGGTAGTGGCTGAACGTGTGTTCGATCAGCGGCAGCGCTTCGGCGGCGTCGAAGTCGGCGCCGGCGTGGCGCGACAGGAAGGCGCGGGCCTCGTCGTGGTCGCCGGCCTCGGGCAGGGACCACAGGCCCGACCAGACGCCGGTCGGCGGGCGCCGGGCCAGCAACACCTGGCCCTCGGCATCGCGCACCAGCAGCATCAGGGTGCGGCGCTGTGGCAGGGGTTTGCCGGGCTTGGCTTCCGGCAGCTGCTCGACGCGGCCCTCGATGCGCGCGACGCAGTCGTCCTGCAGCGGGCAGAGCACGCAGGCCGGGTCGTGGCGGGTGCACAGGGTGGCGCCGAAATCCATGATCGCCTGGGTGTAGTCGGCCAGGCG